>JAFAAP010000083.1 GCA_023426505.1 Pseudomonadota bacterium
GGGGGACGGTGCCGGCGGCCGGCGGCACGAGCCCCGCGAGGCGGCGCAGGAGGGTGGGCTTGCCGGCCCCGTGCGGCCCGACGATGACGGCGAAGCGGCCCGCCTCGAAGGTGAGATCCACGCCGGACAGGGCCCGGCGGGATCCGAGATCGACCGACAGGGAGCGGGCGACGAGGCGCTTCATGCGGGCGTCTCCGCCAGTTCCGCCTTGCGCCGGGCGATGACCCATAGGAACAGCGGCACCCCGAGAATCGCGGTCAGGACCCCAATCCTCACCTCAGTGCCGGACGGGATGAGGCGCACGGCGCAATCGGCCGCGAGCAGCAGCGCCGCGCCCGCGAGCCCGGCCGGCGCCAGGGTGCGGGCCGGGTCGTAGCCGACCAGCGGCCGCACCAGGTGCGGCGCCACAAGGCCCACGAAGCCGATCGAACCGGCGACCGCCACGGAGGCGCCGGTCCCGACCGCCGCCCCGGCCACGACGAGAAGCCTCAGGCGGCGCAGGTCGACCCCGAGGCTCTGCGCCGTCTCCTCGCCCAACGCCAGGGCCCGCAGGGACGGAGCCGCCGCCAGCACGAGCACGGAGGCCGCGAGGATGAACGGCAGGGCGAGCCACACATGGGTGATCGACCGGTCCTCGAAGGAGCCGAGCAGCCAGAACACGATCTCGGTGACCGCGAAGGGATTGGGCGAGAGGCTGATGGCGAGCGAGGTCCCGGCTCCGGCGAGGCTCCCGACCGCGAGACCCGCGAGCACGAGCACCACCACGGTGGCGTTTCGCCCCGCCACCGCTACCACGACCGCGATGGAGACGAGCGCGCCCGCGATGGCCGCGACCGGGAGGGCCCAGGACAGGGCGCCGACCAAGCCGAAATACAGCACCAGTACGGCCCCGAGAGCCGCCGCCTGCTGCGCGCCGAAGACCGACGTGTCGGCGAGCGGGTTGCGCAGCAACCCCTGCAAGGCCGCGCCCGTGAGTCCGAGGATCCACCCCACCAGGAGCGCCAGGACGGTGCGTGGCAGGCGGATCTCCCGCACCACCACGCTGGCGCTGCCCTGGTCCGACACGAGCGCCTTCGCGGCCGTGACGACCGGAATCGGCGCGGGACCGATCGCGAGCGACGCGAGGCTCAAGGCCGCGAGCAGAATCGCGAGGCTGACGATGAGGGACGGACGGGAGGCGGGCATGAGCACGGGTTTCGTTGACGTCCCGCGATAGCAACAGCGCTCCCCGGTGTCATCCTCGACGTTTCTTCGCTCGCCCTTGCAGGGAGTGCGCAAGGCCAATGCGGCTTCACCTCTCCCCGGCGGGGAGAGGTGGATGTTGCGCCCGTCCTCGATCCGCTCACACGGGTCGCCCATGCCGACAAAGCGGGTTCGATCCCGCGCCGGACCATGCTACGAAGCAGGCAAAGCCCCTGAAAACAACGATCAGAGCCCCGGCATGAACCCACTTTTCGCCAACCTGCCCACCACCGTCTTCGAAGTGATGTCGAGCCTCGCCCGGGAGACCGGCGCCATCAATCTCGGCCAGGGCTTCCCGGACGATCCGGGCCCGGAGGACGTCAGGCGGAAGGCGGCGGACGCGGTGCTCAACGGCTACAACCAGTACCCGTCCATGATGGGCATCCCGGAGCTGCGCTCCGCCATCGCAGCGCATTACCGGCACTGGCAGGGCGTCGACCTCGACCCGTCCACCGAGGTGATGGTCACGTCCGGCGCCACGGAGGCGCTGGCGGGCGCGATCCTCGGCATCGTCGAGCCCGGCGACGAGGTGGTGCTGTTTGAGCCCATGTACGACGCCTACCTGCCGCTCGTGCGGCTCGCCGGCGGCGTGCCGAAGTTCGTGACGCTCCAGCCGCCCCATTTCCGGCTCACCGAGGAGGCGCTGGCGAAGGCCTTCTCGCCGAAGACCAAGGCGGTGCTGCTCAACAACCCGCTCAACCCGACGGCCACGGTCTTCCCGCCCGAAGACCTCAACCTGCTCGCCGATTTCTGCCGCCGCTTCGACGCCATCTGCATCAGCGATGAGGTGTGGGAGCACGTGGTCTTCGACGGCCGCCGCCACCAGCCGGTGCTGGCGCTCCCCGGCATGCGCGAGCGCTCGGTGAAGATCGGCTCGGCGGGAAAAATCTTCAGCCTCACGGGCTGGAAGGTCGGCTTCGTGTGCGCCGCGCCGCACATCATGAAGGTGCTGGCGAAGTCGCACCAGTTCCTCACCTTCACGACGCCGCCGAACCTGCAGGTCGCGGTGGCCTACGGGCTTGCGAAGGACGACGCCTATTTCGAGGGAATGCGGCGCGACTTCGCCCGCAGCCGCGACCGCTTCACGGCGGGGCTCAACACGCTGGGCTTCGACGTGATCCCGAGCCAGGGCACCTACTTCGTCAACATCGACATCGCGCCCTTGGGAGAGACCGACGACGTGGCCTTCTGCCGCCGCCTCGTGACCGAGCACGGCGTTGCGGCGATCCCGGTCTCGGCCTTCTATGCGCAGGGCGCCGTGAAGAACGTGGTCCGCTTCTGCTTCGCCAAGAAGGACGCGACGCTGGATGCGGGCCTGGAGCGGCTGGCGAAGGCCCTCAGGCGGGCGGCCTGACCGGGTTTATCCACCGGGCCGACTTCAAGATTGTTTCTTGCGCCGGAAGGTCTTAGCGTCACCCCGTTTGTCGTCCCCTTCGAACCAGAGGAGTTCCCACCCCTGATGATCCGTACCCTCGCTTCCCTTGCCCTGGCCCTTGGCCTTGTTACGGGCGCCGCCGCTCAGGAGCGCGTCGTCAACGTCTACAACTGGTCGGACTATGTGGATCCGAAGGCGCTGGACGAGTTCACGAAGCAGACGGGCATCAAGGTCGTCTACGACACCTACGACAACAACGAGATCGTCGAGACCAAGCTGCTCGCCGGCAAGTCCGGCTACGACATCGTCGTGCCCTCCGGCCCGTTCCTGCAGCGGCTCATCGGCGCCAAGGTGTTCCAGAAGCTCGACAAGTCGAAGCTGCCGAACCTCGCCAATCAGTGGTCCGAGGTGACGCAGCGGCTGGCCGTGTTCGATCCGGGCAACCAGTACGCCGTCAACTACATGTGGGGCACGACCGGCATCGGCCTCAACACCAAGAAGGTGAAGGACATCCTGGGCGACATGCCGCTCAACACCTGGGACCTGGTGCTGAAGCCCGAGATCGCCTCCAAGCTCAAGGCCTGCGGCATCTACATGCTGGATTCCCCGGAGGACCTCTTCCCCGGCGTGCTCGCCTATCTGGGCCTCAACCCGGATTCGAAGCGCACCGAGGACCTGAACAAGGCCGGCGACGCTCTGTTCCGCGTGCGCGGCAACATCCAGAAGTACCATTCGTCCGAGTACATCAACGCGCTCGCCAACGGCGACATCTGCGTGGCGGTGGGCTATTCGGGCGACATGATCCAGGCCAAGAACCGGGCCGAGGAGGCCAAGAACGGCGTCGAGATCTCCTACGTGATCCCGCGCGAGGGCGCGCTCATGTGGTTCGACAGCTTCGCGATCCCGGCGGACGCCAAGAACGTGGCCGAGGCGCACGAGTTCATCAACTTCATGCTGAAGCCCGAGGTCGCCGCCATGAACGCGAACTTCGTGTCCTACGCGTCCGGCAACCTCGCGGCCAAGCAGCACATCAAGCCGGAGATCCTCAACAATCCGGGCATCTATCCGGACGAGGCCACCATGAAGCGGCTCTTCACCAACACGGCTTACGACGAGCGCTCGCAGCGCACCGTCACCCGGCTCTGGACCCGAGTGAAGACCGGCCGTTAATCGGCCGCTCAGGATCGTCCCGGCATCATCCGCCACGCCTGCTGCTCCGCCGCTTCGGCGGAGCAGTCATTTCAGGGAGACCTTTCATGCGCCTCGCCACCCTTGCGGCCCTGGCCACCCTCGCGTTCGCCGCCCCGGCCCTCGCCCAGACCGATGCCGGTCGGCACCAGCCCACGATCAGCGTGGTCGGGACCGGCGAGGTGGAGCTCAAGCCCGACTTCGCCCGGGTCTTCGTGACCGTGGCGACCCAGGCCGACACGGTGGCGCAGGCCGCAAGCTCGAATCGCGCCGCGACCGAGCGGGTGCTCGCCCGCATCGAGGGCCTCGGGATCAAGAAGGACGACATCCAGACCGCGAACTTCCAGGTCTTCCAGACGCCGACCCAGTACACCCCGGACGGCAAGGAGGTGAAGGCGCCGAAATTCTCCGCTAACCACCAGCTGCGCATCACCACCCGCGACCTCGATGGCGTCGGGCGGCTCGCCGGCGAGATCCTGGCGAGCGGCGACATGACCTTCCAGTCGGTCTCGTTCGGCCTCGACCGGCAGGAGGAAGGCGCGGACCGGGCCCGCGAGGCGGCCGTGCGCGACGCCAAGCGCCAGGCCGAGGTCTACGCGTCGGCCGCGGGCGTGGGGCTCGGCCGGCTGATGGAGATCCGCGACGGCTCAGCCCAGCCCTTCGAGCCGCGTCCCGAGATGCGCATGCAGATGGCCATGAGCAAGGGAGCCGATTCGGCAGTCCCGATCGTGCCGCCGGCGACGATCCGATACACGTCGAGCGTTCAGATGGTGTGGGAGATGGCCACGCGCCCCTGAGGCGTCGTCCTCACAGGGTGCCGCGCTCAGGCGGCTTCGCCTTCTCCTCGTACTGCCGGTAGACGGCCTGGGCGACGGCCAGCAGCTCGTCGCGGCCGATGCTGCCGGTCACCACGTAGGAGCAGCCCTCGTCGATCCACGAGAAGGCCGAGATCCCGTTCTGGCTCTCGAACCGGAAGGCCGTCTCCTTCTCGGCCGCGCTGGAGCGGGCATAGAGCGTCAGCCGCTGGCCGCCGTCATTCTGGTACATGAAGAGAGCCGCAGGCTCCGCCCCCGCTGGCAGGAGGCGGCCGCCGATGAGGCGGTAGCCCTGGCCGGTCAGGTTCGGGGCCACGAGCGAGTGGCCGACGCGGCGCGACAGCCACTGGACGAGATGGGCCTCCTGGTCGGCCGCGACCTCCACCGGGTGCAGCCGCTCGCCCACATAGGTCCGGTAGGCCGTGATCGCGTCCCGAGCGACGTTGTCCGAAGCGGCTTGTCGCAGCGGCAGGCCATCGGCTGCGAGAAACGCTCCCCCCGCGGCGCCGAC
>JAFAAP010000220.1 GCA_023426505.1 Pseudomonadota bacterium
CTACTACATCAACCGCCTGATCGCCCGCGGCCCGCAGGGTTCCGCCGTCGAGACGCCCGAGGGCGTGCCGAGCCGTCCGCTCACCTCGGCGCACAAGGCGACGCGCGCCGCCATCAACCATCCGGGGGAATGAACATGACCGGCGTTGGTATGGAATGGTATCTGCCCGTTATCTGGTCGCTGCTGCTGGCCGTCGCCATTGCCATGTATGTGGTGCTGGACGGCTTCGACCTCGGCATGGGCATTCTCTTCCCCTTCGCGGCCAGCGAGACCGAGAAGGACCAGATGATGAGTTCGGTCGCCCCGTTCTGGGACGGCAACGAGACCTGGCTCATCCTCGGCGGCGGCGGGCTCTTCGCGGTCTTCCACGTCGCGTATGCGGTCCTGATGCCGGCGCTCTACGTGCCGATCATCCTCATGCTGATCGCCCTGATCTTCCGGGGCGTCGCCTTCGAGTTCCGCTTCAAGGCGGACCGCTCGAAGTTCCTGTGGGACAACGCCTTCTTCTTCGGGTCGCTGCTCGCCACGTTCTTCCAGGGGATGGTGCTCGGCACCTTCGTCCAGGGCTTTGCCAACGACGGGCGCCAGTTCACGGGCGGCACCTTCGACTTCCTGACCCCGTTCAGCGTCCTGACGGGCGTCGGCCTGATCTTCGGCTACGGTCTGCTCGGCGCGACCTGGTGCGTGATGAAGACCACGGGGGAGCTCGAGATCTGGGCCCGGCGCATGGCGATCCGTTTCCTCATCGGGACGATCATCGCCATGGTGGTCGTCTCGCTCTGGGTGCCGTTCCTGGGACGGCAGATCGAGAGCCGCTGGTTCACCTGGCCCAACATCGCGTTCCTGGCGCCGATTCCGCTGATCACGGCCTACACGGCCTACCGGCTGTTCCGCGATCTCGAGGAGGGGCGTCACTACCGGCCCTTCTTCCTGGCGATCGCCCTGTTCCTGCTGGGCTATCTGGGGCTCGGCGTCAGCCTGTTTCCCTACAACGTGCCGCCGAACCTCACGATCTGGGATACGGCCAACACGGTCCATTCGCAGCTCTTCGCGCTGGTCGGCTTCGCGATCGTCCTGCCGATCACGTTCATCTACACGGCCTATGCCTACTATGTCTTCCGCGGCAAGGTCGCGGAGGAGATCTCGGGCGGAGGCTACGGGTACCATTGATGGCCACCGAGCCTTCCCGCCCGCCGGAGGGGCGCCGCAGGCGCCTCCTCTGGTTCGTCCTGCTCTATGTGGCAAGCCTCGCCGTCTTCACGGCCTTGGTCTATGGGCTGCGGGCCATCGTTCCGCGGTGAGAGCGGCCTGCGCACTCCCTCTACCGGTAGCTGCCGATGAAGCCCTTGTCGGTCAGCACGACCCAGCTCCGGCCGCGCCGCTCGATCGACTCGACCCGACCGACGCCCGGGACGACGCCGCCCGGGGCGACCTCGTAGAGGCGCCGGTTCCGGCCCTCCACGAGGGCTGCGCCGTCATAGACCTCCCGCACGATCCATCCGTCGACGGGCTCGTTGCGCGCCGACCTGACGGGCGTGGCAGGAGGCGGCGTCGGCTCGGGTTCGCGGATGGCGGCTTCCGTTAGAGCAGGGGCGGCGGGCGCGACCGGCGCTGCCGCGGCCGGTGCCGGACCCTGCGCCGCCGGCGCCGCCGCCGTCCTGGCGGAAAGATCGCCGAGCGTGCTCATGATCTGGCTTTCCATACGGTCGATGCGCGCTTCAAGCACCGATGACGTCACGTCCGGCTTCCGGAGTGCGGCCCCGAGAGCCTCGATCTTCTGGTCCAGCTTGTCCCGGTCCGATGCGCTGGCCTGGGACGAATATCCGGCCTCGGCCTTCAGGGCTGCGAGGTCCGTCCTGACCGATTCGAGTTCGCGGGTCAGTCTCGCGAAGGCGTCCTGGTTGAGCGCGGCCACCTCGGCTCCGGACTGATGCGCTGCGCTGCGCTGGGCCTGGGTTCCGGCAAAGGAGGCCAGTCCGCACGCCGCCACGAGGGCCGCGGCTGCCGCGGCCCGGAGCAGCAAGGGCGTGGCGGGCCGGCGGACCGTGGTGCCGACCTCAAGCTTGGTGGATTCGGGTGCTCCGGACTTGGTGGATTGCTTCGCGCTCGCGACGGCCGACGCCAGGGCCTCGCTCGCCTTCGGGTCGAGCCGGATCATGCTGGCTACCTCTTTTGAAGGTGCTGACGATACGTCGGCCTGCTTGCGAGTACCGGACAAATCTTGAGAATGATTTCGCAAGTCCATGATGTGACCTCATCGGTAGATCACACCCTCTTAACTATGAAAATTTACCAAACAGTTACGACGTTGAGAGGTGTTCTTGGAAAGTTCCCACTCTAAACGAAGAGTAAAAAAAGAAAGTTAACTGCTTGCACTGCCTTTTGGTTGACATAATTACATTGAATAGGGTTACAAAAGGAGTGGCGTTACGGAAACCGTCACCCAGGGGGCTCCTCATATCTATGAGAGCGCATCAAGAATCCACGCACCGCCTGTCGGTGCAGGAAAGACGCTTGCATAGAACAAGCCCAAGTTCGCAGCCGTCGCGAGGCGGCAAAGCTCATGCGGCTCTTTGAGGTTGCATGAGATCCACGTAATAATCACGCGCGGGCTGTTTCTGGTCCGACCATGGAAGAACACATGAAGCAGGCAACGAGAAGATCCAGGGACGACGGCTCCGAGGTCTACAACGCTCTCAAGGCCAGCAGCCCCGCTTTCATCGGGGTCGCCGTATTCTCGGCGGTCGTGAACATTCTGGCCCTGACCGGCTCCATCTACATGCTCCAGCTCTACGACCGGGTGTTGTCGAGCCGCAGCATCTCGACCCTGGTCGGCCTGTCCCTAATCGTTCTGGCGGCCTACCTGCTCCAGGGCGGCCTCGACACGATCCGCGGCAAGATGCTGGCGCGAATCGGAGCCCGCTTCGACGAGCTTCTGTCCCGGCGCATCTTCGACCTCGTCGCGGCGATGCCCCTCAAGGGCGCCCGCCAGGCGGAGAGCCTCCAGCCGATCCGCGACCTCGACCAGATCCGCGGCTTCCTGTCCAGCCTGGGCCCGACGGCCCTGTTCGACATGCCGTTCATGCCGATCTTCTTCATCGGCTGCTTCATCATCCATCCGTGGCTGGGCTGGATGTCGGTGGTCGGCGGCATCGTCATCATCGCCCTGACGCTCTACACGGACGCCAAGAGCAAGGGCCCGTCCTACGAGCTTACCAAGAGCGCGGCCGAGCGCCACGCCATGGCCGAGACCAGCCGCCGCAACGCGGAGGTGGTTCGCGCCCTCGGCATGGTCGAGTTCCTGGGCCGCCGCTACGAGGAGGTCCACACCAAGCACGTGGACGACGGCCTGCGCGCCAGCGAATCGACCTCGGGCATCAGCGCCTTCGCCAAGGTGTTCCGCATGATCCTGCAGTCGGGCATCCTCGGCCTCGCCGCTTACCTCGTGATCAAGGGCGAGGTCTCGGGCGGCTCGATGATCGCCGCCTCGATCATGATGTCCCGGGCGCTTGCGCCGATCGAGATCGCCGTCGCCCACTGGAAGGGCTTCACGGCGGCCCGCCAGGGCTACCGCCGCCTCGAGCACATCCTGTCGGTCGTGCCGGCCCAGGAGGAGCTCATGCCCCTCCCGGCCCCGAAGGGACAGGTCGTGGCCGAGGACATCTATGTGGGCGCTCCGGGCAGCAACACGCCGATCGTCCAGGCGGCCTCGTTCCAGCTCCGCGCCGGCCAGGGCCTCGGCCTGATCGGACCGAGCGCCTCGGGCAAGTCCACCCTGGCCCGTGCCCTCGTGGGCGTGTGGCCGATGCTCCGCGGCGACATCCGCCTCGACGGCGCCGCCATCGAGCAGTGGGAGTCCGACCAGCTCGGACGCCATATCGGCTACCTGCCGCAGGACGTGGAGCTGTTCGACGGAACGGTGGCCGAGAACATAGCCCGCTTCCAGCCCGACGCCTCGCCGGAGGCCGTCATCGCGGCGGCCAAGACGGCCGGCGCCCATGACCTGATCCTGGGCCTGCCGGAGGGCTACAACACCCGGATCGGCGAGGGCGGAACCTCCCTGTCGGGCGGCCAGCGCCAGCGCGTGGCGCTCGCCCGCGCCCTCTACGGCGACCCCTTCCTGGTGGTCCTCGACGAGCCGAACGCCAGCCTCGACGGGGCCGGCGACGAGGCTCTCAACGAGGCGATCCTGTCCGTGCGCAAGCGGGGCGGCATCGTGGTGGTCATCACCCACCGCCCGGCGGCTCTCGGCAACGTGGATCTGGTCGCCATCATGGAAGAGGGCCGGATCAAGGCCATGGGTCCGCGGGACGAGGTCCTGCAGGCCGTCATGAAACGCAATACGACGCCTGCGCCGGCCCCCGCCCGGGCGGCCCCAGGCGCAGCACCCCAGGCAGCCTCGCTGCGGGAGGTCGGATAAATGATGATGAAGATCCAGAAGCCCAAGAAGCCGTCGCGGCATCAGAAGGCCCTCCGCCGCTCGGCCATCGCCGGCGCCTCGATGATCGCCCTGTTCGGCGGCACGATCGGCCTCTGGGCGGCGACCGCCACCCTGTCGGGCGCCGTCGTGGCCGGCGGCCAGTTCGTGGTCGATTCCAGCATTAAGAAGGTGCAGCACGCGGTCGGCGGCATCGTCGGCGAGCTGAAGGTGCGCGACGGTGACCGGGTCAAGGAAGGCGACCTCCTGGTCCGCCTCGACGAGACGGTGACCCGCGCCAACCTGCTTGTCGTGTCGAAGCAGCTCGACGAGTTCCTGGCCCGCCAGGCCCGTCTCGAGGCCGAGCGCGACGGAGCCGCCGCGGTGAAGGTGCCGGCGGAATTCGCAAGCCGTCTCGACGATCCGGCGATCGCGAAGATCATGGGATCCGAGCGGACCCTGTTCGAGGCCCGCCGCGCGACCCGGGAGGCCCAGAAGGACCAGCTCCGCAAGCGCATCTCCCAGTCCCAGGACGAGATCGTCGGCTTCAAGGCCCAGCAGAATGCCAAGGCCCGTGAGGCCGAGCTGATCGTCGACGAGCTCAAGGGCGTTCGCGACCTCTACCAGAAGAACCTGGTGCAGCTGCCGCGCCTGAACGCGCTGGAGCGTGATGCGGCCAGCATCGAGGGCCAGCGCGGCCAGCTCATCGCCGCCATCGCGCAGGCGGAAGGGCGCATCGCCGAGACCTCGTTCCAGATCATCCAGATCGACGAGCAGATGCGCGCCGAAGCCATGCAGGAGCTGCGCGAGATCCAGGGCAAGATCGCCGAGTACACCGAGCGCCGCGTCGCGGCCGAGGACCAGCTCAAGCGCATCGACATCCGCTCACCCAGCGACGGCTTCGTGCATCAGCTCAACGTCCATACGGTCGGCGGCGTCATCTCGCCCGCCGAGCCGGTCATGTACATCGTGCCGACGAACGACACGCTCGACCTCGAGGCGAGGGTGCTCCCGAACGAGATCGACCAGGTGGCCATCGGCCAAAAGGCGACCGTCCGGGTCCATGCCTCGAACCAGCGGTCCACGCCCGAGCTGCACGGCACCGTCACGCGGATCTCGGCGGACGTGTCCCGCGACCAGCAGACCGGAGCGTCCTTCTACACGATCCGCGTCGGCCTGCCGGCCGACGAGATCAAGCGCCTCGGCCACCTGAAGCTGATCGCCGGCATGCAGGCAGAGGTCTTCGTCCAGGTCAACGAGCGCACGCCGTTCCAGTACATGATCAAGCCTCTCGAGGAGCAGATCGCCCGCGCCTTCCGTGAGCACTAAGCCCGCTCGAGCTTTCAGACCCTGTCATCCGCGGTCGGTCCGAGAGGTCCGGCCGCGTTTCTTTGTGCGGCTCGTCGCCGGTCTGCGGCCGATCGGTTCCTGCAGACCAGGGTTTCCGCCCGCAGTAACCCCAGGGGCATTCCCTCCGGGAGGTCGGAGCCTATGTTGAAGGCAGAACCGACCGAACGAGGACAGGACCTGATGACGACGAGGCGACCGTGACGCGACCCCGACCTATCGCAGGCAAAGGGACGCAGGGCCCCGTCGGGGCGGGCGCGTGTTTCGCCTTCATTCAGGTTGCCGCGCCTAAACGGAGCGCTCCCGCGGAAGGACGCCTGCGGCCCGTTCGCCGGACCCTGCGCTCCTTGCCAGTGAAACCGAAAGAGGCATCGGCGTATGCGTGAAGCTGCCTTGATCCAACCGCCACCCTTCAGCCAAGCCGAGGATTACGCTCTTTTCCTCGATTTCGACGGGACCCTGGTGGACATCGTGGAACGACCGGATGCCGTCTTGGTGGATCCGGCCCTGCCGGGGGTCCTGACCCGGCTGCAGGAGAGACTCGGCGGCGCGCTTGCCATCATCTGCGGGCGCCCGATCGAGTTCCTGGACAGCCGCTTCAGGCCGCATCTCTTCGATATCGGCGGCCTCCACGGCCTCGAACGGCGCGTCGGCGGAGAACTCTTTCTCTGCGACCCCGACGAGCACCCGCACCTGCGCGCGATGGCGGTGCGGCTCGAAGAGATCGTCGCGCCCAAGCGGGGCGTCCTGATCGAGGACAAGGGCTGCTCCATCGCCATCCACTGGCGGTTGGCCCCGCAGGAGAAGGACTTCGGCCTGGAGACCGCCCATGCGGCCGTCCAGGCGCTCGGGCCTGACTACCGGGTCCAGCACGGCAAGGCGGTGGCCGAGATCCTTCCCGCGGCTGCCGGCAAGGGCAAGGTGATCGAGCAGTTCCTGCAGCAGGAGCCCTATCGCGGCAGAATCCCGATCTTCGCCGGCGACGACCTGACCGACGAGAACGGATTCAAGACCGTGAATGCCCATGGCGGCCTCTCCATCCGCATCGGGGGCGGAGAGACCATCGCCCGCGAGCGTCTCGGAACGCCCTCCGACCTGAGGCATTGCCTGTCGGTGTGGGCAACCGAAGGCACCCTTCCTTTCGACCGGATTTCCTGAAGTCATGAGTTCTCTCGACCTTGCCGTCATCGGCAATTGCATGATCTCGGCCCTCGTCGACCGCCGTGCGCGGATCGTCTGGAGCTGCTTCCCACGTTTCGACGGCGACCCGGTCTTCTCCGCCCTTCTCGACTGCCCGGAGGACCGGCCCGATGCGGAGCAGCGCGGCATCTTCGCGATCGACCAGATCGGCATGGTGAGCTGCGATCAGACCTATCTCGAGAACACCGCCGTTCTCGTCTCGACCATGACCGACTCCCACGGCAACATCGTCGAAATCACGGATTTCGCGCCGCGGTTCACGCATTACGACCGCACGTTCCGCCCGCCGATGCTCATCCGCCGCGTCCGTCCGGTGAAGGGGCGCCCGCGCATCCGGGTCAGCCTGCGACCCCATTTCGAATGGGGCGAGCGGCAGCCGGCCACCACCCGCGGCAGCAATCACCTGCGCTTCGTCGGCGCCGATCACTCCCTGCGGCTCACCACCGATGCGCCGATTTCCTACGTGGCCGAGGAGCGGCCTTTCGTGGTGGAACGGCCCATGTCATTCTTCTTCGGCGAGGACGAGCCGCTGCGCTCGGAAGCCGACCGGACCGCGCGAGAGTTCCTCGATCAGACGGTTGCGTTCTGGCGCGACTGGGTTCGGTCGCTCTCCATTCCGTTCGACTGGCAGGAGGCGGTCATCCGCGCCGCCATCACCCTCAAGCTCTGCAACTTCGAGGAGACGGGCGCGATCGTGGCCGCGCTGACCACCTCGGTCCCGGAAGCGCCGCACACGCAGCGCAACTGGGACTACCGCTATTGCTGGCTTCGCGACGCCTATTTCGTCATCCAGGCGCTCAACCGCCTCGGCACGACGAAGACGATGGAGGAATACCTCACCTACATCACCAACCTGGTCGACGACGCGGATGCCAATCCGGCGCAGGCCGACATGCCGCCGCTCTTCAGCATCACCCGCTCGCCGGATCTCGAAGAGCGGGAGGCCGGAGCGCTGGCGGGATATCGCGGCATGGGACCCGTCCGGGTGGGGAATGCCGCCTATACGCAGATCCAGAACGACGCCTACGGCAGCATCGTCCTGGCCTCGACCCATGCGTTCCTCGACAAGCGGCTGATCCGCACCGGAAACCGGGCGCTCTTCACGCATCTGGAGGCCCTGGGGCAGCGGGCGATCGAGGTGTTCGACCAGCCCGACGCCGGCCCGTGGGAGCTGCGCACGAAGGCGGCGGTCCACACCTTTCCGAGCGTGATGTGCTGGGCGGCCTGCGACCGCTTGGTCAAGATCGCGCGCGCCATGGGGCGGGAGGAGAGGGCGGCCTACTGGTACCAGCATGCCGAACGGATGCATGCGGTCATCAACGAACGCGCGTTCAACTCCGGGAAGGGCACCTTCGTGTCGTCCTTCGACGGCGAGCATCTCGACGCCACCCTGCTGCTGCTGGCGGAGCTCAATTTCGTCGATGCCGACGATCCGCGCTTCATCGCCACTGTTGATGCGGTCGGCCAAGCGCTCCGGCGTGGCGATCTTCTCCTGCGCTACGACGTGGAGGACGATTTCGGCCACATGCACACGGCCTTCATGATCTGCGGCTTCTGGTACGTGGACGCGCTCAATGCGATCGGGCGCAAGAAGGAGGCGATCGAGCTCTTCGAGCGCATCCTGAGCCTGCGCAATTCCTTTGGCCTGTTTTCGGAGGATGCGGACTTCACGACCGGCGAGTTATGGGGCAACTTCCCGCAGACCTACTCCATGGTGGGTCTGATCAATTCCGCCGTGCGCCTGAGCCGGAGCTGGGAGGAGGCCTTCTGAGCCTCCTGCCGGCATGAGAAGCAAAAGAAGGTCCGATGTTCGCGTTTCCTGTCCTGCTCGGTGATATCGGTGGAACGAATGCCCGCTTCGCCGTCCTGCCGGCTCCCGGCGAGCCCGTCTGCCTCCTGCCGTGGGCGTTGACCGCGCAGACGCCGAGCCCGGTCGAGGCAATCAGGGCTGCACTTGCAGGCTACCGGGGCGCCGCCCCCCGCTCCGCCATGATCGCCGTGGCCACCCGGGTGGACCGTCCCGTTATCCGCCTCACCAACGCGGCCTGGACCATCGATGCGCAGGAGATCGGCACCGCGCTCGGGCTCGAGCGCGTGACCCTCGTCAACGACTATGCGCCCGTCGCCACCTCCGTGACCGTCCTGTCCCTGGAACGCGGCGACCTCGCACCCCTGGGCGCCGTAATGCCGGCAGGTGCCGGGACCCGGGTGGTCCTCGGACCCGGAACAGGCCTCGGGGCGGGAGCCCTCGTGCCGGTTGAGGAGCGCCTCGCGGTCCTTGCGACGGAAGCCGGACACATGGAGTTCGGCCCGACCGATGACGAGGAGATGGCGCTCTGGCCTCATCTCGAGCGTGTCGGCGGCCGGATCTCGGCCGAAGTGGTCCTGTCCGGACCCGGGCTGCTGCGCCTGGCGAGGGCCTGTGCGGCGCACCGGGCTGTCCCATGCCCCTTTGCCAAGCCCAACGACGTGCTGGCGGCTGCGCTGGACGGTGAGGAATTCGCCGGACACGCAGTCGATCTCTTCGGCCGCTTTCTCGGGCGATATGCGGGCGATCTCGCTCTCACCTTCGAGGCCTCGGGTGGCGTCTTCATCGCGGGCGGCATCGCGCCGCGCATCGTGGACGTCCTCCAGAGCGGCGGATTCCGGCAGGCCTTCGACGCCAAGGCGCCGCACGACGCCTGGGCCCGCAAGGTGCCGGTCTACGTGATCGTCAATCCGGAGCCGGCGCTCCAGGGACTGGCCGCGCTGGTCACGCAGCCGGAGCGCTTCATCTTCCAGTCGCAGGGCTGGCAGGAGGCCTGAGGCGGCAGTCGGCGCTGTTCAAGCGGGGAATGCCCTGATATCGCGATGTCTTCCGAACGCTGACATCCCGTTTTTCCGGTCATCATGAAAACAGAACAGATCGCCCTCTCGCCGCTTGCACCCGGCGCCAACCTGTCCCTGACGGTCCACCGCTTCGGCCAGCCGGGCGCGCGCCCGCAGGTCTATATCCAGGCGGCCCTTCATGCCGACGAGATCCCCGGCATGATCGCCGCCCACCACCTGCGCGAGCGCCTCACCGGTCTCGAGGCCGAGGGCCGGATCAAGGGCGAGATCGTGCTGGTGCCCTCCGCCAATCCGATCGGTCTGGCCCAGAGGGTTCTGGGCGAGCATGTCGGCCGCTTCAATCTCGCCGACGGGATCAACTTCAATCGCGGCTATCCCTATCTGGTCCCGCAGGTGGCGGAGCGGATCGAGGGGCGGCTCACGAAGGACGGAGAGGCCAATGTCCGCCTCATCCGGGAGGCCATGCGGACCGAGCTCGCGGCATGGCCGACAGGCAATCCCGCCGAGGTGCTGAAGAAGACCCTGCTTGGCCTCGCCATCGAGGCGGACCTGGTGCTCGACATGCACTGCGATTCCGAGGCCGTGGTGCATCTCTACACCCACACCCGGTCGTCCGAGGTGTTCGAGCCGCTGAGCGCGCTGATCGGCTCCCATACCCTGCTGCTGGCGGATGAATCGGGCGACGAACCCTTCGACGAGGCGTGCAGCCGTCCCTGGGCCGAGCTGGCGGACCGCTTCGCGGAGCACCCGATCCCGTTCAGCGGCCATTCGACCACCCTGGAGTTCCGGGGCGAGGGCGACGTGAGCCACGACCTGGCCAAGGCCGACGCGGCGGCTCTGGTCGATTTCCTCACCTTACGCGGCGTGATCTCCGGGGAAGCCCCCAAGGTCCCGGCACCCCTGTGCGCGCCGACGCCGCTCGCCGCCTCCGTGCCGGTCGCGGCGGCGGCCACGGGAATCGTGGTCTTCAAAGCCCAGGTCGGGGACCGGCTGAGGGAAGGCGACCCGGTCGCCGACATCGTCGATCCGCTGACCGGAACCGTGACGCCCGTTCCGTCGCCCACGGACGGGGTGATGTTCGCCCGCATCCTGCTGCGCTTCGCGACGCAGGGTCAGCGCCTCGCCAAGGTTGCCGGAACCACGGCCCAGCGAACCGGCAAGCTTCTGAGCGCCTGATGAAACGAGAAAGGCCGCCCCGAAGGGCGGCCTTTCCATTGTCGGGTCCGCGGTCCGATCGGACCGCCCCTTTTGTGCGTTACGCACGAACCTCGGCAGAGGCCAAGATCAAGGTCGCAGCAACCGGGGACCGCAGGGTATGACAATGAGACACTTGATCACCTCCTTTCGTTTGTTGAACGGGAATACCGCATGTGGGGATGCCCCTCGAAAGTTCAACGGTGACAAGGGAATTCCTTTCTTCTCAATGATGTGGCGGGCTGTCGCACGCTTGGATGTGAGAGATGAGTGATCCCGTCAAATCCCGGCTAAACCCTTCCGATCCTGCCAAACGTAGCAACAACGTAGAACCCAAACAAGATATCCCAACAGCTTGATAAAAATGGGGTTAGACGTGCCTCTTGAGAGGCACGTGGGTGCGGATCGGCTCAGGCTCACCGATATGAAACACAGTATGCGCCGCTCGTATGATACCCGCTGGGACATGAGCCTGTCTTTGGGATCGCGTGCTTGGCATTATCGCTTGATCCGAGACAGTAATCGCCCGAGTTGTGGTAACCGGAAGGACACATCCCGGTCTTTGGCAGGGCAGGGCGAGCGGGCCTTTGCTGCGAGCTTGGCATACAGGCCCCGCCACTTGTGTGATAGCCTGAGGGACAGGTGCCGATCTTCGGAACCGCTTGCGCGAGGGCAGCGGGAGAAATGACGAAGCTGGAAAGCACCAGCGGCAGGATCGCTGTCCTTACTAATATGTTATATCGCAGCGCACTCACGCGAAGAACTCCTCATCCAGCTTCTTGATGGTCAGGGTCTCATCAACTCTGAATCCGACCCGATGACGGCCTACAGATCATTCCTCGCATACGTCAGGGGCAGAACTCACTCTTTAATAGCAACGCATCTGTGCTCCCGTTCGATCAACCCTGCTACCTGAAAGGTCTCTCTGATCGCGCTCACGGTCGAGTGGGGGCCGGAAGGCTTGTTCTACAGAATGCAGGCTCAACGAAAATGGAGTAGAGTGCTCTCAAGCTAACCATTCAAAGCTTTTGATGGCATTCATTGTTAACTTCAGGGAGTGACGAAAGTATTTTTGTTTTACAAAAAATCGAACGCCAAGCAGTTTTATGTAAAACAACAATTAAAATTTGCATGATTCTGAAAAAAAGCTTGCGACATAAAAAGCTGTCCCTGTCCTCATAAGCACAGTCGCTGAAAGTTGTGGAGGAATGTAGTGAGTGCGCAAGCAACGATAGAGTTTGCTTCGTCAGCTTTCAGTGTCAGCCGGGTTCATGCTGAGCGATGGATGCATTGGCAGTATCCGGCCTGCCGGATCGCACAAATCAACTTTCACAGGAGAAGACAATGAAGAGCCTGAAGTCCCAGCCCATCTCCGTTAATTTGGCGGGAGGATTTGCCCCTCTCGCATTCGAGAAGACCGACACAGACGGAAAAGGCATTCAAAAGGCTGAATTTGAGGCGCATTTCTCGACTGCCGCTCGGGTAGCGTATTCGAAATTAGTTCCGGGCCTCGTGGTTATCCATTGCCTGAACGTGAAGCTGGCAGGGTCTCACAGTACGGTTTTGGCCTGCTTGAAATTCTCTGTGAGGATGTGGAACCCTCGGAAAGCCACCCCTCTCCATCTGAAGAGTCATATACGCTCGCGGTTGCAGGAGTGGGGCATCGAAGCTACGGACAAGCAAGTCGAAGCCGATATTGCGCATCTGCTAATGGCCCCATCCGAAAACGAAATGCTGGTCACCTACTGCCGAGCAATGGCTCAAGCAGCCTAGCGTCCTGATTCAGGCGGTGGGAGGTTCAGCCCGCCGCTTTACCTTACGGCCACGCTCGGGCAACATGGGGCCAGTAGGGGCTATGGGGGGGCTGTCTATGAGCGTGGTCGAAGTCCGCGACTACGTGCTCTGGCCAAAGCACATTCACGGCAATGCATCCTTACGCGACGAGCTACTTGCGCTCGGCGCAGGGGCGCTCGTGAAGCTGGTCGTGGATGGCTTCGAAGGCACTTGGGTCAAGATGGATGACGGCAAAACCGGCGCTCCCACACCGGGGCTGAAGGCCCTCGGTTTTCTCGGACTGCGGGAGATCAGCCCCCTGTAACTCCTGCTAGGAAAAGCAAAGCCGTGGTGATGGCTCTTTAGAGTAGCGATAGGCGCGGCGCTGGCAACCAACGCGATGGAGCGCTGTGATTGTCGCTCGGACTACTCGTCAGATGGCGTAGTCTTTGTAATATACTTTGAAAGTATCAACGATGCTGTCATGTTCCGGCCGAAAGACGAGGATACCGCCTTCGCAGGGAACGAGGACGCCACCTTCTAGGGAGTTCCTATGCCCGCCGTATTTGCCCGAGTGAGAGAGTATCGCAGCGCGCCCATGTCGGCCTACCGACTGGCGCGGGCGGAAGACTACGCGGCGGGCCTGCGTCTGCGGCGGCCTCCCCACAAGCCGATGTCGCTGCACGGGTCCGAGGTGATGAACTATACGGACAGCAGCCGCAAGAGCGACATCGACGTGGCCGACGAGTTTTGGATGGACCGCTATTTTGCGTATAAGCCGATCCGCGACGCGGCCACGCTGCAAGGGATCATCAAGCGCTACCGCAGCGACCGCAATGACATCAACCTGCTCACCCCTTACCCAGATGACGTGGGGGACCTTGACACCATCGCGGTCGGGGTGAGCGACTACATGTCCGGTGGCCCCATCGTGGGCGTGATGATCCTCCATCGCTGGATCACGGTGGAGCCCGCCACGCGCGGCCTTGAAGTCACCCTCGATTTCTACGTGGACGCGCTCTACGTGAGCCGCAAGGCGCGCGGCAAGTTCTATGGTTGGGGCCTGATCGCCTACGCCGTCTATCAGGCGTATCGCGATCTGGATCACCTCACGCGCCAGATGCGCCGGGAATCCCAGCCCGCCACGTTGCAGTCGCGCGTCGGGGGGCAACCCTTAAGCGCCGCCGCCCACCTGATGCTGGAGTCCCTGCACTTTCAACTCGACTTTGACTATCCGGCCCACTCACTCGATAAGTTTAAGCCCAACGCCGCCTACAAGGGCTATGTTGGGTGCGAGGATTGCATCGACTGATGCCCTGCGCATCCACTACCTTCATCACCTTCCGCGCTCAAGCTTTGAATTCCCATTCCAAGCTCCAACTGTGTCCTTGACGGAACCTCGCATTAAGGCTCAGATAAGGCTCCATTAGCCCTACCAACAGGAGCCACCTATGCCGACAACAGTCGCCCAGCTTGAGCAGGAAGTCTACGAACTGGAAGAGGTCAGGATCGTGGTACGTGCTCCGAAGAACACTGTAGTCGGAGATTTTGAGCGTGAGCGAAAGGCCCCCGGTAACTCAACCGTCACAGAGTGGATCAACAACCGTCTTAAGCCGCTGTTGAACGGCTACGAAGTCTGTGTTCTCGATGGTGATGGCCACACGGCGCGAGGCAGCAACAAGATGGAAACCTTGCGCCGAAGCTATGATCGGGACTAGACGAAGTAAGAGGCCCGCCGAAGCGGGCCTTTTTTCGTTCACCTGCAGCGCTTTCCTCTGAGCCTATACGGAGTCCACCGGGGACGTTTCCTCGACAAGGGAGAAGTGGCGAATTCCTCTACAGCTATTTTGGCCGGAAGTATGAGGTGCTTTCGCTTTGAAGAATGTCATAGGTCCGCACATACAATAATGTTGGAAGCTGTTCAAAGGCACTGCATCGTCAATGCCTTGGTGCCAAACTAGCCGCAAATCAGAGCAGAATGCCTCCTGCCGCTGCCGAACTGAATAGAAAGTCGTTTCTGCCGGGGGACACCGTTCGCCTGACGCTCCACCTTGGCTCGTCGTTTGGTGATCTCGATGCCATAACCAACGTGAGTGTCGATTTCTTTCGTGTGGAGCGCGAAAGGAACCAGTTCGCATTCGGCTTCGGAAGCACTCCAAAGCGGAGTAGTCAAACCGAACTAACCGTCAGCCAGACCATACCCATGGACTTCCGAGTAGGTCTTTACTTCGTCCAGCGCGTGATCATCACCTTTGGGGATGAGGTCGGGCGGAATGAGGTGGTCTGGTTCGAGCCAGTTTTCTTCGCTATTCAAAATGTCCTTGAGCAGCGGGTGGACCAGCCCCGACTACAAAGGATGGTTCGCGACATGGAGGTGGAGCGTAGTCGGTACGTTAATGCTCCGATCAAGACTGAGGCTATTCAAAATACTCACACTCCACCCAAGTCGTTCCGTGTTCTGATCTTCGGAGTAGGATGTCTGATCCACGGATATCAGCAGTTGGAGGGATATTGCGTTCGCCCTCTCGGAATGGGTCTGACACATAGTCGGATGCATGAGATCGTGAACGCCGCCTTGACAGACGAAGGGCTTTCTACGCTTCCGTTCATGCAGGAAACCGAGAGCCAGTTCGCGCGATCAACACCAACCTTTCTGGTCTCCTATGCATCAGTTCTGGCCATCGATCATGTTGACGCCCTAGAACACTGCCGCTCCCATTCAGCCCTACTCTTTCAAATCCTCGGCCTAGATCGTGGTCAGATGCCACGAGAGTTCGCATGCATGGCAGCCGAGATGGGGACATCAAATCAGTGGCATCTGTTCCATTTGCCCGGTTACCGAGGGAATCTCATAGCTGACTTCAATCCAGCAGCCACAGGAAACCAGATCGAACGGTTGCTGCCGAGGTTACAAGGCAACCCATTCGGGCGGCTGATCGTGAGTACCTTTGCGGATGCCACGGCAGAGCAAGACTTGGGGTTTGCGCTACTCCGCTGTTGGGCAGTCTTAGAGCTAATTGCTGACCGGAAAATTCCTCGGAATGGTACGAGGCTACAGCACCCGGACGGGACAGCGATACTGAACAGCAAGGGCAACCCTGAAACAACCAATAGCAAGTTGGGTCGGGTGTATTCATATATTTTGAGCACCAACGCCTTCAGGCAGCAGGGGGCATCCGCTTTGCCTGATGGAACTCATCAAGGCTACTCGGTTGGAAACTCAAGGTGGGCTTCGGAGACTTTGGACAAATCCGAGCATTTTCCACTCTGGGACATTGTGGCAGCAGCCTACATGATCCGAAATGCTGTTGCTCACGAAGGAAGGTTCGATCCCGAACAAGCCGCTGCCGGTGAATTCCACGAAATTCTTGCCTCACGTTTGGTCAGAATTGGTCCGGTTGACCTTTTCAGCTTTGTCAAGGAGCAAGCGCGAATGGTCCTATGGCGTGAGATATAGCCCGATACTCGGTCGGTTTGGGCTGGTCTGACGGGCACGGCTGGCCAAACGCTTTCTTGCATCCTCCATCACCTTCTCAGCCTGATGTTTCGCCGCCACGTTCCTCTTAGGTTGTGGCTTGGGGGCAGCTTCGAGCAAAGGCGCGGAATTGCGGGTGGCGGCAGGTATCATCACTCTTTCAGCACAGGACGGGGTGAAGCCGCTCAGGGCAAGGACAGCAAACACCCCCACCTTGCGCATCCCCGCAGCCTCCGCTGATTTGCCTTTCAGCTTAGCAAAGCCAGTCCGTGCGGAGGAGTTCCTTACTCATGTTGCGCCATTAGCGGGACAGGGGTTCGGTCGAAAGTAGTTGCCAGATGGCTAACCTGTGTTCTGATGAATCCAAGAGAGGTTGTCAGCATGGATCGGCGCTATCGGTTTAACGCCTTACCTAACGGTCGCTTTCACGACCTGATTGTTAGTCTTGATACAGTTGATCCCGGATTTCTTGGCTGGCTCATCCGGCTCCCAGAGGGCAGCCGTCAGGTCGTGTTTGCGGTCTTGGCGAGGGTGGGAGCGGACTTCTTGCGTCCGCTCCGAGAAGGCCAAGAGCCTAATCTTCCCAGTCCTGAGCAGCTTACGGCGCTAAGCCCGGTGCTCAAGGACATGCGGAAGCTTCGAGCCCGTGATCTGATCGAGAAATATTATGGCTCGTGCCCTGACGGCTTTCGTGGTGCCTTGGCCAAGACGGGGGCGCGACCACAGGCGGGCTATTACCCGCGCTTATATGCAGTCTTCGCTGATACCAAGCATAGACAGATCGCCAAAGTCATTCGGCTGCTTCCGTCTATGGACGTGGGGCGGCTCAACATCCTTATGACGCTCGACCCTATTTTCCTCTGGCCTAGATTCTGCTCGAAGGTCCGTGATGCCCAGCAGGCCGCCGATCTCTCGACTGCCCTCATGATGATCCGGCAGATCATTGGCGGGGAGGCCAGCGACGAAGCCCTAGCGACGTCCATCCGATCCATTGGCGAAAACACTTCGGTTGCGGAGTGGGTTGAGAGTTGGCTTCACCGCGCGAGGCGTATTGCATATCCGCAGCTTGATCTAGGTACTGAGTGGGTTCCGCTCGATACTGGTGCCAAGATGGTCGATGCGGGTCTCCGCTTCCAGAATTGTCTCCGAACGACCGACCGCATCCTCGACGTTTTGAAGGGCCACAAGTTCTATTTTGAAAACACGCGCCGTATGACATTGGCCGAGGTTCAAGCGGTTGGACCGCAGCGCTTTCTCATCCTTGCGGCAACTCACACCAAACGGAATGCTTTTGTCGCGCGAGGAATGCGTCGGGAGACCGAGGCTGCATTTCTCGCGGCAGGCGTTCCTTCATTAAACTGGAAGGAGGAGGGAGGACCATGGTCGGCAGTCGAGCGTGTCCCGAACGGCTTCTTCAGCCTGCCTGATGATGAACCCTTCGAAGAGTTCGACATTGAGACGCTTTGAGATGGCATCCACCTTTGTGGCCCATGAACTTCACGGTCCTGTTCGCCATCTTCGGTGCCGCCCTCGGAGGCATCTGGTATCTAATCGCCAACATCAGGCTCAAGTGGGTCATCATCGGCGCTATCGCATGGACGGTTTACGACAACTGGAATGATGGCCCGACACAGCGGCGGACCAGCAACTTCTCTCAGGAGACGGTCAAGAGCCTCAAGAAGCTCGTTGAATTCTCCAGCTTCACGATCTTAGAGGAGGGCAACAGGCCAATCGCCCTCCGCTTTGATGTGACCAATCCGCTCCACGCTCGTCTTTCCGACATGTGGGCGATTTGCATCGTGCCGCGCCGCAACGGAGAGACGGTCACGCTGGCGTTTGCGCGTCAGAAGGGGACCGTTGTCGAGGCGCAAAGTAGCCGCACGATTACGTTGGAGATGCGTGAGAGATGGTTCACCGGTTCAGGCCCAGATGAGCGGCTTGATCTGACAACGAAAGCCTGTGAGCCCAACTTTGATGTCAGCACTGCTGATCTTGTGAGGGCTGGCTTGATCAGGCCCTTAGGAGCGCAGGAGGAGATTGCCGCATACGCCGACGTGAGCATCAACGGCTCGTTCAAGTACGCGAAGTACGACAAGCTGAAGGGCCGCGTGATTGCGACAGGGACCATCAGGAACAACTCGCGCTTCATTCTCAAGGGCGCGTGGATTGGTTGTTCCGTCGAGGGTGTAACGTCGGATCAGGATTCCTCTAATAGCGTCCGTTTCTACATTCCGCCACGCGAGAGCTATTCCTTCACGCTTGAACTCAGCGAGGTCATGCTGCGACGTTATAACGATTTGCTCAAGGGTAGGGTGTATAACTGTAGGATGGCTGACTTCGACTATGAGGAGGAGGGGACCTGAGTTCATGGACGGGCGTCCTGACGCCTCTGCGGTGCGCCATGAGGATTGCACCAGTCGCCTCCTCGCGAGCCCTCATGGCGACAAGCGCCTAAGCGACAAGGACCTCTGGACCAATGGCACGGTTCGACACGGCTTGAGACTGCCTCGCCATTCCTTTGCTCAGTCGGGCCTTCGCGATTTCATGGTACTTTTGCTCAATCTCGATAGAGATGAAGCCACGCCCATTCTCATGGGCGGCAACTGCTGTCGTGCCTGAGCCGCCAAAGCAATCGAGAACCACGTCGCCCGGATTGGAGCAGGCCCGGATGATGCGCTCGATCATGGCAACCGGGAACTGGCACGGATGGGCCGTCCTCTCACTTGTTGCTCCTCGACCGCCGACGACCGTGGGATAGTGCCAGTAGTCAGTCGGGTTCTTTCCGGCAGGGTGGTTGCGTTTGTCGTTTCCGATATTGAGCGTATGGTCCCGCACGTCGTCGAGGTGAAAGACGTAATTCGTCGGGTCCTTCACACACCACATCCAGCGCTCCGTCCGGTGAGAGAAGCGTCTGGAATAGGCGAGGCCGCCTTCGAAGTGCCAAACCACCTCCTGAACCATATGCAGCCCATGCTTCACGAGGAGCGGATAATAGAAGTAGGTCAGCGGAACCGCTTCAGTTTCCGACAACATAAAGTGGCGAACATTCAGCCAGAGCCCGCCCGTGGGCGTCAGAAGCCGACGAATGCAGGATACCCAGCGCTCGGCAAACTGGAGGTATTCTTCAACGGAGAGGTCGGTCTCGTATTCCTTGCCCGCGTTGTAGGGCGGGCTCGTGATCACGAGATCGACCGAGCCGTCGTCCATTGCCTGCATGGCCTCAATGCAGTCAGCATTGACAAACCTCTGGATGGGTGGCCGGGCTACCACAGGCGGAGCCTCCCGGCTGGGTCGTGGCGGTCGTCGCAGCCGTGCCGATGGGGCGAGAGCTTGAATAGCGGCTTCGAGGGACGTGATCCGCCCTGATCCGCGCTCAAGCGCCCGCAGTGTTGGGACTGACAGGGCGCATTGCTTCGACAGTTCCTGAAGCGACCACCCCTTCTTCATGCGAGCAGCCCGGACACGTGCCCCTAAATCGCGGGCCGGGGGCAACCCAGTGATGGCAATCTTGAGAACCTGTAGGATCGGGATCAGCGTCTTCAGAGTGCCTGCCCCCTGTTCGGCGAGCCAGATAGCGCGAGGGCTCGTCCCGGCTGCCTTGGCGAGATCATCTTGGGTCAATAGGGCACGCAGGCGTGCCTCACGGATCAGGGCTGCGAATTTCATGAGAAAGGAATCGACAGGTGGGACTGTCGATACTTTTCCGTGTCCTCTTCAGAGTTCAAGAGGCGTTCTCGGAATGCTTGGGGAAAGAAGCCGCCCATTTAGAACTTAGTTTTTAGCTTGAGAGGCTGGCATGCCGGTTTGTCAGCGGCGATCCGACTGCCCGTAGGCAGGCGACAGGTTCTCGCTGGGCGGATTGCAGTCTCGGGATCGAAATGCCTTCTGCTGCATGTCTGGGGGCCGCCTGTGGCGGCCCAAGCACCAAGAACTTAGTTTTGAGATTCGCGAGATCGGTCTTGACCGCTGATGGGCAGAATTCGTTATGGCTGGTTGAGGTCAGGGCAAAAAATTACAGGCCACGCCGCTCGGTCTCTGGCAGGACGCAGCGCCTTCACGTGCTCGTCAGGTCAGGGTACGAAGCGGCACGCGGATCGCGCTTTGGCGCGAGCGGCGTCCATCTCTTTGTAATGAACCCAGAAGGCAGAGGTCGCGTAGTGGCGAGCCACCCCACGAGCCGAGGCGGCCATTCGACGCTGGGTGGTCAGTATTCTCGTGCGGGTGTGGGCAAGGGTGCGGCCGTGAGATTCTTGAGTTCATGAGCTATTTGGTTCTTGAAGTCGTGAAGTATTCACCTGTGACTAAATCACATCGCCTGTGGTCGGCCCTTCGGCCTCTTTTGTACATATGCAGATCATGTTGTGCATGACCTCCTTTCTTCATTCTATTAATATAAATAATCTTATTATTTCATTTCTTTTAATAAAGAAACCACTACATACTATACATAATCTACATTTATAGATCATTTACCCAGAGAAAATCATTTGTGTAGATTAGAGTGAATACTTCAAAAAATGTAGACCTCGCCCTCCCAGAGACCAATTCATCGCCATCACAAAAACAAATTGAGACAAAAATGGCCTCTGTGCTAAATAGAATATGTTCACCGAATGTAGATAGCCAGATTAGGCTGATCTACATGAACAGCCTAAGCTTTTTCTTTCTATGTTTAAGGATTTTGCACACATGACTACCGACGTTATTACCGTTTCGCCTCCCACATCCTCCAAGCATGACCAACATATCCAGTTCCAGCGTGAGATCATTCAGCAGCTTGCGGGCCAGATTGTCATTGGCGAGCTTGTTGAACCCGACGCGATTGCGATTACCATCGACACCCGGTTCGACAATTCGCTGATCCGCGATTTCGCCGTCAAGAACGGCATCGTCACCAAGGCCCAGTTTAAGGACATGGAGCGCAAGGCGCGCATCATTGAAGACCTTGGAACGGTACCATCGAGCGCAGAGGACTTGGTCAGGATCGTCACCAAGCGCGATAAGGTCGAGTGTCGTTACGACGGCATGCTCACGCGAAGCATCGTCGCCTACATGATTGATGAAAAGACCGGCGAGAAGCTCGTCTACGACAAGGAGAGCCTGAAGGACCCGCTCGTACGGATGCACTGTGATTTCCTCTTCCCGAAGACCCTCAACACGATAGAATTCGAGCGTCAGGCTCGGATGTTGAACGACAGGCTTCGTCTGGGATTTTCCCGTGACGGGATCAACGACGCTGTGACCCAATGGTATGAGGATGCCAAGAAGGCGCGTCTGTTCCACCTCTGTCATGCGGTGGGAACGGGCCAGCCTTTGCCGATGGAAGTCGAGGCGGCTGACATTATGTGGAACGACATTGCCACCAAAATCTTCGACACCACGCAGAGCAGTCCTGAGTTCAACATCGCGGTACTCAAGAAGTTCATCTGGCAGGCGAAGCGCAAGCTGCGCAACTTCGCGGGTGTCGTGCTGCCGGTCACCAACCACCTGATGCCGGTGATCCTTGGTCCGCAGGGTGTGGGCAAATCCACTTTCGTGAACAAGTTCATCGAGCCTTTGAGCGAACTGTCGCTTGAGGTTGACTTCAAGATGATCGAGGACGACCGCAACATCGACATCTGGCAATCGTTCATTCTGTTCCTCGATGAGATGGGGTATGCGTCGAAGGCGAACGTGGACACCATCAAGCACGCGATCACGGCAGCGACCCTCGCCCGCCGCCCGATGCGGACCAACACCAAGGTGACGGTCGCCCAGCACGCCACCTTCATCGGCTGCTCGAACAAGACGCTGGCGCAGTTGATCAAGGATCCGACCGGCATTCGCCGTTTCGTGGGTCTTCAGTTCTCTAACACCCCGTGCCGGGACACCATGAACAGCATCGACTACAAGCTGCTGTGGG
The DNA here is from genome assembly GCA_023426505.1 of Pseudomonadota bacterium. GTDB lineage: Bacteria > Pseudomonadota > Alphaproteobacteria > Rhizobiales > Beijerinckiaceae > Microvirga. Next base: position 22,138 of record JAFAAP010000220.1, read on the forward strand.
TTTCGGTCGATCCCGAGGCGGCGGACCCGATGCTTCCGTTCATGGACCTGCTGAAGGGCAAGCAGGAGGAGGATCGCGAGAAGGGCCGGGTCGAGGAGTGGCTGGCCCAGTTCGATCCGAATTCGCCCTCACCGAAGGGCGAGTACGGCACCCGCTTCAACGAGGTGGCGGTCAAGGGCAACAAGGTTCTGGGGTCGGACCTATTCCTGCTCTACAGCGAGTGGGAGGGCGTTATGTTTCCGGGTGCGTATGGTCGCCTGAACAATCAGGAGTTTGGCCAAGAAATCAAACGTCTTCTCGACAACTCGCCCGACAAGGTTCCATTCGAGAAGGGACCGCGCTCATCGAAGGGTACGACGTGGTTGTACATTGGTGCTGCCAACGTCACGCCGATGCAGCGTCGCGGATATTTGCGCTAAAGAGGATGCGTTTTGAGCAAATTGAGGAGAACCTGATGGTTCTCCTCAATTGCCAGAGTAACCCCGATCACGACAGACACAATCCAGCGTACAACGGTGCAGATGTTGAAAAATGGATTCGCGACACCCGGACTTTTGCAAGCGTTCCATAATCCATCGGACTGCTCGCTACAAAACCCAAGAAGGGATCAGATTCCACTGAAATCGATCCTCACACGAGGACTGGCATTGGCTCGATCCAGTGCTCCTCGGGAACAACCGGGGCGAGCACCCTCCTCATTGGCTTCCTCGGCCACACAAATAGTTTGAGGCGCTGATACCGTCCTGTGACTGGCCCGATGAAGATCATGCCGGGGTGGATCGCCGCCATGATCTCAGCCTTCAGGTCCGAGGCCGCAATGGACCGCAGTGTCGTGGGCCAGCGCCGGAAGGCTGCCGAAAACTCAGTTTCAGTACAGCCCAGACTGACGATGCCCCGGACCCGCCCGTCCTGACCCTGCCAAACCCACATCCCTACCTCTTTCCACCAACGGCTACGACGGCGGTAATCAACAATATTGCGAGCTTCGACGCGCCACTGGTGGAAGTCAGCAGTGGACGTGATCGCCGCTTCAATCTCGACGGCAAAGAGGTTACGGCAGTTGGTACGGAGAATGCGGCGAGACAGTCGAGTGGCGGCACGTTTCGAACAGGGCGGGCAGGTGATCAGGGCGCAACGATGTTGGGAGCAGCATTTCTTCATATAGAGATTTATCAGCCGAGCCTTGTGGACGGTCTGCTCTTCTCTCTGCTACTGCCCCCTCCCTATAGCCACTATAAAAGAGGTACTCAGGGGCACAGAGCTAAGGGTAAGGGGATGGGCTACAAGCTCGTAATTTTCGATTTCGACGGAACCCTCGCCGATACCTTCCCATGGTTTACTCGCGTCCTGAACACGGTGGCAGATCGGTTCGGCTTCAAGCGAATTCAGGCGCATGAGACTGAGATGCTCCGGGGCCTAAGCGCACGTGAGATCATGAAGTATCTCGGTGTGCCTACGTGGAAACTGCCACTCATCGCACGGCATATGCGTGCTCTCGCGGCAAACAATATCGAGAGCCTTTCCGTAGCAGGGCTCCATGTGGCCGTCGCAAGCTCAAACTCCGAGGAAAATGTCCGACACGTACTGGGACCGAAGCTCGCGTCTGAGGTCACCTGCTACGGCTGCGGAGCGTCCATGTTCGGAAAGCCCGCCAAGTTTCGCACGGTGCTGAAGAGGAGCGGGGTTTCTCCGGGCGAGGCGATCTGCATAGGCGACGAGATTCGCGATCACGAAGCGGCTCGGGCCATCGGTCTCGCCTTTGAGGCGGTGTCGTGGGGGTACAACGACCCCGATGCGCTCAGGCGATTGAGGCCCGAGGCTTTCTTCGAAAGCCCGGATCAGATTGTTACTATGCTCGTGTCGGGACAAGTCGTCGGGTCGGCTCTGCATAAGTAGTGGACACATGGCTGAACTGTGAGACCCTTGGTGTGTAACTTTCTCAGGAATTAAACACTCGAACACGTCCTAAGTGCATGAACCGCCAAGAAAAACTCATTCCTGTTGCCGCATATCTCCGCACGAGTTCCGCCGCAAACCTTGGAGCCGATAAAGACTCTGATAAACGACAGCGCAGTGCCATCCTGAGTTTTGCCGAGCGGGCAGGGTACACTGTTGCGGCGGAGTTCTATGACGCTGCTGTTTCCGGCAGTGACCCGATTGAGAGCCGTCCGGGATTCACCGAGTTACTCGACTGGGTCGAGGCCAACAAGGCGACCATCGTTATAGTCGAGGATGCGTCCCGTTTTGCCCGGAGCCTCGTCGCGCAGGAATTGGGATTGTTAGTGCTGGAGCAGCGCGGTGTCCGGGTTCTCACCTCCAACGGCGATGATCTCACTGCGAGCGATGATCCACTGCGCGTAGCGCAAAGGCAGATCGCAGGTGCCTTCATGCAGCTTGAGAAGAGCCGATTGGTTTTGAAGCTTGCCGAGGCGCGAAGAAAACGGGTTTCGAGCGGCGGAAAGTGCGAGGGCCGAAAGAGCCATGCAGAGAAGAACCCTGAGATTGTCGCCGAAGTGAAGAGGCTTCGGCGTCGCCGTCCGAAGGGCGGTCAACGGTCCTATCGAGACATAGCCATCATTCTTGCTGAGCGCGGCCACCTGAATGCAAAAGGTCGGCCGGTGCCGTCTGGGATGTGGTGGACTTTTGAGAGGGTGGCGTAGTCTCCGGGTGTTGAAGCCCACAAAACGGGATTCGGGCGTTGGAGCGCCAGGGT
>JAFAAP010000308.1 GCA_023426505.1 Pseudomonadota bacterium
GGGCAGCAATGTCGGCCGCGTGACCCGCGACCAGATCCGCGAGATCGCCGAGAAGAAGATGGCCGATCTCAACTGCGACACCGTTGAATCCGCCATGGCCATGATCGCGGGCTCCGCCCGTTCCATGGGCATGGAAGTGGCCTAAGGAGAGCATGATGGCTGTGAAGGAAGGAAAGCGCATCCGCGCCGCCCGTGAGGGCATCGAGGCCGCCAAGCTCTACCCGATCCAGGACGCGGTGAAGCTGATCAAGGAGCGCGCCAAGGCCAAGTTCGACGAGACCATCGAAGTCTCGATGAACCTCGGCGTCGATCCGCGCCACGCCGACCAGATGGTTCGTGGCGTCTGCAACCTGCCGAACGGCTCCGGCCGTACGGTCCGCGTGGCGGTTTTCGCCCGTGGCGCCAAGGCCGATGAGGCCAAGGCTGCCGGTGCCGACGTGGTGGGCGCCGAGGATCTGTTCGAGACCGTCAACGGCGGCACGATCGACTTCGACCGCTGCATCGCCACCCCTGACATGATGCCGCTCGTCGGCCGCCTCGGTAAGGTTCTCGGCCCGCGCGGCCTGATGCCGAACCCGAAGGTCGGAACCGTCACGATGGACGTGAAGGGCGCCGTCGAGGCCGCCAAGGGCGGCGCGGTGGAGTTCCGCGTCGAGAAGGCCGGTATCGTCCACGCCGGCATCGGCAAGGCCTCGTTCGACGAGACCAAGCTCGTCGAGAACATCAAGGCTTTCGCTGACGCCGTCGCCAAGGCCAAGCCGGCCGGCGCCAAGGGCACCTACATCCAGCGCGTCGCCGTGTCCTCGACGATGGGCCCGGGCGTGAAGGTTGATCCCGCTTCCGTTCTCGGCGCGTAAGCCCCAGCAACGCTAAGGCAAGACAAGGGCCCGGCAGTCTCTGCCGGGCCTTTTTCTTAGAGGAAGGGCATTGGGTCTTCTTCTGCTGCAAGGGCTTGCATAGGCGGTCGACCGCCCTTACATCAGGTTCCCGCTCCAAACTTTCCGCAAGGAAAAGCCATGCAATTGCCTCTTGGCATTTGTATCCAAAAGGCTTATGGAGACGCGTTGAGTTTCTAAAAATCACCGGTGACCAGATTCGAGCTGGCCATCGGCTAGGAATCCGCTCCGGAGACGGGGCGGTGACAGGCCGGCGGGCCAAGGGTCTTCCTTTGGCGCGTTCCGGCTATGTCCTGTCCGAGACTGCAGGTGCCGGTTCGTCCGGCTTAATTCGAGAGGACCTGCATAGACGGGGAAGCCGAGTTTCAGTCCACTAACGTGGGCATTGAGTATCGGTTCGAACCATCTCACCCGGTGCGCCTGAAAAGGCGTGATTTGGGGGACAGGGCTTGCGAGAGCGTCGTTTAAGGATGCCTCGGGTGCAAGCCTGGGCCTTGAACGACAGGTGCAACCGGCGGATTTATCCGCCAACCGGAGAGAGCCCAGTGGAAAGAGCAGCAAAACGCGAGCTCGTCTCGACGCTCAATGACGTGTTCAGCAACACGTCCGTGGTCGTCGTCGCCCACTATGCTGGCCTCACGGTCGCCGACATGCAGAAGCTGCGCGCGCAGATGAAGCAGGCCGGCGCCACTGTGAAGGTCGCGAAGAACCGCCTCGCCAAGATCGCTCTCGAAGGCACGGACGTCGCGTCCATCTCGGGCCTCATGAAGGGTCCGACCCTGATCGCTTATTCGAGCGATCCGGTCGCGGCGGCCAAGGTCGCGGTCGATTTCGCCAAGGGTAACGACAAGCTCGTGATCCTCGGCGGCGCAATGGGCGCGACCGCCCTGAACGTGGACGGAGTCAAGGCGCTTGCGACCTTGCCGTCCCTTGACGAACTGCGCGGCAAGCTGGTCGGCCTCATCCAGGCCCCGGCCACCAAGATCGCACAGCTCAGCACGGCGCCGGCGGCGAAGCTCGCCCGCGTCTTCGGGGCCTATGCCAAGACAGGCGAAGCGGCGTGAGGCCGTAACCTCAATCATCAAACTGTTCGAACCGAACTTAAGGATCAAAAAATGGCTGATCTTGCCAAGCTCGTTGACGATCTTTCGTCGCTGACCGTTCTCGAGGCCGCTGAGCTCTCGAAGATGCTCGAAGAGAAGTGGGGCGTTTCCGCTGCCGCGGCTGTGGCCGTTGCGGCTGCTCCCGGCGCTGCTGCTGCCGCTCCCGTCGAAGAGCAGACCGAGTTCACGGTCGTTCTCGCTTCGGCCGGCGACAAGAAGATCGAGGTCATCAAGGAAGTCCGTGGCATCACGGGCCTCGGCCTCAAGGAAGCTAAGGACCTCGTCGAAGGCGCGCCCAAGCCCGTTAAGGAAGGCGTTTCCAAGGACGAGGCCGAGAAGATCAAGGCGACCCTCGAGAAGGTCGGCGCCAAGGTCGAGCTCAAGTAATTTCTGCGGCCGCATGGCCGCGGGGTTACTCCCGGCACGAGCCGGGGTCTAGAAACACACGGTCCCAGGCAGTTTTGCTTGGGGCCGTTGTGTCGTCCAAGAGCCTGAGCGGCATCTTGACGGCACGTGGGGCCAGGAAGGTCCCGGAATTTTGGCTTGCTGACGGCTTGAGCCGTCGGGCGGCTGATCGAGCCCTCTGGACAGGGCAGGGTGCTCGATCAGCCGTGTAGAGGAACGAGGTCCAGATGGCCAATACACTGATCGGCCGGAAGCGCATTCGCAAGTTCTTCGGGAAAATCAGGGAAGTCGCAGAGATGCCGAACCTCATCGAGGTTCAGAAGGCGTCCTACGACCAGTTCCTGATGGTCGAAGAGCCCAAGGGCGGCCGGCCGGAAGAAGGCTTGCAAGCTGTCTTCAAGTCGGTTTTCCCGATTTCGGACTTTTCGAACACCGCCCTGCTCGAGTTCGTGAAGTACACGTTCGAGCAGCCGAAATACGACGTCGACGAGTGCCGCCAGCGCGGAATGACCTTCGCGGCTCCGCTCAAGGTGACGCTGCGCCTGATCGTGTTCGATGTGGACCCGGATACCGGCGCCCGCTCGGTCAAGGACATCAAGGAGCAGGACGTCTACATGGGCGACATGCCGCTCATGACGGACAACGGCACCTTCATCGTGAACGGCACCGAGCGCGTCATCGTCTCGCAGATGCACCGCTCGCCCGGCGTGTTCTTCGACCACGACAAGGGCAAGACCCATTCGTCGGGCAAGCTGCTCTTCGCCGCCCGCATCATCCCCTATCGCGGATCCTGGCTCGACATCGAGTTCGACGCCAAGGACATCGTGTACGCGCGCATCGACCGCAAGCGTAAGATCCCGGTCACCTCGCTCCTCTATGCTCTCGGTCTCGACGGCGAGGAGATCCTCAACACCTTCTACAACCGCGTCATCTACAAGCGCGCCAAGGACGGCTGGACCGTTCCGTTCGATGCCGAGCGCATGAAGGGCTTCAAGGCTTCCGTCGACCTCATCGACGCGAAGACCGGCGAAGTCGTGCTCGAGGCCGGCAAGAAGCTCACCGCGCGCGCTGCCCGCCAGCTCGCCGAGAAGGGCCTGACCGAGCTGCGCGCCACGGACGAGGATCTCTACGGCCAGTACATCGCTGAGGATCTCGTCAACGCGAACACCGGCGAGATCTATGCCGAGGCCGGCGACGAGATCAACGAGAAGCTCCTGAAGGGGCTGGAGGATGCCGGTCTCACGGAGATCCCGGTCCTCGACATCGATCACGTCACCGTCGGCCCCTACATCCGCAACACCCTTGCGATCGACAAGGCTTCCTCCCGTGAGGACGCCCTGTTCGACATCTACCGCGTCATGCGTCCGGGCGAGCCGCCGATCCTCGAGACGGCGGAGGCGATGTTCAACTCGCTGTTCTTCGATGCGGAGCGTTACGACCTCTCCGCGGTCGGCCGCGTGAAGATGAACATGCGTCTCGACCTCGACGCGGACGACACCGTGCGGACGCTGCGCCGCGAGGACATGATCGCCGTCACCAAGGCGCTCGTGGACCTGCGCGACGGCAAGGGTGAGATCGACGACATCGACCACCTCGGCAACCGCCGCGTGCGCTCGGTCGGCGAGCTCATGGAGAATCAGTACCGTCTGGGCCTCCTGCGCATGGAGCGCGCCATCAAGGAGCGTATGTCCTCCGTCGACATCGACACGGTCATGCCGCAGGACCTCATCAACGCGAAGCCGGCTGCGGCCGCGGTGCGCGAGTTCTTCGGCTCGTCCCAGCTGTCGCAGTTCATGGACCAGACCAACCCGCTCTCCGAGGTTACTCACAAGCGCCGTCTCTCGGCTCTTGGCCCGGGCGGTTTGACTCGTGAGCGCGCCGGCTTCGAGGTGCGCGACGTGCACCCGACGCACTACGGCCGCATCTGCCCGATCGAGACGCCGGAAGGTCCGAACATCGGCCTCATCAACTCGCTGGCGACCTTCGCCCGCGTGAACAAGTACGGCTTCATCGAGACCCCGTTCCGCCGCGTCCGCGACGGCGTGGTCTCCGAGGAGGTGATCTACCTCTCGGCCATGGAGGAGGCGAAGTACAACGTCGCCCAGGCCAACGCCGCCATGGATCCGACCGGCAAGCTCACGGAAGAGCTCGTGATCTGCCGCCGCGCCGGTGAAGTGATCGTCGTGGCTCCGGACCGCGTGGACCTGATGGACGTGTCGCCGAAGCAGCTCGTTTCGGTCGCGGCCGCGCTGATCCCGTTCCTCGAGAATGACGACGCGAACCGCGCCCTCATGGGCTCGAACATGCAGCGCCAGGCGGTGCCGCTGGTCCAGGCCGACGCCCCGTTCGTGGGCACCGGCATGGAAGCGGTCGTCGCCCGCGATTCCGGTGCGGCCATCGCGGCCCGCCGGGCCGGCATCGTCGACCAGGTGGACGCGACCCGTATCGTCATCCGCGCGACGGAAGAGACCGATCCGACCCGTCCGGGCGTCGACATCTACCGTCTGCAGAAGTTCCAGCGCTCCAACCAGTCGACCTGCATCACGCAGAAGCCGCTGGTCCGCGCCGGCGATCTCGTCCGCAAGGGCGACATCATCGCGGACGGCCCGTCGACCGAGTTCGGCGAGCTGGCGCTCGGCCGCAACGTGCTCGTCGCGTTCATGCCGTGGAACGGCTACAACTTCGAAGACTCGATCCTGCTCTCCGAGCGGATCGTGAAGGAAGACGTCTTCACCTCGATCCATATCGAGGAGTTCGAGGTGATGGCCCGCGACACGAAGCTGGGTCCCGAGGAAATCACGCGCGACATCCCGAACGTGTCGGAAGAGGCGCTGAAGAACCTCGACGAGGCGGGCATCGTCTATATCGGCGCCGAGGTCCATGCGGGCGACATCCTCGTCGGCAAGATCACGCCGAAGGGCGAAAGCCCGATGACGCCGGAAGAGAAGCTTCTGCGCGCCATCTTCGGCGAGAAAGCCTCCGACGTCCGCGACACCTCGCTTCGCGTTCCCCCGGGCGTGACCGGCACGATCGTGGAAGTCCGCGTCTTCAACCGTCACGGTGTCGACAAGGACGAGCGCGCTCAGGCCATCGAGCGTGAGGAGATCGAACGTCTCGCGAAGGACCGCGACGACGAGCAGGCGATCCTCGACCGCAACACCTATGCCCGTCTGGCGGAGATCCTGATCGGACAGAGCGGCGTTGCGGGCCCGAAGGGCTTCAAGAAGGACAGCGCGATCACCCGCGAGATCCTGAACGACCATCCGCGTTCGCAGTGGTGGCAGTTCGCCGTCGACAACGATGCCCGGATGGCCGAGATCGAGGCCATGCAGAAGCAGTACGACGAGTCCAAGAAGCGCCTTGAGCAGCGCTTCCTCGACAAGGTCGAGAAGCTTCAGCGCGGCGACGAGCTACCGCCCGGCGTCATGAAGATGGTCAAGGTCTTCGTTGCGGTGAAGCGCAAGATCCAGCCCGGCGACAAGATGGCCGGCCGTCACGGCAACAAGGGCGTCGTGTCCCGCATCGTCCCGATCGAGGACATGCCGTTCCTCGAGGACGGCACCCATGCGGACATCGTGCTAAACCCGCTGGGCGTGCCGAGCCGCATGAACGTGGGTCAGATCCTCGAGACGCACCTCGGGTGGGCTGCCGCCGGCCTCGGCAAGCAGGTGGCCCAGGCTGTCGACGCCTACATGAAGACCGGCCGGACCGCGGGCCTGCGCGAGCAGCTCGTCTCGATCTACGGCAACCTGCCGGAAATCGAGCAGGCTTCGGACGACGATCTCGTCGATCTCGGCAACAAGCTGCGCCGCGGTGTTCCGTTCGCCACGCCCGTCTTCGACGGCGCGAAGGAGTCGGACATCGAGGCCATGCTTCAGAAGGCCGGTCTCGACCCCTCGGGTCAGGTGACGCTCTACGACGGACGCACGGGTGAGCCGTTCGACCGCAAGGTCACGGTGGGCTACATCTACATGCTGAAGCTCCACCACCTCGTGGACGACAAGATCCACGCCCGCTCCATCGGCCCCTACAGCCTCGTCACCCAGCAGCCGCTGGGCGGCAAGGCCCAGTTCGGTGGCCAGCGCTTCGGCGAGATGGAGGTGTGGGCGCTCGAGGCTTACGGCGCGGCCTACACCCTTCAGGAGATGCTCACGGTCAAGTCGGACGACGTGGCCGGCCGCACCAAGGTCTACGAGGCCATCGTGCGCGGCGACGACACGTTCGAGTCGGGCATTCCGGAGAGCTTCAACGTGCTCGTGAAGGAAATGCGGTCGCTCGGCCTCAACGTGGAGCTCACCAACTCCAAGCGGTCCGCCAACGAACCAGAGCAGCTGCCTCCGGCCGAGGCGGCCGAGTAAGGCGCGAAGCGCTTTAGGACTGATACGATCGGGCCGCGGTGGTTTTCATGCCGCGGCCTCATGCAATTGCCGGTGAGGATGCTTATCTAGCGTCCTCCAGCCCAGGAGACGGCGATGAATCAAGAGGTCATGAATCTTTTCAATCAAACGGCGCAGCCGCAGAGCTTCGATCAGATCAAGATCTCGATCGCGAGCCCTGAGAAGATTCTGTCCTGGTCTTATGGCGAGATCAAGAAGCCCGAGACCATCAACTACCGCACGTTCAAGCCCGAGCGCGACGGCTTGTTCTGCGCGCGAATCTTCGGCCCGATCAAGGACTACGAGTGCTTGTGCGGCAAGTACAAGCGCATGAAGTACAAGGGCGTGATCTGCGAGAAGTGCGGCGTCGAGGTGACGCTTGCGCGCGTCCGCCGCGACCGCATGGGCCACATCGAGCTGGCCGCTCCGGTTGCGCATATCTGGTTCCTGAAGTCCCTGCCGAGCCGCATCGGTCTGCTGCTCGACATGACCCTCAAGGATCTGGAGCGCATCCTCTATTTCGAATCCTACATCGTCGTTGATGCGGGCCTGTCCCCGCTCAAGGACCGCCAGCTCCTGTCCGAGGAGGAGTACCTCCGCGCCCAGGATGAGTACGGCGAGGATTCCTTCACGGCCATGATCGGCGCGGAAGCGATCCGGCGGATCCTGCAGGAGCTCGACCTCGAGAAGGTGGCCGTCGACATCCGCGAGGAGATCGCGACGACGACTTCGGAGCTGAAGCCCAAGAAGCTCCTGAAGCGCCTGAAGATCATCGAAGCCTTCCTCATGTCGGGCAACAAGCCCGAGTGGATGATCCTGACGGTCGTTCCGGTGATCCCGCCGGATCTGCGTCCGCTCGTGCCCCTGGACGGCGGCCGCTTCGCGACCTCGGACCTGAACGATCTCTATCGCCGCGTCATCAACCGCAACAACCGCCTGAAGCGGCTGATCGAGCTGCGCGCGCCGGACATCATCATCCGCAACGAGAAGCGCATGCTTCAGGAGGCCGTCGACGCCCTGTTCGACAACGGCCGCCGCGGCCGCGTCATCACGGGCGCCAACAAGCGTCCGCTGAAGTCGCTCGCCGACATGCTCAAGGGCAAGCAGGGCCGGTTCCGCCAGAACCTGCTCGGCAAGCGCGTCGACTACTCGGGCCGTTCGGTCATCGTGGTCGGTCCGGAGCTCAAGCTCCATCAGTGCGGCCTGCCGAAGAAGATGGCGCTCGAGCTCTTCAAGCCGTTCATCTACGCCAAGCTCGACGCCCGCGGCCTCTCGGCCACCGTCAAGCAGGCGAAGAAGCTCGTTGAGAAGGAGAAGCCCGAGGTCTGGGACATCCTGGACGAGGTCATCCGCGAGCACCCGGTTCTCCTGAACCGCGCTCCGACCCTGCACCGTCTCGGCATCCAGGCGTTCGAGCCCACCCTGATCGAGGGCAAGGCGATCCAGCTGCACCCGCTCGTCTGCGCCGCGTTCAACGCGGACTTCGACGGTGACCAGATGGCCGTCCACGTGCCGCTCTCGCTCGAGGCGCAGCTCGAAGCCCGCGTGCTCATGATGTCGACGAACAACATCCTGCACCCGGCCAACGGTCAGCCGATCATCGTGCCGTCGCAGGACATCGTTCTCGGCCTCTACTACCTGTCGATCGTGTCCGACGGCGAGCCCGGCCAGGGTAAGGCCTTCGCCGACATGGGCGAGATCGAGCACGCCCTGCACGAGAAGGTCATCACGCTCCACACGAAGATCCGCTACCGCTGGGAGGGGATCGGCGAGGACGGGCAGCCGATGTCGAAGGTCTACGAGACCACGGCCGGCCGCGTGATGCTCTCGCGTCTCCTGCCGAAGCACCCGATGCTTCCTTACGACGTCGTGAACAAACTCATGACGAAGAAGGAGATCTCCAACATGATCGATGCCGTGTACCGGCATTGCGGTCAGAAGGAGTCGGTGATCTTCTGCGATCGCATCATGGCGCTCGGGTTCTACAATGCGTTCAAGGCCGGCATCTCGTTCGGCAAGGACGACATGGTGATCCCGGAGAACAAGTGGCAGATCGTCGAGGAGACCCGCGCCCTCGCGAAGGATTACGAGCAGCAGTACCAGGACGGCCTCATCACCCAGGGTGAGAAGTACAACAAGGTCGTCGACGCCTGGGCGAAGTGCTCGGATCGCCTCGCCGGCGAGATGATGAACCGCATCTCGACCGTCAAGAAGGACGAGAGCGGCCGCGACAAGCCGGTCAACGCGATCTACATGATGTCCCACTCGGGCGCCCGTGGTTCGCCGGCCCAGATGAAGCAGCTCGCCGCGATGCGCGGCCTCATGGCCAAGCCGTCGGGCGAGATCATCGAGACGCCGATCATCTCGAACTTCAAGGAAGGCCTGAACGTGCTCGAGTACTTCAACTCGACGCACGGCGCCCGTAAGGGTCTGGCCGACACGGCGCTCAAGACGGCCAACTCGGGCTACCTGACCCGTCGTCTCGTGGACGTCGCTCAGGACGCGGTCATCCGCGAGCCGGATTGCGGCACCGAGAAGGGCATCCGCATGCGGGCCATCATCGACGCCGGCCAGGTCGTCGCGTCGCTGGCCTCCCGCATCCTGGGCCGCTCCACGGCCGAGGACCTGGTCGCCCAGGACGGCACCGTCATCGTTCCGAAGGGCACGATGATCGAGGAGCAGCACCTTGAGGCGATCGGCGCCGCCGGCATCCAGGAGGTGAAGATCCGTTCCGTGCTCGTCTGCGAGTCCAAGAACGGCGTCTGCGCCACCTGCTACGGCCGCGACCTGGCTCGGGGCACCCCGGTCAACCACGGCGAAGCAGTCGGGGTCATCGCAGCGCAGTCCATCGGCGAGCCGGGCACCCAGCTCACCATGCGCACCTTCCACATCGGTGGCGCGGCCCAGATTGCGGACTCGTCCTTCTTCGAGTCGAGCTTCGAGGGCACCGTCAGCTTCCGCAACAAGAACATTGCGCGGAATTCCGATGGGGATCTGGTGGTCATGGGCCGCAACGTGGCTGTCGTGATCTCCGGGCCCGACGGCGCTGAGCGTGCGGTTCACCGCCTGCAGTACGGCTCGCGCCTCAAGGTCGACGAGGGCGACACCATCAAGCGCGGCCAGCGCATCGCGGAGTGGGACCCCTATTCCCGCCCGATCCTGACCGAGATGGAAGGTGTGGTCGGCTACGAGGATCTCGTGGACGGCGCCTCGATGATCGAGACGATGGACGAGTCCACCGGCATCGCCAAGCGCGTGGTCATCGACTGGCGCGGTTCGGCCCGTACGGCCGACCTGCGTCCGGCGGTCATCATCGAGGGCAAGGGCGGCAAGGTCGCCAAGCTGGCCCGTGGCGGCGACGCCCGCTACCTCCTGCCGGTCGACGCGATCCTCGCGGTCGATCCGGGCTCGAAGGTTAAGGCGGGTGACGTGCTGGCCCGCGTCTCGACGGAGAGCGCCAAGACCCGCGACATCACGGGCGGTCTGCCGCGCGTGGCGGAGCTGTTCGAGGCGCGTCGTCCCAAGGATGCGGCCATCATTGCGGAGAAGTCCGGCACGATCCAGTTCGGCCGCGACTACAAGAACAAGCGTCGCCTGACGCTCAATCCGCACGATGGCTCCGAGCCGGTGGAGTACCTGATCCCGAAGGGGAAGCACATCCACCTGCAGGACGGCGACGTGGTCGAGATCGGCGACTTCATCGTGGACGGCAACCCGGCCCCGCACGACATCCTGGCGATCAAGGGCGTCGAGGAGCTGGCCGCCTACCTGGTGAACGAGATCCAGGAGGTCTACCGCCTCCAGGGCGTGCTCATCAACGATAAGCACATCGAGGTGATCGTCCGCCAGATGCTGCAGAAGGTCGAAATCACCGAGAGTGGCGATTCCGACCTCCTCACCGGCGAGCAGGTCGACCGCCTCGAAATGGAGGAGATCAACGAGCGTCTCGTGGCCGAGAAGAAGAAGCCCGCCGTCGGCGTGCCGGTTCTGCTCGGAATCACCAAGGCCTCGCTGCAAACCCGCTCCTTCATCTCGGCGGCGTCCTTCCAGGAGACCACCCGCGTCCTCACCGAGGCGGCGGTCAACGGCAAGGTCGACACTCTCGAGGGCCTCAAGGAGAACGTCATCGTCGGCAGCCTGATCCCAGCCGGAACCGGCGCCCTGAATGCCCAGATCAAGGCCGTCGCCCAGCACCGCGACGACCTGATCCTGCAGCAGAAGCGCTCCGAGTCGCAGGCCCAGGTCAGCGAGCTGCCTCCGGCGGCCGAGTAACAGCTCAGTTTAATAATCGAGAAGGCCGCCTCCGGGCGGCCTTTTCTTTTTGCCGAACCCGCTCGCCGGAGAAGGCAGCTGCTCTTGCACGGGCGCGGGCCCTCCCCATATCAGCCTAGGCAGCACGGCACGACGAGCTTGGCAGTGGTCTCCGTCGCTCCGGATCGGCGATTTCCCTTAGGAAATCTGAAAAGTGTTGACTTTCCCCGACTCGGGCGCTAGAGAGACCGGACTTTCCGGCTGGCCGTAGGTTTTCGCCAGTCGAAGCGCCTAGCTTCGACCGATGCCACCTAAACGCTGCCGAACTCAACCTTGACTGACACAAGTCAGATTAGGGCACGACCGCGGTCTCGAAATCGTGGTCCTCTGCAATCGCACCGCGCCAAGGGCTTCCTGAAGCCAATGGCGTGGCTTCGTTTTGTGCAAGCTCAAAAGGCTTGCCAGGGCGGCGCTCAACCGTTGAAGACACTCAAAGGCCACCGGGCGGTGGCTGTTGAAAGAGGGCACAGGATGCCAACGATCAGTCAGCTGATCCGCAAGCCGCGGACGGCGCAAAAGAGCCGGAATAAGGTTCCCGCGCTTGAGGCCTGCCCGCAGAAGCGGGGCGTGTGCACGCGCGTCTATACGACGACCCCGAAGAAGCCGAACTCGGCTCTCCGTAAGGTCGCCAAGGTCCGCCTGACCAATGGCTACGAAGTCATCGGTTACATCCCGGGCGAGGGCCACAACCTTCAGGAGCACTCCGTGGTCATGATCCGCGGCGGCCGCGTGAAGGACCTTCCGGGTGTTCGCTACCACATCCTCCGCGGCGTGCTCGACACGCAGGGTGTGAAGAATCGTAAGCAGCGTCGTTCGAAGTACGGCGCGAAGCGGCCGAAGTAAGCCGCCAATCCTTATTGAGGTCGGAGTCAGCTCATGTCCCGCCGCCACAGCGCCGAAAAGCGTGAGATCATCCCGGATCCGAAGTTCGGGGATGTCGTCGTCACCAAGTTCATGAACTCCATCATGTACGACGGCAAGAAGTCCGCTGCCGAGAGCATCGTCTACGGTGCCTTCGACATCATCGAGAGCCGCGCCAAGGCCAATCCGCTCGAGGTCTTCAAGCAGGCCCTCGACAACGTCGCTCCGGCGATCGAGGTCCGCTCCCGCCGCGTCGGCGGCGCGACCTACCAGGTCCCGGTCGAAGTCCGTGCCGAGCGCCGTCAGGCTCTCGCGATCCGCTGGATCATCCAGGCCGCCCGCGGCCGCAACGACAAGACCATGGTCGACCGGCTCTCCGCCGAGCTGCTCGACGCCTCGAACAACCGGGGTAACGCCGTCAAGAAGCGCGAAGACACTCACCGGATGGCGGAAGCCAACCGTGCGTTCTCGCACTATCGCTGGTAACGGCCGGACCCTGAGGAGCTAAGCGATGCCCCGCACGCACGCAATTGAGGACTACCGTAACTTCGGCATCATGGCTCACATCGATGCCGGCAAGACGACGACGACCGAGCGTATCCTTTATTACACCGGCAAGTCGCACAAGATCGGTGAAGTCCATGAAGGCGCTGCCACCATGGACTGGATGGAGCAGGAGCAGGAGCGTGGCATCACGATCACGTCCGCTGCCACCACCTGCTTCTGGAACGGCAAGCGTCTGAACATCATCGACACCCCCGGCCACGTGGACTTCACCATCGAGGTGGAGCGTTCCCTCCGCGTGCTCGACGGCGCCGTCTGCGTTCTCGACGGCAACCAGGGCGTCGAGCCCCAGCCCGAAACCGTCTGGCGCCAGGCCGACAAGTATGACGTTCCGCGCATCGTGTTCGTCAACAAGATGGACAAGACCGGCGCGAACTTCTTCAACTGCGTCGACGACATCGTGAAGCGCGTCGCCGGCAAGCCTGTCTGCCTTCAGATCCCGATCGGCGCCGAGAGCGACTTCAAAGGCATGGTCGATCTGATCAAGATGAAGGCCTATGTCTGGGAGAGCGACTCCCTCGGTGCGAACTTCGACGAGGTCGAGATCCCGGCTGATCTGCAGGATCAGGCTGCGGAGTATCGTGGCAAGCTCGTCGAGGCTGCCGTCGAGATGGACGACGACGCGATGGTCGCCTACCTCGAAGGCCAGGAGCCCGACGAGGAGACGCTGCGTCGTCTGGTCCGCACCGCGGTCCAGCGTCGTGCCTTCCACCCGGTCCTGTGCGGCTCGGCGTTCAAGAACAAGGGCGTTCAGCCCCTGCTCGACGCCGTCGTGGCGTTCCTGCCGTCGCCGGCCGATCGTGGCGCGATCAAGGGCATCGACTTCAAGACCGAGGAAGAGACCGTTCGCAAGCCTGCCGACGAAGAGCCGTTCTCCATGCTCGCCTTCAAGATCATGGACGACCCCTTCGTGGGCACGATCACCTTCTGCCGCATCTACTCCGGCAAGGTGAACGCGGGCGAGACGCTTCTCAACTCCTCGCGCGACAAGAAAGAGCGCGTTGGCCGCATGCTGCTTATGCATGCGAACAACCGTGAGGACATCAAGGAGGCTCACGCCGGCGACATCGTCGCTCTGGCCGGTCTCAAGGAAGTCCGCACCGGCGACACGCTCTGCGACCCGAACAAGGCCGTGATCCTTGAGCGCATGGAGTTCCCGGAGCCGGTCATCGAGATCGCGATCGAGCCGAAGTCCAAGGCCGACCAGGAGAAGCTTGGTCTCGCCCTGGCGAAGCTCGCGGCCGAGGATCCGTCCTTCCGCGTCTCGACCGACAGCGAGTCGGGCCAGACGATCCTGAAGGGCATGGGCGAGCTTCACCTCGACATCAAGGTCGACATCCTCCGTCGCACCTACAAGGTCGATGCCAACATCGGCGCTCCGCAGGTCGCCTATCGTGAGACGATCACGAAGAAGGCCGAGGTCGACTACACTCATAAGAAGCAGACCGGCGGTACCGGCCAGTTCGCCCGCGTCAAGCTGGTGGTCATGCCGAACGATCCGGGTGCGGGCTTCGGGTTCGAGTCGAAGATCGTCGGCGGCGCGGTGCCGAAGGAGTACATCCCGGGCGTCGAAAAGGGCCTGCAGTCGGTGATCGGCGCCGGCGTCGTGGCCGGGTTCCCGGTCGTGGACGTCAAGGTCGAGCTGATCGACGGCGCCTTCCACGAGGTCGACTCGTCGGCGCTCGCCTTCGAAATCGCGTCTCGTGCCGCCATGCGTGAGGCTCTCCAGAAGGGCAGCTCCGTCCTTCTCGAGCCGGTCATGAAGGTCGAGGTGACGACTCCTGAGGACTACACCGGCTCGGTTATCGGTGACCTCAACTCCCGTCGTGGCCAGATCCAGGGTCAGGACATGCGCGGCAATGCCGTGGTCATCAACGCGATGGTCCCGCTCGCCAACATGTTCGGCTACGTGAACACGCTGCGTGGCATGAGCCAGGGGCGTGCGAGCTACACGATGCAGTTCGACCACTACGAGCAGGTGCCGTCGAACGTGGCTGCCGAGGTTCAGGCGAAATACGCCTGAACCCACTTAGCAACATTCTTAAGATTCAAAGGAACGGGTGCCACGATGGCGAAGGAAAAGTTTGAGCGGACTAAGCCGCACTGCAACATCGGGACGATTGGTCACGTGGACCATGGCAAGACGTCTCTGACGGCGGCGATCACGAAGGTTCTGGCGGAGTCGGGCGGCGCGA
>JAFAAP010000316.1 GCA_023426505.1 Pseudomonadota bacterium
CGACAAACTGGACGGTGGACTCGACGACGATACCCTGAGCGGCGGGCATGGCACCGACCTCTTGCAAGGCAATGCCGGCAATGACAACCTGGATGGCGGATACGGTGACGATATTCTGAGCGGCGGATTCGGTATTGATACGCTGCAGGGCCGTGAGGGTAACGACACCTTGGAGGGCGGATATGACAACGATTACCTTCGAGGAGGCGAAGGCAGCGATACTCTGACTGGGGGCGACGATCGTGATCAGTTCGTTTTCGATACCCACTTCAACGGGATCGACGACATCGACGAAATCACGGATTTTCGCGGTTCGGGAACGGATAAGATCGCCCTCTCCTCAACCATCTTCGGCACTCTCGAGAAAGGCCCTTTGCTCGGGGGAGTCTTCGTTCGCGGGCCGACTGCGGAGGATGCGAATGACAGGATCCTCTTCAACGCCGTCGAGCGATCACTCTCTTACGATCCGGACGGCACCGGTCCCGCTGCAGCCACATGCTTCGTGAAATTCACCGAAAGGGTCACGATCTACGCCGACGACATTTTCGTTCTGTAGTCCAACCACCTGGAACGAAAAAGCCCACTCGATCGAGCGGGCTTTTTCTTAATCGATATCCTCCACCGCCAGCTCCGCGCCGCCGTTGATGCGCTGGGCGAGCGAGGCTTCGATGAAGGGGTCGAGGTCGCCGTCGAGCACGTCCTGCGGGCTCGTGGACTGGGCGCCGGTGCGCAGGTCCTTCACCAACTGGTAGGGCTGCAGCACGTAGGAGCGGATCTGGTGGCCCCAGCCGATCTCGGTCTTGGCGGCGGCCTCGGCGTTCGCCTTCTCCTCCCGCTTCTTCAGCTCGGCCTCGTAGAGGCGGGCGCGTAGCATGTTCCAGGCCGTGGCCCGGTTCTTGTGCTGGGAGCGCTCCTGCTGGCATGCCACCACGATGCCGCTCGGGATGTGCGTGATGCGCACCGCCGAGTCGGTGGTGTTCACGTGCTGGCCGCCTGCGCCGGAGGACCGGAACGTGTCGATGCGGCAGTCCGATTCCTTGACCTCGATGTCGATGCGGTCGTCCACGACCGGATAGACCCATACGGACGCGAAGCTTGTATGGCGGCGCGCGTTCGAATCGTAAGGCGAGATGCGCACGAGGCGGTGCACGCCCGACTCGGTCTTCAGCCAGCCATAGGCGTTGTGGCCCTTGATCAGGAGCGTGGCGCTCTTGATACCGGCCTCTTCACCGTCGGTGATTTCGAGCAGGTCCACCTTGTAGCCGCGGCGCTCCGCCCAGCGGGCGTACATGCGCTGGAGCATGGAGGCCCAGTCCTGGCTCTCGGTGCCGCCGGCGCCGGAATGCACTTCCACATAGGTGTCGTTGCCGTCGGCCTCGCCGGAGAGCAGGGTCTCGACCTGAAGGCGGGCGGCCTCGTGCTGGAGGCCGCGGATCGTCTCCTCGCCCTCCTTGACCGTGCCCTCGTCGCCCTCGGCGTCGCCGAGCTCGATCAGGGTGGTCGCATCATCGAGCTCCTGCTCCAAGCGCTTGATGGCGGCGATCTGGTCTTCGAGCGAGGTCCGCTCGCGCATGATCTTCTGCGCGGCGTCCGCGTCGTTCCAGAAGTCGGGGTTCTCGGCGAGGGAATTCAGTTCCGCGAGGCGGCGCTGGGCGTTGTCCCAGTCAAAGATGCCTCCTCAGCAGCCCGACTGACTGCTTGGTCTCTTCTACGAGGTGTTCGATTTCGGCGCGCATCGTCTGTGTCTGGTCCGTGCCTGGGAAAAGCGGGTCTTAGAAGGAGCACCGCCCGGTGTAAAGGCGCTCCCGGTCGATATGGCCGGACACGATGGCGGGCGGCCTCAGGCCACCCGCGGCATCTCGCGTCCGATCCGAGGATGCCGGTGATATGGGAAGGCGGAAAGCCTAATACAATCCGCCGGTTCCGGCGCCGACCTGACGGCTTGCGCCGCTCGGATACTCGGCCTGCGGCCCGTCGAAATACTCTGCCGGCGGCGAGTAGGATTCCGGCGGCGTCGTGCCCGGCTTGAAGGCCTCGAGGATCACGTTGCCGCCCTCGCCCTGCCCGGCGCGGGTGCCGGTGGAGGCGTTCACGCGGATCAGCTTGATTCCCGGCGGCACGCGGAACGGCGTGGCCGGCTTGTCCTTCAGGGCCATCTGCATGAAGTCGCGGAAGACCGGAGCGGCGTACTGGCCGGCCGTGGCCGCATTGCCGAGGGACTTGGGCTGGTCGTAGCCGAGGAACACCCCGACCGCGAGATCCGGCGAGAAGCCCACGAACCACACGTCCTTGGCGTCGTTGGTGGTGCCGGTCTTGCCGGCCAGCGGCTTGCCGACCGCCTTCACGGTCTGGGCGGTGCCGCGCTGGACGACGCCCTCCAGGATCGAGGTCATCTGATAGGCGGTCAGCGGATCGAGCACCTGCTCGCTGTTGTCGGCGAGCTTGGGCGGAGCGCCGCCATCCCACTTGTCGGAGTCGCAGCCGATGCACTTGCGCGTGTCGTGGCGGTAGATCGTCCGGCCGCTGCGGTCCTGGATCTGGTCGATCAGGGTCGGCCGGATGCGGCGCCCGCCGTTGGCGAACATGGAATAGGCGGCCGTCATGCGCATGACGGTCGTCTCGCCGGCGCCGAGCGACATGGAGAGCAGGGGCAGCATGTCGTCGTAGACGCCGAAACGGCGCGCATATTCGGAGATGAGGGGCATGCCGACCTCGTTGGAGAGGCGCACCGTCATCAGGTTCTTCGAGTGCTCGATGCCGTAGCGCAGGGTGCGCAGGCCCGCCGACTTGCCGTCGTAATTCGACGGCGCCCAGGCCGCCTGACCGGGGCCCATGTCGAGCACGAATGGTGCGTCCAGCACCTGGGTCGAAGGCGTGTAGCCGTTGTCGAGCGCCGTCGCGTAGACGATCGGCTTGAAGGACGAGCCCGGCTGGCGCATGGCCTGGCTGGCGCGGTTGAACTCGCTCTGGTCGAACGAGAAGCCGCCGACCATGGCGTGAACGCGGCCCGTGAAGGGGTCCATCGCCACGATGGCGCCGGAGATCTCGGGGATCTGGCGCAGTCGGTACTGCCCGGTTCTGCCGCCGTCCATTGGCTCCACATAGACCACGTCGCCGACCGAGAGCGCCTTGTCGACAGACCTGCGGGTCCACTTGACGCCGTCGGCGCCGACCAAACCCGTCTCGCGGTCGCGCGAAACCTGGCCCGAGGCCTCCTTCTTCGGCTGGAGGCCGACGCGGGCGCGCCCGCCGGACACCTCGAGCACGACGGCCAGGCGCCACGGCTGCACGTCCCCGAGGACCGGCAGCTCGGAAAGGGCGAGGCCCCACTCCCGGCCCGTGAGGTCGAGCTTGTTCTGGGCGCCGCGCCAGCCCCGCGCCTCGTCGAAGCGCACGAGGCCGTCCACCAGCGCCTTGCGGGCCATGGCCTGCATCTTGGGGTCGATGGTGGCGCGGATGAGAAGGCCGCCCTCGTAGAGGGTCTGCTCGCCGTAACGCTCGGCGATGTCGCGGCGCACGCCTTCGGCGAAGTAGCCGGACGCGATGCTGTTGGGCGAGATCACGCGCGGGTTGACGTTGAGCGGCTCCTTCTTGGCCGCGGCCCCCGCCTCCGCCTTAATGTAGCCGTTGTCGACCATGCGGTCGATCACCCAGTTCCGGCGCTCGATGGCGGCCTGGCGCTGGCGGAAGGGATGATAGTTGTTCGGGGCCTTCGGGAGCGCCGCCATATAGGCCGCCTCGGCGATGGTGAGCTCGTGGACAGACTTGCCGAAATAGTTCAGCGCGGCGGCCGCGACGCCGTAGTTGCCGAGGCCGAGATAGATCTCGTTCAGGTAGAGCTCGAGGATCTTATCCTTCGGAAAGGTCGATTCGATGCGCAGGGCGAGGAGGGCCTCGCGGATCTTGCGCTCGTAGGTGCGCTCGTTCGTCAGGAGGAAGTTCTTGGCGACCTGCTGGGTGATCGTGGAGGCGCCCTGCTCGCGCCGTCCGGCCGAGCGGACGTTCGCCACGATGGCGCGCACGACGCCCTCGGGGTCGATGCCCACGTGCTTGTAGAAGTTCTTGTCCTCGGCGGACAGGAACGCGTTGATGAGAAGCTTGGGCGTGGCCTGGATCGGCACGTAGAGGCGGCGCTCGCGGGCATATTCGGCGATCAGACTGCCGTCGGCGGCATGGACGCGCGTCATCACCGGCGGCTCGTAGTCGGCCAACTGGGCGTGATCCGGCAGATCCTTCGAGAAGTACCAGTAGCCATAGGCGAGGCCCACGGCGCCGATCAGGAAGAAGATCGCCCCGATACTGAAAAGAAACCCGAAAAATCGTAGGACGAAGCGCATCCGAAGGTTACCCGTTATCGGCGCCTGAGAGCGCACCTTATGCTGATATGCAAACGCCGATTCCCAGTCCAGGCAGGAATGGCTCAGCCTTCTGCCTGTAACGGAGGAATCGCCACCCCGCTACCGGGTATCCACACGGTATCTATGGTAAAACTGCGGCAGCGCCCTGGCGAGCCAGCCTCGTGGCGAAGAAGCGGTCGATGGCGACTGTCATGGATGCGACCATTTTACCGCGCCATTCGTCCGACATGATGAGATCGAGGTCCTTCTGGCTCGACAGGTAGCCGAGCTCGACCAAGACGGACGGCACGTCGTGGGCCCTCAGGACCCGGAAACCGGCCTCTCGGCGCGCGTTCTTGTTCAGCCGCGCCACCGAATCGAGCTCGCCGACGAGGCGATTGGCGAAGCCGTGGGAGAAGGTGCGGGTCTCCCGAAGGGTGAGATCCTGCAGGATGTCCAGCACGTCGTCGGCCCCCTCGCCCGATTCGACACCAGCGAGCGAGTCGGCGCGGTTTTCGCGGTCGGCGAGCCTTGCCGATTCGGCGTCCGAGGCCCGCTCCGACCCGGTATAGACCGTCAGCCCCCTCACCTCCTGGGCGCCCGAGATCGAGTCCGCGTGAATCGAGATGAACAGGTCCGCCTTGGCCATGCGGGCGAACTTCACCCGATCGCCGAGAGAGATGAACACGTCCTGTTCCCGGGTCATGAGGACCCTGTAGCGCCCCTCCGCGTCGAGCTTCTTCTTCAAAAGCTGCGCAAAGGAGAGGATCAGGTCCTTTTCGTAGACGCCCGAAAGGGCTGCGGCGCCCGGGTCGATGCCGCCATGGCCCGGATCGATGACGATGACGGGCCGGGTATCCTTGGCGTCCTTGGCGATGACGGGCTCCGCATGCGCAGGCTTCGCCGCCCCTGCGCTCTCAGCCACCGCCTTGCGGAAATGGTCACGGTCGACTCGAGACAGCTCGATGACGAGCAGCGAGGCGCCACCGGGCTGGTTCTGATCAACATGGAGGGCCGAGACGACCGCCGGCTGGGCCAGCTCCATGACCACGCGAGAGCGGCCGGGCGCGAAGAGGCCGTAGCGGTAGGAGGCGATCAATCCTTCGGACTTGCGGCCCTGGTCGGAAGGGATGTGGAAAGCCACTTCGGGCAAATCGACGATCACCCGGTCGGGCCCTTCCATGAGCTGGACCTGAGCCACCACCGAGCGGGACATCGTCACCGAGAATCGGGTCTTGCCGCCGTCGATCGCGACGGAAACCGCAGCGGCGATCACGGGCGTCTCCGCCTTGCCGTCGGCGCCGGCCGCCCAGGCATGGCCCGATCCCGCGAAGGCGAGGATCGCCAAGAGGCAGAGGCGGATGAGGCGTGCGAGCGGCGCCATGGTGCTCCCGATGTCGGCTAGGTTCCGGTCTCCCCTTACCTCATAGGCTTCCCATGGTTAATGAAGGCTCACGCCAAATGATCCATTATTGAGACTCTGTTGCATCGAGGGCACAGTCTCTCAGCATCTTGCCAAACACCCTCAACGATCTGTAATGATGCTTGCCCCGTCCGGTATGGCCGAATCTGACGGCGGGTCCCTGGAGACGGTTGTGTTGACCGATCCATCGGACACCCGTCACGCTCGACAGGCTCGCGGAGGGGCTCAATTAGCGATGTTTCATCGCCTTTATACGGTGACCGGCTCTGTCCGGCTCATCGCTTCCGAAAGGGCCGTCGTTGAATGGTTGCGCCAGCGAAGTCAGTTCTGACCTTCGTCTCAGCACCTTTCGCGTCGCGCGATCGATTTCGCGCCCGCCCATGCCCCGGTTACTCCGGCATGGCGCCGGTCCAGTTTAACCCAGAATGCGCCCCTCAGAGGCGCGCGATGGCGATCGACTGCACGCCGAACGCAATTCTAGCCCGCCGCCCTCTCTCGCGGCGCGGCCGTCCGCCCACAATGCGGCTTCTGCCTCAGGCCCTGCCCTCGATCGCCATGTCGAGAGTTCAACATGGCAAACAAGATGCTCATCGATGCCTCACACCCGGAAGAGACCCGGGTCGTGGTGGTGCGTGGTCAGAAGGTCGAAGAATTCGACTTCGAATCCGCTAACCGGAAGCAGCTGCGAGGCAATATCTACCTCGCCAAGGTCACCAGGGTCGAACCGTCCCTGCAGGCGGCCTTCGTCGAGTACGGCGGCAACCGCCACGGGTTCCTCGCCTTCAGCGAGATCCACCCCGATTACTACCAGATTCCGGTCGCCGACCGGCAGGCGCTGCTCGAGGCCGAGGCCGAAGCCCAGCGCGAGGAAGAGCGCGAGGAGGAGCGGCGCAGCCGCCGTCGTCGCCGCTCCGCGCCCCGCCGGGCCGAGGCGGACGAGTCCGTCGCCTCGGCCGAGGTGATCTCCGCCGAGGGTGAAGACACCGAAGCCTCTGCCGCAGGCTCCGAAGCCTCGGGTGAAAGCCAGACTGGCGAGCAGACCGACGCAACCGTGACCGAGGCTGCGGCCGGGGAAGCTCCAGACCAGGAGAATGGCGAGCCGGCTGAGACCGCCGCCGCATCCGAAGCAGGCGAGCAGGCGGAGACGCAGGAGGCTGCGCCCCGATCCGAGCCGTCGGAGGGGGCGCCCTCCTTCGAGCCCGTTCAGGACGCCTCCGCCGATGTGGTCGAGAGCACCGAGGCCGCCGACGAGGACGAGGAGGACGACGAGGAAGAGGGCGGCGAGGAGGACGAGGAGGAGCACGTCGAGCAGCTCGGCGGCGGCGACGCCCTCGAGGACGTCCCGCAGCGCCCGCGCCTGCCTCGCAAGCAGTACAAGATCCAGGAAGTCATCAAGCGCCGCCAGGTGCTGCTGGTCCAGGTCGTCAAGGAGGAGCGCGGCAACAAGGGCGCGGCTCTGACCACCTACCTGTCGCTCGCCGGCCGCTATTCGGTGCTGATGCCCAACACCGGCCGCGGCGGCGGCATCTCCCGCAAGATCACCAACGCGGCCGACCGCAAGCGCCTGAAGGAGATCGCCCAGGAGCTCGAGGTTCCGGAGGGCATGGGGATCATCCTGCGCACGGCAGGCGCCTCGCGCACCAAGCCTGAGATCAAGCGCGACTACGAATACCTGATGCGTCTGTGGGAGAGTGTGCGCGAGCTGACCCTGAGCTCCTCCGCCCCTGCCCTCGTCTACGAGGAAGGCTCGCTCATCAAGCGCGCGATTCGCGACCTCTACAACAAGGACATCGACGACGTCCTCGTGTCCGGCGAGGACGGCTACCGCGAGGCCAAGGACTTCATGCGCATGCTCATGCCGAGTCATGCCAAGATCGTCCAGCCCTACCGGGAGCCGCAGCCGGTCTTCGCCAAATACGGCGTCGAGGCTCAGCTCGACGCGATGTTCTCCAACACGGTCACGCTGAAGTCCGGCGGCTACCTCGTCATCAACCCGACCGAGGCGCTGGTCTCCATCGACGTGAACTCGGGGCGTTCCACCCGCGAGCACAATATCGAGGACACCGCCCTCCGGACGAACCTGGAGGCGGCCGAGGAGATCGCCCGGCAGCTGCGCCTGCGCGACTTGGCGGGCCTCATCGTCATCGACTTCATCGACATGGAGGAGAAGCGGAACAACCGCGCCGTCGAGAAGAAGCTGAACGAGTGCCTCAAGAACGACCGCGCCCGCATCCAGGTCGGCCGCATCTCGCCGTTCGGTCTGCTGGAGATGTCGCGCCAGCGCATCCGCACGGGCGTGCTCGAATCCTCCTCGGTGCCCTGCCCGCACTGCGCCGGGACCGGCTTCGTGCGCTCGACCCCATCGGTCGCCTTGCACGTGCTGCGCTCGATCGAGGAGACCCTCATCAAGAATTCCGGCTACAACCTCATCGTCCGGACCCGGACGGAGGCGGCCTTCTACATCCTCAACCAGAAGCGCGTGCATTTGCGCGAGCTGGAGACCCGGTTCGGCGTCGCCATCTCGATCGTCGCCGACGACAGCCTGACCGGCACGACGAACTACGCCATCGACCGGGGCGAACCGGCCCTGCGCATCGAGCACAAGGCGGCCGCGACGGGCATCCAGATCGACGCGATCGTGCCCGTGGACGAGCCGGTCGAGGCTGAGGCCGAAGTGGAGGCCGAGGACGAGGAGGAGACCCACGTCGAAGCCCGCGGCGAGGAGAACGGCGAGGAAGGCGGCGGACGCCGCCGTCGCCGTCGTCGGCGTCGCCGCGGTCGCGACCGGGAGGCCTTCGCGGGCGAGGCCCAGGGCGAGGAAGCCGGCGCCGAGACTGACGAGGAAGAGGAAGGCCAGGAGGACGTCTCCGGCGCCGAGGCCTCCATGGAATCCATGGAGGGCGTCGAGGAGGCCGAGACCGCTGGCGCCGAGGGCGAGGAACGCGGCGGACGCCGCCGCCGCCGTGGCCGCCGCGGCGGTCGTGGCCGCACCCGCGAGGAGGGGATGGAGGTCGCCAACGACGACGATTTCGTGGCCCAGCGCGAGGTCGCGGCCGTGATGGCCGAGGAGGTTCCGGTTCCCGCGACCGAGCCGGTCGTGAGCATCGAGACGGCCGAGGCCGAGCACGCTGCTCCTCCTGCCGCCGAGACGACGCCCGCAGCCGAAGAGAAGTCCGTCGCGCAACCTGCCGAGGCAGCACCGGTCCAGCCGGCCGCCGAGCCGGAGCCCGAACCCGTGGCGGTCGTCCTGACCCCGCCGGATCCGGATCGCCCCAAGCGCGCCGGCTGGTGGTCGAAGGCGAAGTCGGTTTTGAGCGGATCCTGAGGATCCGCTTCCAAGCCCTTCAGACGACTAGAAAATTCACTTCAACCAGGTCGCGAGGCGGGCAACCGTCTCGCGACAATCGTTTTCGGAGCCCGCGAAGGACAGGCGCAGGTAATGCGAGCCTTCGATGGGATCGAAGTCGAGGCCGGGCGTTGCGGCCACGCCCGCCTCCTCCAGCATGCGCCTGGAGAAGCCGATGGAGTCGTTCGTGAACCGGGCGATGTCGGCGTAGATGTAGAAAGCGCCGTCCACCGGGTGCATCTCGGTGATTCCGATCCGCGGCAGCTCCTCGAGCAGGTACGCGCGATTGCGGGCGTAACCCGCCTTCACGGCCTCCAGCTCCTCCGTTGCGTCGAAGGCCGCGAGCGCGGCGACCTGGGAGAGGTAGGGCGGCGAGATGTAGAAATTCTGCGCCAGGCGCTCGATGGGGCGCACGAGCCGCTCCGGCACCACGATCCAGCCGATGCGCCAGCCGGTCATGCAATAGTACTTGGAGAAGGAGTTGATCACGACCGCATCGTCATCGGACGACAGCGCCGTGGAGGCGTCCTGGCCATAGGTGAGGCCGTGATAGATCTCATCGGAGATGAACCACAAGCCCAGGCGGCGGCAGGTCTCGCCGAGTTCCGCCAGCGCCTTCCGGCCGATCATGGTCCCGGACGGGTTCGCCGGGCTCATGGCTAGGATGCCGTGGAGCGGCTTCTCCGCATGGGCCTTTTCGATGGCGCTCGCGGTCATGATCCAGCCGTCCGCCTTGGTCAGGGGGATGATGACCGGCTCGAGGTCGAGCGCCTCCAGGATGTTGCGGTAGGCGGGGTATCCCGGGGCCGTGATGGCGACCCGCTGGCCGGGATCGAACAGGCTCAGGAAGGCGAGCACGAATCCGGCCGACGAGCCCGTGGTGACCACCACCCGCTCCGGCGCCAGGGCGACCCCATAGGCGTCGCGGTAGTGGCGGGCGATCCGCTCCCTCAGGGTCGCCATGCCGAGGGCTTCCGTATAGCCGATGCGCCCGGCGTCCAGCGCCGCCTTGGCGGCCTCCCGGGCAGCCCGGGGCGCGGGCGCGGAAGGCTGGCCGACCTCCATGTGGATCACGCTATCCCCCCGCCTTTCCTTGGCGGCGGCGGTGCTCAGCACGTCCATGGCGAGGAACGACGACACCCGCTCCATGCGGCGGGCCACGAGGGGAAGAGGAAGGGATGCGGATGATCTGGTCATGCAAGGCTCGTAGCCCCTGACGGAGCCGGTCTCAAGGCGCTTGCGCGTCCAACGAAGCCGTGAATTGACGGATTCTCTGCAAACCCGCTAAGGCAGTCGGGACCAAGGCCATCCCGGCGCCCCAAATTCAGGCGACAATGGGACTCGATCGGCAGGCATCCTGCCACGGCCCCTCAGAAGGACCCACCATGCGTTTCCCGCTTCTCAAACTCTGCCAGGCCGCAGCCGTGATCGGCGCCCTGGCCGTCGGCCCCTCCGCGATGGCCCAGAACGCCGCCTTCACGGAGCAGCAGCGCCAGGCCATCGGCGAGATCGTGAAGGACTACCTGATCAAGAACCCCGAGGTCCTGACCGAGGTGATCGCCGAGCTCGAGAAGCGTCAGGCCGAGGCCCAGCGGGTCTCCCAGGCGGGCGCCCTCAAGGAGACCCGACAGACGCTGCTGAACGCCTCCCACTCCTTCGTGGTCGGCAACCCCTCCGGCGACGTCACCCTCGTCGAATTCTTCGACTACAACTGCGGCTACTGCAAGCGGGCCCTCACCGACCTCAAGACCCTGGTCAAGGCCGACCCGAAGCTGCGCGTGGTGCTGAAGGACTTCCCGGTCCTCGGCCCCGATTCCGTCGAGGCGAGCCGCGTGGCGCTCGCGGCCGGCAAGCAGCTCCAGGGCGACAAGCTCTTCGACTTCCACGTGAAGGTCATGGACAGCAAGGGCCGGGTGAACGGCGAGCGCGCCATGGCGGTCGCCAAGGACATGGGCCTGGACATGGCCCGCCTGCAGAAGGACATGCAGGGGCCCGAGATCCAGGCCGCGCTCCAGGAAAACATGGGGCTGGGCGACAAGCTGAGCCTCAGCGGAACGCCGGCCTTCATCATCGGCGACGAGATCATCCCCGGCGCGGTCGGCCTTGATCCCCTCAAGCAGGTTGTCTCCAACGTGCGCCAGTGCGGCAAGGCCAATTGCGGCTGAACGCGAACGGTTCGATAGAGCCATGAAAAGCGGGCCGCACCCGAGTGCGGCCCCTCTCCTCCTCGAATTCGCCTCAATTGAAGCGCTCGGAAGGCTGAACCGGCTGGACTTTCGCAAGGGAAGCCAAGCGCAGCCTCTGGAAAGCCCCGGTTTTCCCCTTCCCCCTCGTCCGCCTTTTGGCTAAGAGGGCCAGTCGGCTCCACCGAATGGAGCCATCCGGAACGCTCTTTTGCGATGATCACCGTCCACGTCCTCAACGGACCGAACCTCAACCTGCTCGGGCAGCGGGAGCCTACGGTCTACGGCAGCACCACGCTGGCCGAGATCGAGCGGCTCGTGCGCGGCAGGGCCGAGGCGCTGGACGCTTCCATCACATTCCGCCAGTCGAACCACGAAGGACATCTGGTCGACTGGATCCAGGAAGCCGGAGCGCAGGGAGCCGGTGTCGTCATCAATGCCGGCGCCTACACCCATACCTCGATCGCCCTCAGGGACGCCATTGCAGGCAGCGGCGCCCCGACGATTGAGGTCCATCTCTCGAACGTACATGCTCGCGAGGGTTTTCGTCACCGTTCGCTCATCGCACCGGTCTCGGTGGGAGTGATCTGCGGTTTCGGGCCGATGAGCTATCTGCTCGGCCTGGAAGCGGTTCACCGCGTGCTGGTCGAGCGGGCGCAGAAGACCAAGCCCTCCCAACATTAACATCCTCAGGAATAAGAGGTGAGCCCCATGGCCAAGGACAACCCTTTCGATCCCGATCTCGTGCGTGAGCTGGCGACCCTGATCGCCGACACCGATCTCACCGAGATCGAAGTGGAGAAGGGCGACCTTCGCATCCGCGTGGCCCGTACCGTGACGGCGACTATGACGGTCCCGGTCGCCGCGCCGGCCGCATCCCCGGCCCCGGTCATCGCGCCGCCGCCCGCCGCCAGCGAGGCCGCCGCGGCCGCAGCCGCCAAGTCGTCCGCGCCCCATCCGGGCGCCGTGCTCTCGCCGATGGTCGGCACGGCCTACCGCAAGCCCTCCCCGGACGCGAAGGCCTTCGTCGAGGTCGGCTCCAAGGTTCAGGCCGGCGACAAGGTCCTGCTCGTCGAGGCCATGAAGACCTTCAACGAGATCGTGGCGCCCCGCGCCGGCACCGTGACTGCCATCTATGTCGAAGACGGAACCCCGGTCGAGTACGGCGAACCCCTCCTCGTCATCGAGTAAGGCGCGACATGTTCGATAAGATCCTCATTGCCAATCGCGGCGAGATCGCCCTGCGCATCCTGCGCGCCGCGAAGGAGCTCGGCATCGCGACGGTCGCCGTGCACTCCACCGCCGATGCCGACGCCATGCATGTCCGTCTCGCCGACGAGAGCGTGTGCATCGGCCCGCCGGCCGCCCGCGACAGCTATCTCAACATCCCGGCTCTGATCGCCGCCTGCGAGATCACCGGCGCCGACGCGATCCATCCCGGCTACGGCTTCCTCTCCGAGAACGCCCGCTTCGCCGAGGTTCTGGATCACCACCGCATCGCCTTCATCGGCCCCAAGGCGGAGCACATCCGCATCATGGGCGACAAGATCGAGGCCAAGCGCACCGCCAAGCGCCTCGGCATCCCTTGCGTGCCCGGCTCCGAAGGCGGCATCACCGACGAGGACGAGGCCAAGAAGGTCGCCAAATCCATCGGCTATCCGGTCATCATCAAGGCGGCGGCCGGCGGCGGCGGACGCGGCATGAAGGTCGCACGCACGGAGGACGACCTCGTCCACGCGCTCCAGACCGCCAAGACCGAGGCCAAGGCCGCCTTCGGCGACGACGCGGTCTATATCGAGAAGTACCTCGAGAAGCCGCGCCATATCGAGATCCAGGTCCTCGGCGACGGCAAGGGCAACGCCATCCACCTGGGCGAGCGTGACTGCTCGCTTCAGCGCCGCCACCAGAAGGTCTGGGAGGAAGGCCCCTCGCCCGCCCTCAACGTCGAGATGCGCGAGAAGATCGGCGGCATCGTCGCCAAGGCGATGCAGGAGCTGAAATATGCCGGCGCCGGCACGATCGAGTTCCTCTACGAGGACGGCGAGTTCTACTTCATCGAGATGAACACGCGCATCCAGGTGGAGCACCCGGTCACGGAGATGATCACCGGCATCGACCTGGTGAACGAGCAGATCCGCGTCGCCGCGGGCGCGCCGCTCTCGGTCGGACAGGAGGACATCCACATCGAGGGCCACGCCATCGAGTGCCGCGTCAATGCGGAGCATCCCTCCACCTTCCGGCCGTCCCCCGGCACGATCAGCTACTTCCACCCGCCGGGTGGCCTCGGCGTGCGCGTGGATTCGGCCGCCTACCAGGGCTATCGCATCCCGCCCCACTACGACTCGCTGGTCGCCAAGCTCATCGTGCACGGCCGCACCCGCAACGAGTGCCTCATGCGCCTGCGCCGGGCCCTCGACGAGTTCGTGGTCGACGGCATCGAGACCACCCTGCCGCTCTTCCGCACGCTCGTTCGCAACCCGGACATCCAGAACGGCCAGTACGACATCCACTGGCTCGAGAACTTCCTGAAGACGGGCGGCATTGAGGAAGCCTAAAGGCGTGCTACCTTTAGGCTGATGAGGGCTGACCAGTTCGAGATCACGCCTGAGATCCTGCTCAAGGCGTATGCGGCCGGCATCTTTCCCATGGCGGAGGATGCCGACGACCCGTCGCTGTTCTGGGTCGAGCCACGCGAGAGGGGGATCATCCCCCTCGATCGCTTTCACGTGGGCAAGCGCCTCGCCCGCACGGTCCGCTCCGATCAGTTCGAGGTGCGGGTCGATCAGGACTTCGATGCCGTGATCGCCGGCTGCGCGGCCCCCGGCTACGACCGCGAGAAGACCTGGATCAGCGGCCGGATCCGCCGCCTCTACGGCGAGCTGTTCGATTCAGGCTATTGCCACACGGTCGAGGTCTATCAGGACAACCGCCTCGTCGGCGGCCTCTATGGCGTGCGCCTGCGCAGTGCCTTCTTCGGCGAGAGCATGTTCCACACGGAACGTGATGCCTCCAAGGTCGCCCTCGTGCATCTCGTGGCGCGCCTGCGGCGGGGCGGCTTCACGCTTCTCGACACCCAGTTCGTGACGGCGCATCTGGCCCAGTTCGGCGCCATCGAGGTGCCGCGCCGGAGCTACAAGCAGATGCTGCGCGCCGCCATGGACCAGGAGGCCGACTGGCACGTCTGGCCCCGTGGTCACATCGTCACGGGCGAGGAGGCTCTTGCTGCGCTTAGCCCCAGCCCCGGCCTTTAACGATCGTTCGTCCGGTCGTTGTTGATGATCGGCGCGGCGCCCGGCGCGACTGGCCGGGGAGCAACCCGGCGCGGCTGCGGCTGGGGCTGCTGCAGCGGCGCGGTGTCGATCGGCGGAGGCGGCGGAGCGGTCTGGCCGCCGGCCGGGGCCATGATGTCGCCGGGCCGGGCGGCACCGCCCGGCTGAGACGCATTCTCGATCGGCGGCGGCTCCTCGGGCATCTCCTTCGTCTCGGCGATCACCTCCGTGCCGCCTTTGCAGTCGACGAGCCAGATGTCGTAGACCGGGTGCTCCAGGCCGTGCAGGCCCGGGCTCGAGGCGAACATCCAACCGGAGAACACGCGCTTGGTGCTGCCGTCCGCCTCCGCCTCGTCCACCTCGACGAAGGACGTGGTGTAGGGGTTCTCGGTCGGCGGCTTGGTGAAGCAGGCCCGCGCGCGCATCTGCAGCGCACCGAACTGCACGGTCTCGTCCACCGCGACCTCGAAGGACACGATTCGCCCGGTGATCTTGTCGAGGCCCGAGAACACGGCGGTGGGGTTCTTGATCCGATCCGCCTGCGCCGTGCCGATGCTGCCGATGACCGTTGCGAGGACCAGAGCCGCCCGCGTCCATCCGAAATTCATGTGCTGCCTTACGCCTCGCTGTGCGGCCGAGCGTGGCCGACCTGCGTTCCGGCCTTCCGATAACACGTGAACATTGTTGGAAAAAGGGCAACCGAAACTTGGCCACCGATGGATTGCCTCCTAGGCTCCATCGCCTGACGAGCATCGATCGGACCTCTCATGGATCAGCCTCCCCCTTCCACCGACGCGGTCCGCCGCTCTATGGGCTTCCTGACTGTGGACGAAGCCTTGCGGCTATCCTCCCGGGGAGTGTTGATCCCTGACCCTGTTTCGGTCCTGGTTTCTCCGGGCGTCGAACTCGGCGAAGGGGCGATCCTCTGGCCCGGCACGATCCTCCAGGTCTCGAACGGCGGAAGCATCGCGGTCGGCAGCGGGACAAACCTGTTTCCGGGAGCGCGGCTGGTGGCGGCCGGCGGCCGGATCGACATCGGCACGCAAGCGGAGATCGGTGAGGAAGGCGGGTTCACCATCAAGGCCGATTCCGGCATCGCCCTCGAGGTCGGCCACGGCGCCCGGCTCCTCGGCGGCGGCTCCCTCATCGGACCGAACCGCATCGGGCACGGCGCGCAGATCATTGGGCCGATCCGGTGCCAGAACTGCACCCTCGGCGATGGCGGAACCTATCGCGACCCGGAGCCGGACGAGCGCGGCGGCGTGCTCAAGGGTTCGGGCGTCGCCCGCAACGTCGAGGTGCCGCTGGGCCACGTCATCCAGGCCTTCGGGCTCTTCGCGGAGGGAATCATGCGGCGCCAATCCTACTTCCACCCGAGGCTGGGCTCCTGACCGATGGCACCTGAGCTGCTTGTCGGCCCCGGTCTCAAGCTCGGCCTCGGCCTCCTCTCCATCGGCCGCGTCTGGGGCGTGGGCCAAAGTCCGCCTCCCACCGAGGACGAGGCCCAGGCGCTGCTGGCCACGGCCATGGAACTCGGCATCACCATCTTCGATACGGCGCCGGCCTATGCGGAGAGCGAGGCGCGCCTGGGCCGCTTCCTCACGGGCCTGCCGCCGTCGCAGCGGACATCTGTCGCCGTCATGACCAAGGCGGGCGAGCATTGGGCCATGGGACGAGGGGCGGGCTTTGCCGACCACAGCCGCGACGCGCTGGTCCGCAGCATCGACCGCAGCCTGGGTCTTCTCGGAAGGATCGACGTCCTGCAGATCCACAAGGCCACCCGCCACGTGGTCACCCATCCCGACGTCCTGGCCGCCATGGACCATGCGCAGGCATGCGGCGTGACGGCTTTCGGAGCGAGCGTGAGCGACGTGGAGGCGGGAATGGCGGCGGTCGACAGCGGCCTCTACCGCTTCCTCCAGTTTCCGCTGAACCGGTCGAACACGGCCATGCTCCCTCTCCTGCCCGAGCTCGAGGCGCGGAACGTCACGCCCGTCATCAACCGCCCCTTCGCCATGGGCGCGCTGGTCGCCGGGGGCTCATTCGACGAGGCTGCCCGATCGGCCTTCCGGTTCATCGAAGAGCAGGCCCCGAACGCCATCGTCCTGACCGGCACCGGCCGCGCGGTGCACCTCGTCCAGAACGCGGAGGCGTTCCGGAGCCGCCACGGCTGAACCATTCTGGTCGGTCTGCTTCGGGTTTTATGGAAATTCCCGCTCGAACGGGTTCGGGGCGGGCGCGATCATCGGCCTGCCCTCCTTCTCGCGGCGGTCGAAATGGGCCGTCGAGCAGCCGTGCGAGCACAGCAGGCCTTCGTCGGACCAATAGGCCGGCCCGTTCTCGATGCGGCCGGCGTGATAGGCGAAGTCCGGATGCCCGAAGGGCAGGCCGCACTCGACGCAGGTCCGGGGCTGGGGCCTGTTGAGCATGGGGCTGGGAGCTTACTCGCCCGGGGTCCACGGCACGTAGTCGCCGGTCGCGGCCGGGCGCTGCCCGGTCGAGAGCGAGGAGCCGGACGGACGATAGGCCTGGGGCGTGCCGGTCATGTTCGGCACGAAGGGCCGCTCCCACGGATGGGGCTGGTAGGCAGGCTCCTCGGTCGGCGGCAGATCCCAGTTGTGGGCGAGCCAGGCGCGCCAGCCGGGCGGCACCTTCGAGGCGTCGGCCTCGCCATTGTAGATCACCCAGCGGCGCTCGGCGCCCACATTCGAATCGATCGCCTCGGGCTGGACGTAGCGGTAGTACCGGTTGCCGAACTCGTCCTCACCCACGAACTGGCCTTTGCGCCACGTGAAGTAGCGGGTGCCGAGGGTCTGCCCGTTCCACCAGGTGAAGAACTGCGTCCAAAACTGTTTCATCGCTGCCACTGAGGGGGTTCGTGAATTTGCGCGGAATATGGCTTTTGGCCGCCGGGAAGTCCAGCCTCGGGACGCAGATGAATCGCGGTGATTCTGCCTTGGCGGTTCGAGTCGGGTCGAACGGCTGTTTTTCCCGGATTTCCACCAAAAGGCCCGGCGAGATCACGATCTGACGCAGCGTCAAGCCCGACTCGATCAATTGTGTCCCGGCAAAAAATT
This sequence comes from Pseudomonadota bacterium, assembly GCA_023426505.1. GTDB lineage: Bacteria > Pseudomonadota > Alphaproteobacteria > Rhizobiales > Beijerinckiaceae > Microvirga. The sequence continues at coordinate 17,636 of JAFAAP010000316.1, forward strand.
TTGCGGCCCGTTTTGGTGCCTCGGAGGCCCGACCTTAGCCGGCCAAGCTTGGCCCTGCGAATATTCCTAATCGGATTCTCGAAGGAGTCTCCGAGGCTTAGCCACTTTTCCACATTCTTAACACTTACCCACTATATATAGGTGGAACTTGGACGCTCAACACAAGTTCTTGTTTCAGTTCTTGACGTAAGCCACATCGCCCGACTAGCTTGCCGGGGTGCCGATCAACGCGGCGGCCGGTCCGAAAAAGACCGGCAAAGGATCCCCCGAAGGGCTCAGGAGCGTCAGGAACCACGTGGCAAGCTTTTGTCGCGCGAACAGTGATGCTTGGGATCAACGCGGTCGAGGGCTTGCGTAAGGCGCTCCATCAACGGGGTGCCGCAGTATCAAAAAAATGGGCTGGGGGCGTCACGAGATCATCGTGGCCACGGGGACGTCCGTCCCCACATGTTGAGGTGTGACCTATGCGGATCGAGCGGCGTTATACGAAATCGGGCCAGTCGCCCTACTCCTCTCTCGCGTTCCGGCTCGCCACGAGCGAGATTCGCAACCCGGACGGCTCCATCGTCTTCAAGCTCGAGAACATCGAGGTGCCGGAGACCTGGAGCCAGGTGGCCTCCGACGTGCTGGCCCAGAAGTATTTCCGCAAGGCGGGCGTGCCCGCGCGCCTCAAGAAGATCGAGGAGAACGACGTTCCCTCCTGGCTGTGGCGCTCCGTGCCCGACGAGGCGGCGCTGGCCGGACTGCCCGAGGACCAGCGCTACGGCTCAGAGATGTCCTCCAAGCAGGTCTTCGACCGTCTCGCCGGCTGCTGGACCTACTGGGGCTGGAAGGGCGGCTACTTCTCGTCGGAAGAGGACGCGCAGGCCTTCCTCGACGAGCTGCGCTTCATGCTCGCCAACCAGATGGTGGCGCCCAACTCCCCGCAATGGTTCAACACCGGCCTGCACTGGGCCTACGGCATCGACGGTCCGAGCCAGGGCCACTTCTACGTGGACCACAGGACCGGCAAGCTCACCAAGTCCAAGTCGGCCTACGAGCACCCGCAGCCGCATGCCTGCTTCATCCAGAGCGTCGAGGACGACCTGGTGAACGAGGGCGGCATCATGGACCTGTGGGTCCGCGAGGCGCGCCTGTTCAAGTACGGCTCCGGCACCGGCTCCAACTTCTC
>JAFAAP010000030.1 GCA_023426505.1 Pseudomonadota bacterium
CGCGGCTGTCCGCGTTCGGCTGCGCAACGGCGATCGCCAGCACCCGCTCGGCGTTGGCGAGGTCGTTTCCCACCAGATAGGACATGCCGAGATTCGACAGGACCGAAGGCTCGTTCGGACGGATATCGAGGGCCTTCTGGAAGAGCGTCCGCGCTTGGGCCGTCTGGCCGAGCTGGTCGAGGATCGCGCCCTCGGTCGACAGCAGACCCCAGTCCGGATGGTCGGGGGTCTGCGCCCGGCGCACGGCCTCGAGCGCCTTGTCGAGTTCGCCCGCGCCCGCCAGCGCCTTGCCGTAGGCGGCGAGGACGTCCCGGTCCTCCGGATGGGCGATGGCCATCTGCTGCATCACCGCCAGCGACTGGTCGTTGCGGCCGGTCATGCGAAGGCTCGAAGCGTAGGCGAGCCCCGTCGCCTTGTCCTGAGGCGACATCTCGTAGGAGGCGCCGTAGGCGCGCGTCAGGCCGTCGAGTTCGGCCGCGCTCATCGAGGCGACCCGCTCGGCCGGCAGCACCGCCTCGGCCTGGCGGGTGGCGATCGATCCGGTGTGCATGGGGGAGGTGCCGGCGCAGCCGGCCAGGGCGATGGCGCCGGCAAGGCCCGCGAGCGCGCGAGCGCGCTTTGCCGTGCGTCGGGAAACGCGGATCGCACGGGCCGGTCTCGTCATCGCGAAGTCTCCCTGAAAGGATGTCGGCGTTCGGATGTCCGCACATGGATCGCTCGCCGGGGACGAACCTATTTCGTTAACCCTAACGGTCCGTTAAGGGCTGGAGCCGTCGAGCGGCCGGACGGTCGCTCCCGATCGAGGATCGCCGACCATGCAAGACCGTCTGCTTCAGGCCCGTCCGTCGCACGGGAAGACCGTCACCGCCGTCTTCGAGGGCAGGCTGGACGAACTCGCGCCGGAACAGCGCGCCTGGGCGAAGGCCTCGCGGTTCGTCGGTTCGGCAGGGAGCGTCCTTCTCGTGCCGGGCGGAGCGGGGGAGGTGGCGTCCGCCCTACTCGGCCTCGGGCGGCGCGACAGCATGGACCGCGCCGCACGCTCGATGCTGGCCGGCGCCCTCGGTCCGGTGCTGCCGGAGGGCGACTGGTGCCTGACGCCGGGCGACGACCTCGATCCGGATCTCGCCGCGCTCGCCGTCCTTCTCGGGACTTACCGCTTCGAGCGCTACAAGGCGAAGCGCGAAGGCGCATCCACGGCCCGCCTCTTCGTCGAGGGAGCACGGACCGGCGAGGCCGAGGAACAGGCCGCCGCCATCGCCTTGACGCGCGACCTGATCAACACGCCGGCCGGCGATCTCGGCCCATCGGGCATCGAGGCCGCGGTGCGCGACCTCGGGCGAGCATTCGGCGCGAAAGTCTCCGCCATCGTCGGCGACGAACTCCTGAAGGCGAACCTGCCGATGATCCACGCCGTCGGGCGGGCCAGCGCCGAGGCGCCGCGCCTCGTCGACCTCGTCTGGGGGCCTGAGGATGCGCCGAAGGTGACGCTCGTCGGCAAGGGCGTCTCCTTCGATACCGGCGGGCTCGACATCAAGCCGGCCGCCGGAATGCTCCTGATGAAGAAGGACATGGGCGGGGCCGCGAACGTGCTCGGCCTTGCGCGGATGGTCATGGCAAGTGGGCTGAAGGTTCGCCTGCGCGTTCTCGTTCCCGCCGTCGAGAACGCGATCGCGGGCAACGCCTTCAGGCCGGGAGACGTCCTGCAGAGCCGCGAGGGGCGAACGGTCGAGATCGGCAACACCGACGCGGAAGGGCGCCTCATCCTCGCCGACGCCCTGACGCTCGCCGACGAGGAGGCGCCGCGTCTCCTCATCGACATGGCGACGCTGACGGGGGCGGCGCGCGTCGCCCTCGGCCCCGATCTCCCGCCCTTCTACACCGACGACGAGAGCCTGGCCGGCGCGCTCGCGGACGCATCGGCAAGGCTCCACGATCCGATCTGGCGGCTGCCTCTGTGGCGCCCCTATGCCGGCGGTCTCGCATCCAAGGTCGCCGATACGGGCAACGTCACGAGCGACGGCATGGCGGGCTCCATCACGGCGGCCCTCTTCCTGCAGCGCTTCGTGAAGGCCGCCGGGTCCTGGGTGCATCTCGACATCTACGGCTGGCGCCCGAAGGCGGGGCCGACGGGGCCCGTCGGCGGCGAGGCGCAGGGGATCAGGGCGCTGCACCGCATCATCGCGGATCGTGCCGTGGGCTGACGGAGCTCTTGCGCGCGGGCACCAACCTCACTAGCGTTTAGGACCGGGTCCGAAACAAATGCTGGGAGGCACTGCGATGGGCATTGAAATTCGTCCCGCGCAGGCGCTCCGGCTGCTGCACCGGAACGCCCTTCGCCAGTCACGCGAATCGGACCAGGATCTCACCGTCCGCCAGACCGCGCTGCTCCTCACCGTCTATCTGGAGCCGCCGCCGCACACGGTGCGCGGCCTCGCCGGCCGGTTGAACGTGACCAAGCCCGTCATCACACGCGCGCTCGACACGATGGGTCGTCTCGATCTCCTGGAACGGCGGCGCGACCCGCAGGACATGCGCAACGTTCTCGTCCGGCGCACGGTGGCGGGCAGTCTCTACGTCTCGCGCATGGCCGACCGGATGGTTGAGGAAGCGGCAGGATTGCCACGATGAAACCGGACCCGCGCCTCAACGCCTACCGCGACGACTGGGCCGACATTCGCCTCAAGGGACAAATGGAGGCGGCACGCTACGTCGAAGGGCGTCCGGCCAGCGTCCGCGTGTCGCTCGCCGATCTTCGCCGCCGTCCGGCGAGCGACGCTGCGCTGGAGACGCAGGCGCTCTTCGGCGAGGAGGTCGCCATCTTCGAGACGGGCGAGGAGGGTTGGTCGCTCGTCCAGCTCCAGGCCGATTCCTATGTCGGCTACATGCCGACCGAGGCCCTCGGCCCGGCCGGCGCAGAGCTGCCCTTCCGGGTCGTCGCGCCGCGCACCTTCGTCTTCCCCGGTCCCGACATCAAGGCGCCTCCTCTCGACGCGCTGCCCATGGGCGCCCGGGTGAGCGGTCTCGGCGAGGCGAGCGATCACAACGCGCACTACCGCCTGATCGCGCCCTTCGGC
>JAFAAP010000103.1 GCA_023426505.1 Pseudomonadota bacterium
GCCCTGAAGAACGTCGTTTCCGTTGTTGCCGAACAGAACGTCGTCACCGTCGTTCCCCTGCATGATGTCGGCGCCGTTGCCGCCGAAGAGGGTGTCGTTGTCGAGGCCACCTGACAGCCAGTCGTCACCGTTGTTACCGAACAGGATGTCGTCCCCCTCGCCGCCGGAGAGGGCGTCGCTGTCGCCTCCTCCGAAGAGCAGGTCGTCGCCACCATGACCGAAGATGACGTCCGGGCCCGGGGTTCCGTTGAGGGTGTCGTTAAAGGCACCGCCTCCGATAGTCGCCATATGTGTTTCCTTATCGTCTGGACTGGACGAGCGGCCGTACGGCCGATCGCATCTCTGAGCCGAATGAAAGCGCTGACTGCGCAGCGAGGATGGGCCGAGCCGAACATTGGGTGTCGAACAAGGGGCTCGGCAGGCACTGTGATAAGACAGTGCTTCTGGCTTGTAAATATTAATTGAGTAATTTTCTAATTATGACAGTAATTGTCACATATATGGCGGTTATTTGACAGATAAAAATCAAAATCCTATTGAGATTACTTTGTCATTATTTCGAAAATTGAACTATAATCTATGCGTATCGACTGAGCTGCGGATGCCCGTAGGCAATCGCGACAGGGCCACCCCTGTCGCGGTGCTGACGTGATCGGTATTCGTGAGAATTTGCACCGCGACGCAGTCTGCCTATTCCTCGCGGAATGCGCGGTTGAAGCTCTCGGTGATCGGTCCCAGCAGATAGTCGATCGCCCGGCGCGGCCTATTGAGAACGAGGATTTCCGCCGGCATGCCGGGATAAAGAGTGGGTGCCGTGTTTGCCTTCAGGCTTTGCGGGTCGATCTCGGCGCGTGCGACGAAGAAGGCGAAGTCGTTTCGCTCGTCCACCTGCTGGTCGGCCGAGAGATATGTGAGCTTGCCCGGAAGAGGAGGCGTCGTCCGGTTGTTGAAGGCCGTGAGCCTGATCTGCACTGGTGCTCCCACATGAACGGAGTCGATGTCGCGCAGCCCGACTTTGGCTTCGACGATCAGGGGTTCGTTCTCGGGCACGATGTCGAGGATCGGCTGCCCCGCGGCGATCACACTCCCCGGCGTGTGGGAACGGATGTTGGTAACGATCCCGTTCTCCGGCGATACCACGTCGATGCGACGAAGAACGTCGGTTGCCGCGTTGAGGCGCTCCATCGTGTCGGCGAGGTCGAGCTGCGCCGTCTGGATGTCGGCGGCCACCTGTTGCTGGAAATCGTTTCCAAGCGACAGGATCTCGAGTTCGGCCGCAGCCTTGGCTTGCTCGGCCTTGGCCTTTCGCGAGGCGAGTTCGCCCGCCTGACCCATGAGCTGGCTTTCCCGCGTCTGCATCTCGGTGAGGCGGGGACGCGGCGCGTAGCCTTTCTCCACCAGGCTTGCAACGGCCTTGAGCTCCCGATCGAGCAGTTCCGCCTGGCGGGTGTTCGCCTCCGTTTGGGATTGTACCGCTTGGAGTTCCGCCACCTGTTGCTCGATGGTCTTTCGCTGGATCTCGACCTTGCGGTTGAACATCTCGCGTCTTGCGTGGAAGAACCTGTTCTCCGCCTTGAGAATCTCGCCTGCGGTCGGCCCCTCGGCCGCAAGAAGGTCCGGCGGGAAGGTCAGTTCCGTAAGGCCGGCTTGTTCGGCTCTCAGGCGCACCAGACGCGCCTCGAGCCCGATCCGCTTCGAGCGAAGCTGCTCGAGTTCCGCTTTCGCCCGCGTGTCGTCGAGGCGCATGACGGGTTGACCGGCCTTCACCACCTGTCCCTCATGCGCCAACAGCGTCTTGAGGATACCGCCTTCCAGGTGGCTCAGTGTCTTGCGCTTCGAATCGACGACGATCGTCGCGGTTGCGACGGCGGCGCTGTCGAGATGAGTCGTGACCGCCCAGGCCGTAAGACTGCCGAGACCCAGGAACACCGTGGTCAGGCCTGCAATCACCGGAACGCGATAGGACGGCTCGCGCGGCTCCTCATCCTGAAACCGTTCGGTCCAGGATTTCAGCTCCGTATTCGAAGCCGTTGCCGGGCGGTTGGGATGAGCCTTGATGATTTCGACAGGGTTCTTCATGCGCTCCCCCTCGCGGCGGCGATCGCTTTCTCGCCGGGGCTGATGGTGCTCACGACCGCAGTGCGAGGGCCGAACTGGCTGATCCGGCCATCCTGCAGAACCATGAGCTTGTCGGCGGCCTGCATGATCGAGGGTCGATGCGCGATCAGGATGACGATGGTTCCATCGGCCCTGAGGGCCTCGATGGCGCGGATGAGGGCGCGCTCGCCGTCGGTGTCGAGATTTGCGTTCGGCTCGTCGAGAACGACGAGACGGGGCCTGCCGTAGATGGCCCGCGCGAGCCCGATCCGCTGCCGCTGGCCGCCGGAGAGGGCATAGGATCCGTCGCCGAGGCGCGTGTCGTAGCCCAGGGGGAGGCGTCCGATCATCTCGTGGACGTCCGCGAGACGGGCCGCTTCGAGGACGAGGCAGGGATCCGCGTCCCGCATCCGGGCGATGTTGTCGCGGATGGTTCCGTCGAGGAGGGAGACGTTCTGAGGCAGATAGCCGACCATGTCGCCGAACGAGCCGCGCTCCCACAGATAGACGTTGTTGCCGTCCAGATAGACGCCGCCTGTCGTTGGCTTCGTGACGCCGATGAGAAGACGGGCCAGCGTCGACTTGCCGGCTGCCGACGGGCCTACGATGCCGAGCACCTCGCCCGGAGACAAAGAGAAGGACAGTCCTTTCAGCACCGGCACGTCGGACCCGGGTGGAGCGTAGACGAGCCTATCGACCGTCAGGTCGCCCATCGTGCGGGGCGTCGGCTTCGTCTCGCGCTTCGGAGCCTGATTGCCGATGAGGTCGCACACATTCTTCCAGGCCGCGATGGCCAGAACCCACTGCCGCCAGCCGTCGACCATCGAGTCGAACGGCAACAGGAGACGGCCCATGATGATGCTGGAGGCCACCATGGAGCCCGGGCTGACCTCCTGTCGGATGACCAGGATGGCGCCGACCGAAAGCACCGCGATCTGCATCATGTAGCGACAGGTGCGGGTCAGCGACGAGAGAGCGCGGCTGCGGCGGGTCGTGACGTCCAGCAGATCCTGCGTATGCAGCTGCGCGCGGCGCCAGCGGCTCGCAAGGGCGGGAAGCATACCCATTGCCTCGATGGCTTCCGCATGCCGCAGGCTGCCGCTGATCTCGCCGACGTTTTGAATAGCCGCCTCATTGGCGCGCTTCATGGCCCTTCGTGTCAGGAAATCCGAAAGCAGGCTGAGCGTCAGGATGATCGTGGCCGAAACGAGGGCTACGAGGCCGTAGAGCCAATGCAGCGCGAAGAGGACGCCGAGAAAAATGGGGGCCCAAAGGGCTTCGAGCGGAACGCTGATGGCATTGCCGACGATGAAGGTCCGAATGTCGTTCAGATCGCGGATGGCCTGACCCGACTGCGAAACGCCATGCGTCACAGACGCTGACACCGCTGCCTGGAGAACCGGAAGGTTGAGCCGCCGCACCAGCTTGCTGGCCATAACTTGGTAGGTCAGAGCCCGCACGTAGTCGAGAATGCAGTAGATCGCCAACGCGATCGCCGCGACCACGATCAGCATGATCAGCGTGTCGGTGCTCTGACTGTTCACAACCCGGTCATGCACTTGAAGCATAAAAAGGGGCACGGTCAGCTGAAGCATGTTGATGACGGCGCTGAGCGCGGCAGCATAGGCGAGGCCCGAGACGAAGGCCTTGCGTCCTTGCTGGATGAGATCTGCGGCTTCGGATCCGACAGGTCTTTTCATGCGGGAGCTGCTCCAAAAAGAGGCATCTTCGGGGCGTATCCAAATTTTGCCCAAAAGTTATTCAAGGAGTTTTATGCGATATGGATGGTTGTTCGTCTACTCAGAAAGTATGATTCGTGACACATCGAAAAGTGTCGCAGAGGAATAAAAACAATATATGCCGCTAATTATCTGCTGATATTCATAAAGAAGTCAGCGCTATTCGGCTCAGAAATCAAATTAGTTCGAATTTCGAACTAATTTGATTGGGTGATTATGAGAAAGTACGATGAACGCTAAATCAAATTCCTCTCGGAATGGGGGAATGAAAGAGGCTGGGGCAACAATGAATGTGGTAACTGACGCAGCATCGGAAGAAGGCAAGGAAAGACCCGCCGTTTCCGATGACCATGAACTTGCCCGCTCGCAGCTGACGAGCGTTGCGCATCTCGACATCGTCAGGGTGGTCGAGCGCCTGCATCGTCGCTCCCTCGACCTGATCCGGGCGGATCTGCTCGAGGCTGGAATCGATGACCTGAGCCCGTCGCAGGTCATGATGCTGTTCACGATCGGCTCGGGAGAGCTCTCGGTTCGGGACTTGATCGAGCGCGGCTACTATCTCGGATCGAACGCGTCCTACAGCCTCAAGCGACTCGTCGAAGCCGAATACGTCATTCGAACGGCATCGGAGCGCGACAGGCGCTCTGCGCGCATCAAACTGTCGGAGAAGGGGCTGCGGCTCTGCGACATGATCAAGCACATCGACAGAACCTACCATCAGCTCGTCACGCGCGACGAGGAGGAGGCTCGCGAGCTGGAAATTACCTTCCGGACGCTCAAGCGCCTTGAGCAGGCGTGGAGCAATGCCGTGCGCTATCGGGGGATCCGGCCGGGAGAGTGACCAGGGCCTCGTTGGCTCATCATCCGGCGTCGCTCCCGAGTTGGCCGACCTGCTCCGGGCCGGCGACTTCCTTCTCGATCGGGCTGTCACTTGGCTGGATGGCCCGCAATGCCTTGGCGACGAGCGGATCCAAACCGGCTCCTCCCTGCCGGGCATTCGCGAGAATGGCGTTGCGCATGCCCGGAGTCCAAAATGAGACGAGATGATCCCTGATCCCCGCGACTGCCTTGTCCTCCGGATAAGACTGAAAGAAGCCCGCAATCTGGTTGGCCATGCGGATCAGCTTCTCGATGGTCATCGGGCCGATTCCTGCTGCAGAAGGCGCTCGAGGCCGTGAAAGACCGTCATGGAATCGCGTCGCGCGATTCCTGCGAGCGTGATATCCAGTTCCCGGGCGCGCGCAAGGGCTCGGGCCGTCGGAGCTGAGACCGCCACGAGCGTGCGCGCCCCGAAGGCGGCGATCTTCTCCACGAGTTCGAACGAGCAACGGCTCGTGACGATTGCGAATCCGCGCTTCGGGTCCACGCCGGTCCGGATGAGGGTGCCGATGAGCTTGTCGAGTGCGTTGTGGCGACCAACATCCTCTCGTACCGCCAGGACTTCGCCATCGATGCCCGCCCATGCGGCAGCGTGAACGGCGCGGGTGCGATCATTGAGGGGCTGCTCTTGCTCCATCTGCGCCAGGGCACGCCGGATAGCGCCGACCGCAACGCGAGGCGCCTCTCCCTCCGGAGCCCTTGCGTGGGGAAGGGATGCGAGATCGTCGATCCCGCACAGGCCGCATCCGGTTCTACCCGATAAAGCCCGCTTGCGTGCGAGATGCTGGTGCATCCGCTCGGGCACGAGATCGATGGAGCACTGGAGACCTTTCTCCGCCTGCTCGATGCGGATGCCGCGAATATCGCGACGATCCAAAATGACGCCCTCGGTGAGGCTGAATCCGTAGGCGAAGTCCTCGAGATGGGATGGCGTCACCATCATGACGGCGAAGGGAACGCCCCCATAGATGATGCCGACAGGCTCCTCCGCAGGCAGCACCCTCCCGGTGCTCGTGACGGCTCCGGTTTCGAAGGAGACGACGGAGGCTTCGGCCTCCGTCGCTTCCGGAGGAGCGCCATGGCGGCTACTGGGCGGCATCGAGGCGGGTCCCGATTTGCTTGAGCGCGGCATCCTCCTCGAAGAAGCGTGCCTGCCAGTCCGAGGGGCGATTGGTCTTTCGCACCTGGACGGCCGTCACCTTGTATTCGGGGCAGTTCGTCGCCCAATCCGAATAATCGGTGGTGATGACGTTCGCGCCGGTCTTCGCGTGGTGGAAGGTCGTGTAGACGACCCCCGGCTGCATCCGTTCGCTGATCTGCGCACTCAGGGCGATGTCTCCCGAACGGCTCTCCAGCGCCACGAGGTCGCCGTCCATGATGCCTCGGCTCTCGGCATCGAAGGGATGGATCTCCAGCACGTCCTCCTCGTGCCACAGGCTGTTGGCTGTGCGACGGGTCTGCGCCCCCACATTGTACTGGGTCAGAATGCGGCCGGTTGTGAGGATCAGCGGGAAGCGCGGGCCGGTCCGCTCCTCGGTGGGGACGAATTCCGTGATCATGAACTTGCCCTTGCCGCGCACGAACCGGTCCACATGCATGGTCGGCGTTCCGTAGGGAGCGGCGTCGTTGCAGGGCCATTGGATCGAGCCCAGCATCTCCAGCTTCTCGTACGAGACGCCCGCAAAGCTCGGCGTGAGCCGGGCGATCTCGTCCATGATCTCGCTCGGGTGCTCGTAGTGCATCTCGAAACCGAGTGCTTTGGCGAAGGCGATCGTTACTTCCCAGTCCGCCATGCCGCTCAAGGGCGGCATGAGCTTGCGCACGCGGTTGATGCGTCGCTCCGCGTTGGTGAATGTCCCGTCCTTCTCCAGGAACGAGGATCCCGGCAGGAAGACATGGGCGTACTTCGCCGTCTCGTTCAGGAAAATGTCCTGGATGACCACGCATTCCATTGCCATTAAGCCCGCAGTAACGTGCTGCGTGTCCGGGTCGGACTGCGCGATGTCCTCGCCCTGGATGTAGAGTCCTTTGAACGAACCGGAGACCGCCTCGTCCAGCATGTTGGGAATGCGAAGTCCTGGCTCGTTGTCGAGCGCGACGCCCCAATAAGTCTCGAACATCTGCCTGGTCGCATCGTCTGACACATGGCGGTAGCCGGAGAACTCGTGCGGGAACGAGCCCATGTCGCAGGAGCCCTGCACATTGTTCTGCCCGCGCAACGGATTCACGCCGACACCGGGGCGTCCAATATTGCCGGTCGCCATGGCCAAGTTCGCCATGCCCATCACCATCGTCGATCCCTGGCTGTGCTCGGTAACGCCAAGGCCATAGTAGATCGCGGCGTTGTTGGCCGTCGCGTAGAGCCGCGCCGCGCCACGCACGTCGGCGGCAGGCACGCCGGTCAGATCCTCGACGGCTTCCGGAGAATGGCGCTCATCGGCGATGAAGCGGGCCCAGACCTCGAAATCGTCGAGGTCGCAGCGCTCGCGCACGTAATCCTCGTTGATTAAACCTTCCGTCACGATCACATGCGCGAGGGCGTTGATCATCGCCACGTTGGTGCCGGGCTTCAGCGGCAGGTGGTAGTCTGCCGCAACGTGTGGCGACCTCACGAGGTCGATCCGGCGAGGATCGATGACGATCAGCCGCGCACCTTCGCGCAGGCGCCGTTTCATGCGCGACGCGAAGACCGGATGGCCGTCCGTGGGATTGGCGCCGATCACCACGATGACGTCGGCATCGGCGACGGAGGCGAAGTCCTGTGTGCCGGCGGAGGTGCCGAGGGTCGCCTTCAGGCCGTAGCCGGTCGGCGAGTGGCAGACCCGGGCGCAGGTATCGACGTTGTTGTTGCCGAAGCCGGCCCGCACCAGCTTCTGGACCAGGAATGTCTCCTCGTTTGTGCAGCGGGACGAGGTGATGCCACCAATGGAGTCGCGGCCGTACTTCGCCTGGATGCGCTTGAACTCGCCGGCCGCGCGGGTCAGCGCCTCGTCCCAGGACACCTCTCGCCATGGGTCCGTGATCCTCTCGCGGATCATCGGCTTGGTGATGCGGTCCTTGTGCGTGGCGTAGCCCCAGGCGAAGCGTCCCTTGACGCAGGAATGGCCCTCGTTCGCCTTGCCGTCCTTGTATGGCACCATGCGCACGACCGTATTGCCCTTCATCTCCGCCTTGAACGAGCAGCCGACGCCGCAATAAGCGCAGGTCGTCACCACCGAACGCTCGGGCGTGCCCAGTTCGATGACGCTCTTCTCGTTGAGGGTCGCGGTCGGGCAGGCCTGGACGCAGGCGCCGCAGGAGACGCATTCCGAGCCGAAGAAGTCGAGGCCGCCCGGCGAGACGCGAGAGTCGAAGCCGCGCCCCTGGATGGTGAGGGCGAAGGTTCCCTGCACCTCCTCGCAGGCCCGAACGCAGCGCGAGCAGACGATGCACTTCGAATCCTCGAAGGTGAAGTAGGGGTTCGACTCGTCCTTTGGGGCCGCGAGGTGGTTTTGGCCCTCGTAGCCGTAGCGAACCTCGCGCAGGCCCACGGCGCCCGCCATGTCCTGCAATTCGCAATCGCCGTTGGCCGAGCAGGTCAGGCAGTCGAGCGGGTGGTCGGAGATGTAGAGTTCCATCACACCGCGCCGGAGATCGGCGAGCTTCGGCGTCTGCGTGTGCACGACCATGCCGGCCTCCACCGGCGTGGTGCAGGAGGCGGGGGTGCCGCGGCGGCCCTCGATCTCTACGAGACAGAGGCGGCAGGAGCCGAACGGTTCCAGCGAATCCGTCGCGCAGAGCTCTGGGATCGCTGTGCCGACCGTCATGGCGGCAGCCATGACGGATGTGCCGGCCGGAACTGAGACGGATTGTCCGTCGATGGTGAGCGTGACGAGCTTGTCAGCCTTGCGGATCGGCGTGCCGTAATCGATTTCGTGGATCAGGGGCATGGTCTGGCCTCCCTCACTCGGCGGCCGCTGGCAGGATTCTGGGTCGGTCGAAGTCTTCGGGAAAATGCGTGAGCGCGCTCATCACCGGCACGGGCGTAAGTCCTCCCATGGCACAGAGCGAAGCGTCCGTCATCAACCGGCAGAGGTCTTCGAGCACCTCGAAGTTCTTCTCCGGCTCGATGCCTGCGATGATGCGGTCCATGACTTCGACGCCACGCACTGCCCCCACTCGGCAGGGCGTGCACTTGCCGCAGCTTTCCTTGGCGCAGAATTCGAAGGCGAAGCGGGCCTGCCGGGAGAGATCGACACTATCATCGAACACGACGATGCCGCCGTGGCCGACGAGGCCTTTTTCGGCCGCGAAGGTCTCGTAATCCATCGGGATGTCGAGCATGTGGGCCGGAAAATAGGCGCCGAGCGGTCCGCCGACCTGTACGGCCTTCACGGGGCGCTCCGTGAAGGTACCGCCGCCGAAATCCTCGATCAGTTCGCGCAGCGTGATACCAAAGGCGAGTTCGATGAGGCCGCCACGCTTCACATTGCCGGCAAGCTGCACAGGAAGCGTGCCGCGGGAGCGGCCCATGCCGTAATCCGCATAGGCTTGCGCTCCATGCTCCAAGATCCAGGGCACGCTTGCGAAGGTGAGGGCGTTGTTGACGATCGTTGGCTTGCCGAAGAGGCCTGCGAGGGCCGGCAGGGGAGGCTTGGCCCGAACCATGCCGCGCTTGCCCTCCAGGCTTTCCAGAAGGGACGTCTCCTCGCCGCAAATGTATGCCCCAGCGCCGAGGCGCGTCTCCAGGATGAACGGGCGACCAGTGCCCATGACGGAGGCGCCGAGATATCCGGCCAGCCTCGCCGCCTCGATGGCAGCGTTCATGGTGCGGAAGGCGTGCGGATATTCCGAGCGGATATAGATGAAGCCTTTTGTGGCGCCGACCGCGAGGCCCGCGATGATCATGCCTTCGATCAGGGTGAGGGGATCGCCCTCCATCAGCATCCGGTCGGCGAAGGTTCCGCTGTCGCCCTCGTCGGCGTTGCAGACGATGTACTTCTGATCGGCCTCGGCATGCAGAACGGTGTCCCACTTGATGCCGGTCGGAAAGCCCGCGCCGCCCCGTCCGCGAAGGCCGGATGCCTTCACGGTGTCGATGATCTCCTGTGCCCCGCAGGCGAGTGCGCGCTCCAAGCCCTTGAAGCCGCCCTGGGCGCCGTAATCCGCAACCGAAACGGGATCGATCACGCCGCAGCGCGCGAAGACGAGGCGCTGCTGGCGGGCCAGATACGGCACGTCTTCGAGCCGTCCGATCCGGAGCGGGTGATCGCCGCCGGCCAGAAAACCCGCCTCGAATAGGCTCGCGACGTCGTCCGGCCGAAGAGGGCCATAGCCGATGCGGCCCTCCGGTGTCTCGACCTCGATGAGCGGCTCCAGCCAGAACAGACCGCGCGACCCCGTTCGTACGATCCCGATCGGTTGGCCGAGCCGGGATGCCGTTTCGGCGACGGCGTGGGCAATTCCTGATGCGCCGAGGCCGAGAGAGGCAGCATCCTGCGAAATATAGATCCGGGTCATGCGTGCCGCGCCTCCCTGGACAGGGTTGCGAGGGTGGTCTCGTCAAGGCGGGCCACCGGCTCGCCATCATATAAGGCAGCCGGGGCGCAGGCACAGAGACCGAGACAATAGACGGCTTCGATCGTCAGGGCGCCGTCAGCGGTCGTCCCGCCCCACTCAATGCCCTCCCGTTCCAGAAACTGCCGGGCGAGCCGAGGAGCGCCCATGGACTGGCAGGCCTCGGCCCGGCACAGCTTGAGCACGTGGCGTCCGGCCGGCTTGCGGCGGAAGTCGTGATAGAACGTCACGATTCCATGAACTTCGGCCCGCGACAGGTTGAGAGCGGAAGCGATGAGGGGAATAGCCTCGTCAGCCACGAAGCCGAACTCTTCCTGGAGCGCGTGGAGAATGGGAAGAGCGGCGCCATCGCAATGGATATGGGCCGCCACGATTTCACTTGCTCGCGCGCTATCCCACTGAACGGGTTGAGGCATTTTCTTCCCTGAAACGCTTCTGTTTCGTCCAGGGTGGCGAAGCCGATCGGCCTTTGCAAGGACGTTGTCTCATGCCGCGCCAGGAAAATCGATCGACAGCTCCCGATGGGTTCTGCCGCCGCCTGGGCCCAGTCAGATGGAGGGCCGTGGGAGGCATGAGACCGCATTGGTTCTCTGAGCAACGCACCCGGTATGCAGCGTCCGCGGTGACGATTGTCGCCCCGGCTTGGATGTGCATATAATATGATTAATGAATTCCCAACGGCCGGAAGAGCCGGGGATGACGGACAGGGAGGACACCGACGATGTTCAGGAACTTTGCGGAACTGCCGCACTGTGGCTCCTGGCGGACGATTGGACGTACCGCACCTCTTCAAGCCGACATCGTCGCGACCGCGTGATGGTTTTAGCCAGCGGCCCGAAGGCTTTTCCGAAGGCGCGGTCGGCTCACGACCTCGTGGCCCAGGGCATCGGACACAGCATCATGCAGGGACACTTCCCGGTTGGCAGCACGCTGCCGGGCGATACGGAGCTGATGGGGCACTTCGGCGTTTCCCGCACGGCCTTGCGCGAAGCGATGAAGACCCTCGCGGCCAAGGGGCTGATCGAATCGAAAACCAAGGTGGGCACGAAGGTCCTGGGACGGCACCACTGGAACATGTTCGATCCGGACATCATCGAGTGGCATCTCGATCTGGGCGTGGACGTTCAGTTCCTGGGATGGCTGTTCGAGATCCGGCAGGCGCTCGAGCCGCTGGCGTGCGCGACCGCGGCCCTGCGCCGAACGCCGGATCAGGTGGAGGAGATGCGGCACGCGCTGCTCGCCATGTGTCGCTGCGAGAAAAGCCGACAGGGTTTCACAAAGGCGGATCTCGCCTTTCACCGCGCCATCCTTGAGGCCTCCGCGAATCCGTTCCTGCAGTCAATCGGGTCTGTCATCGGCGCTGCGCTCGCGACCTCCTTCACCATCAGTTCCCCGGTCTCGAGCGACGAGCAGTTCAGACGGGTGATGGAACAGCATCAGGCGGTGTTCGACGCGATCGAAGCCGGAAAGCCGGCGACAGCCGCCGAAGCGATGTCCGACCTGATCCTTCGGGCGGCGGAGCGCGTCGGCATCAGGACGAAGAAGAGTGCCCTTGCGGCTCCTCCAGTCCATGCCTTCTCGGAAGCGTAAGGGTAGGATTCCCGCAGGTGCAGCACTAAAATAGTATTATAGTATTAATGAGCGAAAGGATACGTGACTTTCGGACAGGAATGACCTGAAGTTGTGACCGTACCAAGCCGCCGACAGAGCGGCCCCTGCACGCCAATCGATGCGGGCAGGTCGAAGTGACAATGCCAAACATGCGCCGGAGCCACGATGGGCTCGGGTATGTCAACCTAGGGAGAACGACCTTGAGGACATTCGGTATTGCCTTAACGGCACTAGCTCTCGGAGCCGTCGGGCTCGCCGGCCCGAGCCAGGCTCAGGACAAGGGCACGGTCGGCGTCGCCATGCCCACCAAGTCGTCGGCGCGCTGGATCGACGACGGCAACAACATGGTTAAGGTGCTGAAGGAGAAGGGCTACAACGTCGACCTGCAATATGCCGAGGACGACATCCCGAACCAGCTCGCCCAGATCGAAAACATGATCACCAAGGGCTCCAAGGTCCTCGTGATCGCCGCCATCGACGGAACGACCCTCTCCGATGCGCTCCAGCAGGCGGCCGACAAGGGCATCAAGGTCATCGCCTATGACCGCCTGATCCGCAACTCGAAGAACGTCGACTACTACGCCACCTTCGACAACTTCCAGGTCGGCGTGCTTCAAGGCGGCTACATCGAGAAGGCGCTCGGCCTGAAGGAGGGCAAGGGCCCGTTCAACATCGAGCTCTTCGGCGGCTCGCCGGACGACAACAACGCCTACTTCTTCTACAACGGCGCCATGTCGGTGCTGGAGCCCTACATCAAGAGCGGCAAGCTCAAGGTGCAGAGCGGCCAGATGGGCATGGACAAGGTTTCGACCCTGCGCTGGGACGGTGCGGTCGCCCAGTCCCGCATGGATAACCTGCTCAGCGCCTACTACACCGACAAGCGCGTCGACGCGGTCCTGTCGCCCTATGACGGTCTGAGCATCGGCATCATCTCGTCGCTCAAAGGCGTCGGCTACGGCACGCCGAAGCAGCCCATGCCGGTGATCACCGGGCAGGACGCTGAGGTCCCGTCGGTCAAGTCGATTCTGGCCAAGGAGCAGACCCAGACCGTGTTCAAGGACACGCGCGAACTCGCGAAGGTCGCGGCGAACATGGTGGACGCCATGCTGTCGGGCAAGACGCCCGAGGTGAACGACACCAAGACCTACGAGAACGGCGTCAAGGTCGTGCCGTCCTACCTGCTGAAGCCCGTCAGCGTCGACGCCTCCAACTGGAAGGAAATCCTGGTGGGCAGCGGCTACTACAAGGAAAACCAGATCCAGTAGTCCATGCGGGAGGAGGGGCCCTGCGCGGGAGCGCGGGGTCTTCTTTCCGTTGCAGGGGCCCTGCGGGCCCGATGGCCGAAGTCGATCCGAGGTGCGGGATGAATGCGATCCTTGAGATGCGCGGGATCACCAAGACGTTTCCGGGCGTCAAGGCCCTGGACAACGTCAACATCACCGTCAGGGCCGGTGAGATCCACGCCCTCGTCGGAGAGAACGGCGCCGGCAAGTCCACGCTGATGAAGGTCCTCAGCGGCGTCTATCCTTTTGGCACCTATTCCGGCGACATCTACTACGAGGGCGAGGAACGTCGCTTCAAGGGGATCGCCGACAGCGAGAAGCTCGGCATCATCATCATCCACCAGGAGCTGGCGCTCGTACCGCTCCTGTCGGTCGCGGAGAACATCTTTCTCGGAAACGAACAGGCGGAGTTCGGCATCATCGACTGGTCGGCCGCATTCTCGCGCACGAAGGAGCTGCTGAAGATGGTCGGGCTCAGCGAGTCCCCGGAAACCCTGGTGACCAACCTTGGCGTCGGCAAGCAGCAGCTCGTCGAGATCGCCAAGGCGCTCTCCAAGAAGGTGAAGCTGCTCATCCTCGACGAACCGACGGCCAGCCTGAACGAGAAGGACAGCGATGCGCTCCTGGAACTTCTGCTCAGGTTCAAGGAGCAGGGCATCGCGTCGATCCTGATTTCCCACAAGCTCAACGAGATCTCGAAGGTGGCGGATTCGATCACGGTGCTCCGCGACGGCAGCACCGTCGAAACCCTCGACTGCCGGAGCCAGGACATCAGCGAGGACCGCATCATCCGCGGCATGGTGGGCCGCACCATGGAAGACCGCTATCCCAAGCGGGAGCCGAGGATCGGCGAGACCATCTTCCAGGTGGAGAACTGGTCCGCCTACCATCCGCTCCATGCCCATGTGCAGGTGGTCAAGAACGTCGACCTGAACATCAGGCGCGGCGAGATCGTGGGCATCGCCGGCCTGATGGGGGCGGGACGGACCGAATTCGCCATGAGCCTTTTCGGCAAGAGCTACGGCCAGAACGTCAGCGGCCGGGTCCTCCTGCACGGCAAGGAGATCGACGTGAGCACGGTGGAGCGGGCCGTCTCCAACGGGATCGCGTACGCTACCGAGGACCGCAAGACCTATGGCCTCGTCCTGGAAGAGGATATCCGCAAGAACATTACGCTCGCCCATCTCGACGGCGTCTCGAAGAACCTCGTCATCGACGACATCCAGGAGCTGGCCGTCGCGAACGATTTCCGCAACAGGTTGCGGATCAGGAGCTCGAACGTCTTCCAGCAGACCGTGAACCTCTCGGGCGGCAATCAGCAGAAGGTCGTACTGAGCAAGTGGCTCTTCTCCGATCCGGAAATCCTGATCCTGGACGAGCCCACCCGGGGCATCGACGTCGGGGCCAAGTACGAGATCTACACCATCATCAACCGCCTGGCGGATTCGGGAAAAGGCGTTCTGATGATATCATCGGAGATGCCGGAACTGCTCGGCATGTGCGACCGGATCTACGTGATGAACGAAGGTGCCCTGATCGCCGAATTCGATGCCGCTGAGGCATCCCAGGAAAAGATCATGCATGCCATTGTCAAGTCGGGGAGGCGCTGAGATGGACACCAGGATCGCAGAGGACCTTCGCGCTCCCCAGCAGACCTCGTGGCTCGACTTCGTGCGGACGCACTTCCGAGACTACGGAATGCTGCTGTCGCTCCTTGTCATCATGCTGTTCTTCCAGGTGGTGACGGACGGAACCCTCCTGAGGCCCCTCAACCTCACGAACCTAGTCCTCCAGAACAGCTACATCGTCATCATGGCGCTGGGCATGCTGCTGGTGATCGTGGCCGGGCACATCGACCTGTCGGTGGGCTCGATCATCGGCTTCGTCGGCGGCCTGGCGGCCATGATGATGGTCCGGTGGGGCTTCGACCCGGTGACGACCACCATCGCGTGCCTGGTCGTCGGCGGGCTTATCGGGGCGGCGCAGGGCTATTGGGTGGCGTACTTCAAGGTGCCGTCCTTCATCGTGACCCTCGCCGGCATGCTCGTCTTCAAGGGGCTGACTCTGGCTCTTCTCGGCGGAATGTCGGTCGGGCCGTTCCCGGTCGGGTTCCAGAGGCTGAGCTCCGGCTTCATTCCGGACCTCTTCGGCGGCGAGGGCTTTAACTATACCTCGCTGTTCCTCGGCGTCGTCAGCGTGGCGGTGCTGATCTATTTCAGCTTCCGCACCCGCGCCAACCAGCTCAAGCATGCGGTCGAGACGGCTCCGTTCGGCTTATTTCTGGTCAAGAATGCGCTGCTGGCCGGCCTCGTCGTCGCGTTCTGCTATCTGATGGCGACCTATCGCGGGCTCCCCAACGTCCTCGTCATCATGGCGGTGCTGATCGCGCTCTACGCATTCGTGACGAACCGCACCACGATCGGGCGACGCATCTATGCGCTGGGTGGAAACGAGAAAGCCGCCAAGCTGTCCGGCATCAAGACGGAGCGCCTGACCTTCCTGACGTTCGTGAACATGGGGGTGCTGGCAGGGTTGGCCGGCCTGATCTTCGCGGCGCGCCTGAACACGGCAACGCCGAAGGCCGGTCTCGGCTTCGAGCTCGACGTGATCGCCGCCGTCTTCATCGGCGGGGCTTCGGCCACGGGTGGCGTCGGCAAGGTGACCGGTGCAGTCATCGGCGCCTTCGTGATGGGCGTCATGAACAACGGCATGTCGATCCTCGGCATCGGCATCGACTACCAGCAGGTCATCAAGGGCCTCGTGCTCCTCGCGGCCGTTTCGCTGGACGTGTATAACCGCAAGAAGTGACGTGAGCTCGCTGGGACGGTCCTGGCAAATCGAGCAGGTCGGTCGCGAAGCTTCCATGGCGGGATGGACGGCCCATCGCACCCCGGATTGACCCCAGGTGCTGTGGGCTCTCTTTTGCCGCAATACGAGCGCTTCATCGATAGCGTCGTCCAAAGGTGCTGAGTCGTGAGCCCTGAACGGTTCGTCGCATTCCTGCTCCGCACGCTCGTAGCGATCCTGCTCGCAGCTAGCCCGGTCACGGCTGAGCTTGCCTGGGCGGCCAGCAATGCGGCCGCCACCGACGATTCCTGCAAGGCAGCGCTCCTGGATCAGGACCAGGCGCTCGACGATACGATCAAGGCCAAGGTCGATGGATTGGCGGGTGGCGGGACGCCCGATTGGCGCGTGATTCCCGCAGGAACTAGCGAGTTCATGATCGACCGGGCTCGGTTCATTCAAACCGGCCGAGCCTCCTACCCGACCGCGCCTCCCACGCATCCTCCATGCGCGGCCCCTCCGACAGGCCCACCGTCCTCCTGACGAGCTGACGCGCCGCCGTTCGACGGCCGCGTGCTCCCGCGCCGGCGTTTCGCCGCCGCCGGCGCATCCCTGCTCGCGCAACAGGAGGTTTCCATGCGCCTACCACCATTTGCCGCAATTGTCGGCCTGCTCCTGGCGACACCCGTTCTTGCCCAGACCGCTCCTCAGACAGCTCCCGCGAAGCCGCCGGCCAGCAGCTCGGCCCCCGCCGCCAAGGCGGTGACCCCAACGACTGCTCCCTCGAGCAGCCTGATCGACATCAACACGGCCACGAAAGAGCAGCTCGATGCGCTGCCGCAGATCGGGACGGCCCGCGCTGACGCGATCATCAAAGGGCGCCCATACCACGCCAAAAGCGATCTGATCGACAAGAAGATCATTCCGCAGAACGCCTACGACGCTATCAAGGACAAGATCGTTGCCCGGCAGAAGACCTGAGGGCCCTGCTGCGCCACCGATCATCTCGGAATCGAAGAGGTCACCATGACGATCGCTCCCACCCGCCAGACCCCCTTCAGGGGTCGGCGACATGACGTCGATCCCGCTCGCAACGTCGCTGAAGCTCTGGAAATCTCCCGTGCCCTCGATGCGGTCGAGGCAAGCTATGAACAGGACCGACAATGCTTGAACGAGTGGCTGGGACCCGAAGCTCTCAAGCAGCATTTTCTGAGGGAACTCGCGTGCCGCTATACTCGTGACAGGGACTGGCTCATGCAGCGGCTGGTGGAGATCCACCAGCGCACGTTCATGCGCCCCGTGGTCGAAGGACAGCCACGCGCTCATTGACAGCGAACACGCTGAAGAGCGTCAGGAGTCTCTCAGGAAGTAAGAACACAGCCCAAGGCTTCATGTCCCCGCCGGACGACCGGCGGGGATAATGTTTGTGCGCCGACTCTGAAACGGAGCGTCGGGCCGTGATGCGGTCGATCTGCCCGTGCATTCACCACATGATGCCAGCCTCAAACCCTCAGATCGGGTCGATGATACAACGTGGCTGAAGTCCAATCGTGGTTTTGAGAGTATTTAGATTACTTTAGATACATTCAAAACTAAGTATATCGCTTTATCGTCAGCTGGAAATGTTCCAATGTGAACCTGTAATAATTAAAAACTAGAATTCTTGACTCATATATACTGTCGTTGTTAGGCGGAGCGCGTCGTTGTTTCTGAAAGTTCCGCATCGTGAAGATCAAACTCGTCTTGCTGGCGTCATCGGCAATCGCTCTCATCCCTCATGCTGCGTCTGCGCAATTGGCTGAAACGCGTGCCATTCAGCTCGACGAAGTGGTCGTCGAAGGAACCAGCAACGGGCAATCCGACGCCTTCACTGCGAATGGATACGTGGCGACCTCGGCCCGCAGCGCTTTGAAAACCGACACGCCGCTTCTCGAGACGCCGCAATCGATCTCGACGGTAACGCAGGAGCAGCTCGAGGATCGCAAGCCGCAGACTCTCCTCGATGCGCTCGCCTATACGCCCGGCGCGAGCGTGACCAACTATGGCTTCGACCCGCGCTATGATGCCTTCACGATCCGTGGCATCGACGTCACCTACACGGGAGTCTTCAGGGACGGTCTCCGGCAGGTCAACAGCCCCAATGGCCTGTTCCGCCTTGAACCCTACGGTCTGGAGGGCATTGCGATCCTCCGTGGGCCTGCCGCCTCGATCTACGGGGCAAGCAGCACGGGCGGCATCGTCGACCTCATCTCCAAACGTCCCACCTTCATGCCGTTTCGCGAGGTCGAGGTTCAGACAGGCTCCTACGGCCGCCTGCAGGGCGCGTTCGATCTCTCAGGCCCTGTGGGTTCGGATCAGACGCTCTTCTACCGGTTGACCGGTCTCGTGCGGGAGGCGGGGACCGAGATCGACGCCGTCAAGGACGACCGCGTCTTCATCGCGCCAGCCATCACCTGGAAGCCGACAGCGGCCACGACCGTCACGGTCCTCGGCGAATACATGGATTCCACGACCGGCGGCACGGCGGCCTACGTCAACGAATATGCGCCTTACGTCGATCGGCAGGGCAACATCACCTACAAGTCGGTCGGAGCGACCAGGCAGTTCCTCGGCGACGAGCGCTACAACGACTTCCGGCAGAAGCAGGGCCGCATCGGCTACGAGTTCGAGCACCGCTTCAACGACATGTTCACCCTGCGCCAGCGCACGCGCTTCTCGGCGCTCGGGACGAATCAGGAATACGTCTCTTCCGGGTCTCCCGGCCTCGTCCGCGAGACCAACTGGGGCATCGTCTCCGACACCCACCTCGAGAGCCGCGTGCGTACGGGTGCGGTCGACCACACGATTCTGACCGGGGTGGACGTGAGCCGCCTGACCTACCGGTCGAAGGAGGGATTCGGCGGGGTGCCGGTCGGAGTCGATCCCGTTCTCGCCTATCGCTCGAACCAGACGCAGACCCTGACGGGCCTCTATGTGCAGGATCAGCTCAAGTGGCAGAACTGGCGCCTGACCCTCGGCGGACGGCACGACTGGCTGTCGAGCGATTTTGAGAGCGGCGGCACCAACTTCGATCGCGACGACACCAGGTTCACGGGCCGGGCGTCTCTGGGCTACGTGACGGATTTCGGCCTCGCTCCCTATGTAAGCTGGGGCACGTCCTTCACGCCCAATCCGGGAACCCTCCTGTCCGGCGCCGTCGCGGAGCCGACGACCGGCGAGCAGGTCGAGTTCGGCGTGAAATACGATGTCCCCGGCTATAACGCTTCCTTGCGGGCCGCGGTGTTCGATCTCCGGCAGGAGGATGCGGTCGTCTACGAGGTGGTCAACGGCCTCAACCAGCAGGTTCAGCTCGATCTGCGCTCCCAGGGCGTCGAACTCGAAGCGGTCGCGTCGCTGGCCGAGGGCCTGAATCTTCAGGCCTCCTATTCCTACAACGATGCGCGCATCCTTAAGCTGACCCCCGAGACAGAAGGCAACCGCCTCACCGCCGTGCCGTATCACATGGCGTCCCTCTGGCTCGACTACACGGTCCAGGACGGGCCGGCGAAGGGCCTCGGCATCGCCGGCGGCGTGCGCTATGTCGGTTCGAGCCTCGGCGACAACCTCAACCGACCGATCCTCGACAACGAGCCGCGAACCTATCTCGACGCCGCGATCCGTTATGACCTGGAGAACGTCGATCCGAGCCTCAAGGGCATGCGTTTCCAGGTGAACGCCACCAACCTCCTGGACGAGGTGAGCCAGGTCTGCACCTCCGGCTACTGCTACTTCGACGAAGGGCGCAAGGTGATCGCCAGCCTGCGGTATCGCTGGTGAGGGCCGGCTGGCCTCAAGGCGAGGATGCGCGGGGTCTTGCCGCTCCGGCCGCCATCGTCCTGGCGCTCGGGGGGCTCTATGTGGGTCAGAGCATCATCAGTGGTCTGACCTTCATTGCGCTGCCGAGCGTGCTGCGTGATCGTGGTCTGCCGCTCGACCGTATCGGGCTGACCTATCTGGCGGTCCTGCCCTGGGCCCTCAAGTTCCTGTGGGCTCCCGCCGTCGAGCGTTATCGCCTGCCCCCGACAGGGCCGAGCCGCTCGCGCTCGATCGTCGTGGTCGGCGGCCTCATGTCCGCTCTGGGTCTCTTCCTCGTCGGGCTGGTCGGCCCGACCCACCTCGTTTCCGTGATCGCCATCTTCACTGCGATCGCCTTTGCGGCCTCCACCGTAGATATCGCGTGCGACGGGCATGCGGTCGAGCGCCTGTCCGAGCGCCACCATGGATGGGGAAATGCCGCCCAGGTCGGTGGCGCCTATCTCGGCTCGGCCATCGGGTCCGGGCTCTTTCTCGTTCTCGTCTCTTGGCTAGGTTGGGACACGGCGACCTGCGCCATGGCTGCGCTGCTGCTGCTGCTCGGGGTGCCGTTCCTGCTCTCTCCCGGAGGCGATACGCTAGCCGAGCGTGCGCACCAGCCGTCGCTGCGCCATGCCTTGGGCCGGCGCGAGATCCGCAAGGGCCTCTGTCTCGCGGCGATCTACGTCGTGGCGCAGAAATGGGCTCTGAGCATGCTCGGGCCCTTCCTGATCGATGCCGGCGTCGATCTCGCGTCCCTCGGGTTCATCAACGGCATCGGCGGCATGATCGTCGGTTTCTCCTGCGCTTTGCTGGGCGGTGCATTGGTCCGCGTCTGGGGTGCGGCAGCCCTGATGCTGGCAGCCCTTGTCCTGCAGGCCTGCGCTCTTGCGGCCCTGGCAATGGCCGCATGGCGGGGAGGGGTGCCGCAGCCTGTCCTCGTCGCGCTGGCGCTCGCAAGCTCGTCAGGCATCATGGCGCTCGGCTTCGTGGCGCTCTATGCGCGATTCATGGCCTTGTCCGATCCGCGTCAGGCCGGGATCGACTTCACGCTGCTGCAATGCATGGATGCGCTCGTCAGCATGGCCGGCGGCATCGGTGCGGGCTGGGTGTCGCAGCATCTCGGCTATGGCGCCTGTTTCGGTGCAGCTGCCGCCCTTGCGATGATCGTCGCGCCTGCCGTATCCGCCCTGAACCGGCGCGATGCATCGGAACGGGCCGCGCATGTTCTGCCTGCGCCCGCGAAGGGGCTCTAGGAAGGCCGATGATTCCCTCTCTCGCCCCCTGTTTCACCGGAACGCTGCTGCGCTTCAAGGATGCCCTCGCCCTGCCGGGGGAGCATGCCTCGTCGATCGCCGGAAGCGATCTTCTCGACGCCCGGGTCGCGGAGGGCCTCATGGCGCGCTTCGCGGCCGTCCATCCCGGCGGAGATCGCCGAGCGCTCGTGTCGATGTGGACCCACTGGCACTTCGGAGCCCTGATCATCCCTACGACCGCCGCCATTCTGCTCCTCGGCCGCAATCTGCCTGTCGGTCTGGAGCACGTCAGGATCGCTCTCCAGGAGGACGGGCGGACGGAGGCCCTCATCCTCGCGAATGATGGACATTCGCTCAAGCCTGATGGGAAGGGTGGCTTCGCAGACCTTTTTCAAGGGCATGTCGAACCGCTCGTCGAAAGTTTTGCGGCCCATTTCCACGTCTCGCCGCGCCTGCTTTGGACCAACGCGGCGACCATTTTCGATTGGACATTGCACCAGGCCGCAGCCTTCGACGGTGTTCGCCGGAGTGCTCTGGAGGAAGGGCACAATCTGCTGGAGAGCAAATTCGACAAACGGGGGCGGCCGAATCCCATGTCGGGCGTCATGGCGTGGCGGGAGCAGGGTGGTCAGAGGGTCCGCAAGCGCAAGGTCTGCTGCCTCCGGTATCTCCTGCCGGGCATGTCCGATTGCGGCAGTTTATGTCCGCTGCCGGAGCGGAGCAGGGGACATGGGACTGTCACGACGCATTGAGGTGCAAATCGCCTGGGAGATCTCGGCCCTGAAAGCAGGGCCAAGACTCGTTAGCGGTTCCGTCGTCAGCTCGAAGCCTTCTTGACGAAGCGGTCATCGAAGGTCGTCGAGAGATCGACCTTGGCGTCCTTCAGCTCCGGATCGAGCTGCTTGAGCATGTCCATGACGCTGTTCATGCCCTCGGCCGAGACGATCCCGTTGCGCGAATAGCTCTCCAGCGAGTTCTGCACCGCCTTGAGGTAGAGCGGCTTGTCGCCGAGGTGGTATTCGGGCGGCACCGTGTCCGCCACATCCTCGGGCTTGGCGGTCTGGAGCCATTTGAGCGACTTCATGAAGGCGTTGACCAGGCGTTGCGTGGTCACCGGATTGGCGTCGATGAAGTCCTTCTTCGTGTAGAGCGTCGCTGCAGGGTTCGAGCCGCCGAACAGGGAACGGGTGCCGGCTTCGGTGCGGGTGTCGATGAGCACCGTGATGTCACCGTCCGCTTCGAGCTTGGCGATGACCGGATCGAGATGCGAGATCACGTCGATCTCGCCCTTCTGCATGGCGGCGACGGCGCTCGCGCCCGACCCGACGCCGATGAACGCGGCATCGGTCGGCTTCAGGCCCGCCTTGACCATGGCATATTGCGTGGTCAGGGCCGTGGAGGAGCCGGGCGCCGTGACGCCGATCTTGAGACCCTTGAAGTCGGCCGCGGACTTGATCTTGTCGGCCTTGTCCTTCTTGACGGCGATCACGATCGCCGGGAAGCGGCCGAGCTCCGTGATGGCGCGCACGTCCTGGCCCTTCGCCTGCATGCGGATCGTGTGCTCATAGGCGCCGGTCACGACGTCCACCGAGCCGCCGATGAGCGCCTGCAGCGATTTGGCGCCGCCGCCGAAATCGTTGATCTCGACATCGAGGCCCTCTTCCTTGAAGAAGCCCCTGCGCTCCGCGATCGTGAGCGGGAGGTAGTAGAGCAGCGGCTTTCCGCCGACCCCGAGCGTAACCTTGCTCTTCTCCGGCTTCTCCTGCGCAAAGGCCCGTGAGCCGGCGCCGGCCGCCAAGGGGGCCGCGCCCGTTCCGATCAGAAATGTACGGCGTTTCATCCCAATTCTCCCTGCTTCGCTGCAGATGTCGGCGGGCAGGATTGCTCAAACCTGCCCGGTTGTCGATGGGGCCGGACGCCAGACCAGGAGCCGGTTCTCGATCATCGTCACGAGCGCGTCGATGATGATGACGAAGATCGAGAGGATCACCATGCCGGCGAAGACGCCCGTGACGTCGAAGACGCTCTCCGCCTCATGGATCTTGTAGCCGAGCCCGGCGGAGGACCCGAGGTACTCGCCCACCACCGCGCCCACGAGGGCGAACCCCACGGAGGTGTGCAGTGAGGAGAACATCCAGGTGAGTGCGGCCGGCCAATAGACATGCCGTAGGAGCTGGCGCTCGGTCATGCCCAGCATGCGCGCGTTCGACAGCACCACGGGGCTGACCTCCCGAACGCCTTGATACACGTTGAAGAAGACGATGAAGAACACGAGCGTGAAGCCGAGCGCCACCTTCGACCAGATCCCGAGCCCGAACCACAAGGCGAAGATCGGCGCCAGCACCACGCGGGGCAGGGCATTCGCGGCCTTGATGTAGGGATCGAACACTGCGGCGAGGACTTCCCGGCGCGCGAAGAGGAAGCCGAACAGGATTCCGCCAGCGGCTCCGAACACGAAGGCCAGAATGGTCTCCACCAGCGTGATCCAGAGATGCCGCCAGATCTCGCCGGACGCGAAC
The DNA here is from genome assembly GCA_023426505.1 of Pseudomonadota bacterium. Lineage (GTDB taxonomy): Bacteria > Pseudomonadota > Alphaproteobacteria > Rhizobiales > Beijerinckiaceae > Microvirga. The sequence goes on from JAFAAP010000103.1 coordinate 23,556, forward strand.
TCCTTCCAAACCCGCGCCAGCACATCCACAGGATTCGAGAAGAAGAACTGCGTCTGCTTGACGGGAGCCAGGATGGGATAGGTCGTCAGCACGTGCCAGAGCAGCAGGAAGGTAAGTCCCACGGCAATCTGGAGGCCGAGCAGCTTCAGCCGTTTCATGCGGTTCCTCCCTCGCCCTGCGCATAAGCCTTCTGCACCTCGGTGCGAAGGCTGGCCCAGATCTCCTTGTGGATGTGGTGGAACTCCGGCTCGACGCGCAGTTCCGCGATGTCGCGGGGGCGGGCCAGAGTGACGGGAAAGTCGCCGATGATGCGGGCCGCGGGCCCCGCCGACATCACCACCACCCGGTCGGCCAGCGCGATGGCCTCTTCGAGATCGTGCGTGACGAAGAGCACCGCCTTGCGGTTCGCGGCCCAAAGATCGAGGAGCAGATTGCCCATGATCTGCCGGGTCTGCGCGTCGAGCGGGCCGAAGGGCTCGTCCATGAGGAGGATTTCGGGGTCGCGGATCAGCATCTGCGCCAGAGCGACTCGCTTTCTCTGCCCGCCCGAGAGCATATGGGGGTAACGGTCCACGAAGGCTGCGAGGCCGACGCGGCGCAGCCACTCCCGCGCCTTGGTCTCCGCCTCCGCGCGCCCGACTCCTTTAGGCTCAAGCGCGACCGCGACGTTCTGAAGAGCGGTCTTCCAAGGCATCAGCGCATCCTGCTGGAAGAGATATCCAGCCCGCCCGTTCAGGCCCTGCAACGGCGCACCGAAGATCTCGACCCTGCCGTCGGATGGCTTCAGGAGACCCGCCGAAGCATTCAGCAAGGTGGACTTGCCGCAGCCGGTGGGGCCGACGATGGCGACGAATTCCATCGGCCGTACAGTGAGATCGATCGTACGGACGGCAGTGTAGCCGCTCTCCCTGGCTCCGAAGGTGATGGCGACGTTGTGCAGCGATACGGCGGGTGCGTCTGGTGTTGTTGACATGAGGCCGGGCGTTTCCTGCGCCTGTCGACGGCGCTTCCCGTCAGGCTAGAGCCTCGGCTCCCGATGGCAAGCCCCAGTTGGTCGGAGCCTTCTGTCGGTCCACACGGTTTCCCCCACGCCGGGGTCCCAACCGCTCATGGGTTCCGCCCAATCTCTCCTCAGCCGGGGCCGCCCAATGCGGCGAGCGCGATCGAATCCGCAACGAAGTCGTAGCGATCGGTCAGGATGCTGGTGGCGACGCGGATGTGGTTGATCGGACGCACGGAGCACTTCGTCCCAGGCAGGACCGCGATGCCGCGCGCGGCCAGTGTCACGAGTGCGAACTGCTCCGACCCCACCGGGATCCATACGCAAAGCCCATCGCCGGGTGGGAGCATGACGCCGCGCTCGCTCAGGGGACCGGCGAGCGCCGCGCGTCGGGTCGCATACGCCTGACGGGCTTTTTCCACGATGAGGGAGCTCTCCTCGTCATCGAGCAGCCATGCCGTCGTGGCCTGGAGGAGACGACTCGTCCAGCCGGAGCTGAAGCTCCGGTACGATTGGATCTGCTTGACCACGTTGAGGGAGCTGGAAAGAACTGCAAGTCGCAGATCCGGCCCGAGCGACTTGGAAAATGATCGGATGTGAATGACACGTCTCGGGAACAGATGGCCGAGGCTGCTCGGCGGGAGCGGGGAGACATCGCCTACTCCGTCGTCCTCAATGATGTAGCAGTCTCCGGCTTCCAGGGTCGCGGCGAGCTCCGCGAGACGTGTCGCGCTCACGGCCCGGCCGGTGACCGAGTGGGTGCGCGGCTGGAAGATGAAGGCGGTCGGCTTCTTCTGCAGGGCCTTCGCCAGTGACGCCGGCAACGGCCCTTCGATGTCGCATTCGACCGGAATGATCTCGGCGCCCAAATCCTCGATGATGTCGAGGATGCGCATGGCTGTCGGGTCCTCGATAGCGATGCACGCGCCAGGCATCACCAGCGCGTGCAGCGCCGAATAGATGGCATTGTAGCCGCCGTTCGTCGCCAGGAACGTCTCCGGCTGGTAGGGCCAGCGCTGTTCGACCGCCATGCGCAGCTCGGAGAGAATTGGCGTGCGCTCATAGCTGTTCAGGTTATCGGCTTTCGCTGCGTGGGCGAGAGCTTGGCCGAGAGGCGGCAGGAGGTCCTGGTCGGGCACCGCCATGGTCAGGTCGAGCACTCCTTGCCCAAAGTGACCGACGCTGCCCATCCGTGCGGGACGGGGTGCAACGGTGTTTCCGAACACATAGGTGCCGGTGCGGCCGCGCCCGCTGATCATCTTCTGGCGACGCAGTTCGCTCCAAGCGTCGGAGACGGTAGCCGGGCTCACGCCGAGCTTGAAGGCGAGGTCCCGCACCGTCGGGAGACGGGAGCCAATGGGAAGAGCGCCCGACCGAATGAGAGCGCTCGTCTCCACAGCGATGCCACGCGCCGTGCGCTCCTTCAGCCGCTCAGCGAACCATTCAACGTCGGGAACAGGGTCCATCGCATTCCATCTTTTAATGTTCAGTAACATAATAGTTATTGATCAGCAGAAATGAACATTTAATTTTCAACTCCGGCAAACATTTGGCCGGCACAAGTTCTGCCGGTGAGCGGCAGGAGAATGCTGTGAGGGTGACCGTCCGTCTGGCGCTTCGTGACTGGGACTACATGACGCCGCTGGTGCTCGGCGACGTCAGATCCGACCGCATCGATGTGAAGGTGGACCGTGTCGGCACTCTGCCGGAGGATTTCGCCAACGATCAGCGCTACGACGCCAGCGAGATATCTTTCAGCCGCTACACGACCGGGCGTTCGCGAGGCGACACGGCGGTCGTGGGCATCCCCAACTTCCTCATGCGCGGGTTCCGTCATCGCTGCATCATCACGGCCCGTACGAGCCCGTTGACGCGTCTTGAGGATCTCAAGGGCAAGCGGATCGGCGTCACCGGCTGGCAGGATTCCGGCAATACGTGGACGAGGGCAGCGCTGGCGCAGGTCAGCGTCGGGATCGAGGACGTGCGCTGGTTCGCGGGTCGTCTGACCGACGCGCACCCGATCGTCGATCGCCTCGGCCCCTATGCGCGCCCCGGCCGGATCGAGGCGGTGCCGGGTGAGCGCCCGATGCTCGACCTGCTGGAAAGCGGTGAGCTCGACGCCGTCTTTACACCCTTTATGCCGTCCGGCTTCTTCGGTCGCGACTCGAAGTTCCGTCACCTTCTGACCGATCTGCATGGCGCTGAACTCGCGTACTTCAATGCCGTCGGCTACATCCCGGGCATCCACATCCTCGGCATCAAGGCGGCCTTCGCGGCGGAGCATCCCTGGCTGGCGCAGGAGCTGAGCGATCTGCTCGACGAGTCCCAGCGCGTATGGATGGAGAAGCGCCGCAAATACGCGGACACGACGCCGTGGATCATCGAGGAGCTCGGCCGCTGCGGCCGTGATCTTCCGGAGACCTGGAACGCCAGCGGGCTTGAGCCCAACCGCAAGATGATCGCCGACTTCCTGGCCGAGATCCGCAAGCAGGGTCTGGCCGACACCGACCTCACGCCCGATACCCTGTTTCCGGCCGTGCAGAACCTCGTAGGAGAGCCCGCATGAAAGTCGCCCTTGGACAATTCGCAGTCAGCCGGGAATGGCAGGACAATGCCGATACCTGCGTCCGGCTCATGAAACAGGCGGATGCCGCCGGCGCCGACGTGCTCGTGCTGCCGGAGGGCATCCTGGCCCGCGACATCGCCGATCCCGACATCGTGCTGAAGTCGGCGCAGGCTCTCGATGGCCCGTTCATGCAACAGGTGCTCGAGGCTAGCCGCGGCTCGAATCTCACAATGATGACCTGCATCCACGTGCCATCCGGCTCCGGCCGGGTCTTCAACGTGCTCATCACCGTGCGCAACGGCGAGATCGTCTCGCAGTACCGCAAGCTGCACCTCTACGATGCCTTCTCGGCGAAGGAATCCACCAATGTTCAGCCCGGCGAAGAGGTCCCAGGCATCATTGAGATCGCGGGCCTGAAGGTCGGGATGATGACCTGCTACGACCTCCGCTTCCCGGAGATGGCGCGACGCCTCGCCGTGGATGGAGCGGATGTGATCATGTTGCCCGCCGCCTGGGTGCGCGGCCTCGGCAAGGAGGCTCATTGGGAGGTCCTGGTCACCGCCCGCGCGCTAGAGAATACCTGCTACGTGGTGGCTGTGGGCGAGTGCGGCGAGCGGAACATCGGTGCGAGCATGGTGGTCGATCCGCTGGGCGTCGCCATCGCCCGCGCCGGCGAGGTGCCGACACTCCTTTTCGCCGACCTTGACCCCGCGCGGATCACTCATGCGCGCTCCGTCCTCCCGGTCCTCGCCAACCGGCGCTTCGTCCGCCCGGAGCTTGCCCATTCCGCTCAATCGCAGACGGAAGCTGCGTAATCTTCAAAGCCAAAAGGGAACGAACACAATGACTATTCGCACGATCCTATGCGCCACCGCCGTCGCCATGGCGATGTCCCAGGCCCCTGCCTTCGCTCAGGCGACGTCCAACGCGTCTATCCCGGAGCAGAAGGTGAACGACGCCCTGCGCGCCAAGCTGCCCGACGACGTCAAGTCGTCGAACAAGCTGATCTCGGTCAACAGCGGTTCGTTCCCTCCCTATGAGATCGTCACCGACACCCGCACCATGACCGGCGCCAGCGCCGACATGACCGATGCGATCGGTCAGCTCCTGGGCGTCAAGATCGAGCATGCCACCGTCAGCGGCCTCTCGGCCCTGCTCAGCGGCATCAAGTCCGGCCGCTACCAGTTCTCCATGGGGCCGGTGGGCGACTTCAAGTCCCGCCAGGAGGCGAACGACTTCGTGGATTGGGTGCAGGAATACGTCGTTTTCGCAGTGCAGAAGGGCAATCCCAAGGGTATCAAGTCCCTCGAGGATGCCTGCGGCGCACGCATCGCCGTACAGTCCGGCGGATCGGCCGAGAAGGTGATCAAGGCCCAGGCCGAAAAGTGCGAAGCGGACGGAAAGCCGAAGCTCGAAGTTCAGTCCTACACGGATCAGCCGACCTCGATCCTCTCGGTCCGCTCGAAGCGCGCGGACGCCTTCTTCTCCTCGCAGGCCCCGCTGACCTACTTCGTGCAGCAGTCCAACGGCGAGCTCGAGCTGACAGGCGTCGGCCAGAAGAACGGCTTCGACGATCTGTTCCAGGGTGCCGTCGTCACCAAGGATTCGCCGCTGGGGCCCGTTCTTCTCGCTGCTATCCAGGAACTCGTGAAGAACGGCACCTATACCCAGATCATGAAGAAATGGGGACTTGAGAACAACATGATTTCCGAGCCCGGCATCAACAAGGCGCAGAAGTAACGATCATGACCGAGCGCACCATCAGTCCTTCCGTGGACCTGCGCGACGTCGCCAACGCGCACGAGCCGATCGAGTGGGGCCGCTGGCTCCTCTGGGCCTTCGTGCTGGTGGTCGCGGCGAACTTCGCCTGGATCGTCGCCTGGAACCCGAATTTCGGCTGGCCCATCGTGGCCGAGTGGTTCACTGCCGAGTCGATTCTGAAGGGGCTGTCGGTGACGCTCGGTCTGACCGTCGTGGCGATGATCATCGGCACGGCGATCGGCCTCGTGCTGGCCATCGCCCGCATGTCCAACGATACGCTGTTCAGCTCCCTAGCGGGGCTGTTCATCTGGTTCTTCCGCGGCACGCCGCTGCTGGTCCAGCTGATCTTCTGGTACAATCTGTCGACCCTGTTCCCGGAGATCTCGATCGCGATTCCGTTCGGCCCGACGCTCGTCAGCTGGAACACGAACGATATCATTACGCCGATGACGGCCGCAATCGCCGGACTGTCGCTCAACGAGGCGGCCTATATGGCCGAGATCATCCGCGGCGGCCTGCTGTCCGTCGACAAAGGGCAGGTCGAGGCCACCGATGCCTTCGGCATGACCCGTGGGCGGGCTCTGCGGCGCATCATCATTCCGCAGGCGATGCGTTCGATCATCCCTCCGACCGGAAACCAGCTCATCAGCATGATCAAGGCGACGTCTCTCGTGAGCGTGATCGCCATGGCCGATCTGCTCTACTCCGTGCAGGCGGTCTACAACCGGACCTTCGAGGTCATCCCGATGCTGATGGTCGCGGTAATATGGTACCTGGTCATCACCTCGATCCTGAACGTTGGGCAGGGCTTCATCGAGCGCTACTACGCCCGCGGCGAGCGCGGCGCCACCGACGCTCGCGCCAATGTCCGCATGGAGGAGCCGGCATGACCATTGCGGCTGAAAAGATCTCGCCCGTTCCTGTCGAGCCGCTGGTTCGCGCACGCAACGTTCACAAATCCTTCGGCAGCAACGAGGTGCTGAAGGGGATCGACCTCGACGTGATGCCCGGCGAGGTGGTCGTGATCCTCGGCCCGTCCGGGTCGGGCAAGTCGACCTTCCTGCGCTGCATCAACCACCTCGAGGCCATTGATCGCGGTTCGATCGTGGTCGATGACGAGCAGATCGGATACGAGCTGCGGAACGGGCGCCTGCACAAGCTCTCCGACCGGGCCATCGCGGTCCAGCGCCGCAAGATCGGCATGGTGTTCCAGCAGTTCAATCTCTACCCGCATATGACTGCGCTGGAGAACATCATCGAGGCTCCCGTCGGCGTCCACAAGCAGAAGCGTCGCGAGGCGGAGGCCTATGCGATGGAATTGTTGTCCAGGATCGGCCTGACCGAGAAGGCGCATGCCTATCCCCGCCAGCTCTCCGGCGGACAACAGCAACGCGTCGCCATCGCCCGCGCCCTCGCGATCAGGCCAAAGCTCATGCTGTTCGACGAGCCGACCTCGGCGCTCGATCCGGAGCTCGTCGGCGAGGTGCTGGCGACGATGCGGGACTTGGCCGACCAGGGCCTCACCATGATCGTCGTCACTCACGAGATCGGCTTCGCCCGCGAGGCTGCGGATCGGGTCGTGTTCATGGATGGCGGCGTGGTCGTGGAGCAGGGCAGGCCGGAGGTCGTCCTGTCGAATCCGAGCCACCCGCGCACGCGCCTCTTCCTCAGCCGCTTCATCCAACAGGGCTGACGCTGATCCCCAAACGAGCGGGGCGAGACATCGTCCTGCAGTCTAGCCGGCGAGCTCCTGCTCGACGAGCGCGATCCAGAAGGCGACGCCGGTCGCGATGGCTTCGTCGTTGAAGTCATACGCGGTGTTGTGGTGCAAGGCTCCGTCCACCGCAGGCCCATTTCCGAGCCATACATAGGCGCCAGGCGCCGCCTCACCGAAGAAGGCGAAGTCATCGCCCGCGGTCGAAGGAGGAAAGTCCGTCACGACCCGCGACCCGCAGACCGCCCTCGCGGCGGCGAGGGCTCGCGCCGTGGCGTCGGGATCGTGGACCACCGGCGGAATGCGCCGATTGAACGTGTATTCCACCTCGATGCCGAACATTGCTGCGACACCATGGGCGAGCCGTCCGATCTCGGTCTCGAGTTGGTCACGGACATACGCAGAATAGGCGCGCGCCGTCCCGCCGATCTCGACAATATCCGGGATGACGTTGAGCGCCTTCGGGTCCCCGGCGCGAATGGAACAGGCGCTGACGACGGCAGGCTGCAAAGGGTCGACGACCCGGCCCACGATTGTCTGCAGCGCAGTGAGAAAATGGCCGCTCGCCGTGATCGGATCCTTTCCGAGGTGCGGCTTCGCGCCATGCGTGCCGACTCCCTTGAATGTCATGATCCAGCTGTCGGAGGAGGCGAGCTGCGGCCCGGCCGTTACGGCCAATTCATCGGGCGCGAGGCCGGGCATGTTATGCAGGCCGTAGACGGCGTCGCAGGGAAAGAGGCGGAAAAGCCCATTCTCGACCATCCGCTTCGCGCCGCCGCGACCCTCTTCCGCCGGCTGAAAGATGAAATGCACCGTGCCGGAGAAATTGCGGGTGCGGGCGAGAGCGCGGGCCGCGCCCAGGAGCAGAACCGTATGTCCGTCATGACCGCATGCATGCATCTTGCCGTCGAACTTCGACTTGTAGGGGCGGTCTGCGATCTCCGGCATCGCAAGCGCATCCATGTCGGCACGAAGCCCGATGGTGCGCGTCCCGTCTCCGACCTGAAGGGTGCCGACCACGCCGGTCCTGCCCAACCCGCGATGAACCCGAATGCCGGCCTCATCGAGGAGGGAGGCGACGATCCCGCTCGTGCGCTCCTCCTCGAACCCGAGCTCCGGGTGGGCATGGAGGTCTTGGCGAAGGTTCCGCAGGAATGGTAGATCCGCCTTGATCAGGTCCTGAAGGGGCATCGTGCTGTCGATCCTGTAGCTGTCGGCTCAGAGCAGCATTCCTGTCGCGCACCATTATGTCCTTCAGTCCGGGTGACGGATGAGAGAAACGAGCAATGCAGCCGCATGACTTCTGGCAGGAGGTTCATCCTCCTTCGACGTTCGAGCGTCAACCCGGATCAGGATATCAGACTTTCTTTCCCGCTGAGTTCGACGATGGCCGCCAGCTTCGACTGCCCATCCGCGAACTGGCCGACGGGAAGCATGGGATCGCATCCCTGATCATCAATCAGGCGAGTTTCTCGGTGGAGGATGCTCTGTGCGCGAGCCTGGCCCTGAAGGTCGCGCCGTTCCAGCCGGAGATCGTCGTCGGGTTGCCGACCCTCGGCCTCACTCTGGCACGAGGCGTCGCGAAGAGGCTGGGCCACAGCCGCTACGTTCCGCTCGGGACATCCCGGAAGTTTTGGTATCGCGAGGAACTGTCGGTGCCGCTCGCATCGATCACGAGCCCCGGTCATACCAAAAGGCTCTACATCGACCCGCGCATGCTCCCCCTCATCGACAACAGGAAGGTTCTCCTCGTTGACGACGTGATCAGCAGCGGGCGATCCATTAAGGCGGCGCTGGATCTGCTTGCCTCCTGCGGAGTGCGGCCGGTGGCAATCGGGTCGGCTATGCTCCAGACGGATGCCTAGGAAGCCGAACTGGTAAGCGTGGATCCGAGCTTGCCGGAGCGTGTGATCGGCGTCCTGCGGACGCCCCCCCACACGCGTCTGTCGGGCGGCGG
>JAFAAP010000174.1 GCA_023426505.1 Pseudomonadota bacterium
GTTCGAGACGATCTGCCGGATGGGCGGCCTGGACCCGAAGGGGGCTCGCGGAACGGCTTGAAGGGACGAACGTTCAGAGAACATTCTGAACGCGAAAGATCGACCATGGCCGATGCAAGCCCCAAGACCGAGACGGGATCGAACACGGAAAAGGACCCCAGCGACTGGACGACCGGCGGTGAGCCGATGACGGGAGCGCAGGCGTCCTACCTGAAGACCTTGTGCGAGGAGACGCAGACCCCGTTCGACGAGACGCTGACGAAGGCGGATGCCTCGAAGCTGATCGACGAGTTGCAGGGGCGGTCCGATCGCCTGAAGTGACCACCGCGCCGGCCGAGGCGCGTGTGCGCAATGCAAACGACGGAAGCCATGACGCATCGGCGCCATGGCTTCCGTCGTTTTATAACGAAGGCGACACGGTCGCAGGAGCGAGCCTGGAGCCGGTCTCCATGTCGGTGAAAGAGTTCGTGTAGTCCGCGAAATGCAGGATTCGCCTTTAGAAGACGAAGATCATCAGGAGAATGATGATCGGGATCGGGATACCGATGAGCCAGAGAAGACCGCCTTTGAGCATGTTGAACTCCTTTTCACGCTTTGTCCGCAAACCTGCCGAAGGGGCATAAGGTTCCTTGCGCGAGAAGATTCGGCTGCGAGCGTTCGTGCGCGACAACACCGGCATAGCCTGTCCGCCCCATGTGCCGGAATTGCGCCTGCATCTGGCCGACGAAGCGCATGCCCTCTGGCTGAAGACCGAGGAGGAACTGGAAGATCTCGGCGTTCCGCCGCCGTTCTGGGCCTTCGCCTGGGCGGGTGGGCAGGGCCTTTCGCGCTACGTTCTCGACCATCCGGACGTCGTGCGCGGGTGCACGGTCGTCGACTTCGCGAGCGGTTCGGGGATCGTCGCGATCGCCGCGGCGAAGGCGGGTGCCACTCAGGTGAGGGCAGTGGATGTCGATCCGTTCGCGGGCGCCGCGATCTCGTTGAACTCGGAACTGAACGGCGTCTCGGTCGACGCGCTGCTGAGCGACGTCATCGGCGAGGCGCTCGCCTGCGATGTCCTCCTTGCGGGGAATGTCTTCTACGACCGGCCCTTCTCCGAACGCCTCCTTCCTTGGTTCGACGCCTTGGCTCGACGGGGCGTCGCCGTTCTCGTCGGCGATCCCGGCCGCGCCTATCTGCCGAAGGCGCGGGTCGAGGCGGTCGCCCGCTACGAGGTGCCGGTCACCCGCGTCCTGGAAGATGCGGAGGTCAATTCGACGACGGTCTGGCGCTGGCGTCCGCAGTGAGGGCGCCTGGAACGACCGCCAGCGCGAAGGCGTAGATCGTCGCGGTCTCCTCCAGCCGCGCGAAGCGGCCCGAGGCGCCACCATGGCCCGCCTCCATGTTGGTCTTCAGAAGCAGCGGACTGTCGTCGATCTTGGTCTCACGCAGGCGGGCGACCCATTTGGCCGGCTCCCAGTAGGTGACGCGCGGATCGGTCAGCCCCGCCAGCACCAGCATCGGCGGATAGGCCTGCGGCGAGACGTTGTCGTAGGGGCTGTAGGCCGCGATCCGCTCGTAATCCTCCTTCGAGGTGATGGGGTTTCCCCATTCGGGCCATTCGGGCGGCGTCAACGGCAGAGAATCGTCGAGCATGGTGGCGAGGACGTCCACGAAGGGCACCACGGCCACGATGCCGCCGAACGCACCCGGCGCCATGTTGGCGACGGCGCCCATCAGCATGCCGCCGGCCGAGCCGCCCTGGGCGACGATGCGGTCGTGGCTCGAGTAGCCCTGCGCGACCAGATGTTCGGCACAGGCGATGAAGTCGGTGAAGCTGTTCGTCTTGTACTCGCGCCGGCCGGCCTCGTACCAGCGGAAGCCCTTGTCCTTGCCGCCGCGCACATGGGCGATCGCGTAGGTGAAGCCGCGGTCGACGACGCTGAGGACGTTGGCGTTGAAGGCCGCCGGGATCGTGATGCCGTAGGCGCCGTAGCCGTAGAGCATCAGGGGTGCCGAACCGTCGAGCGCCTGGTCCTTGCGGTGCAGCAGCGAGATGGGAACGCGCTCGCCATCGGCGGCCGTGGCGAAGATACGCCGCGTCACGTAGGCGTCCGGATCGTGTCCGGAGGGCACCTCCTGGGTCTTCAGAAGCGTGCGCTGCCGGCTCTCCACATCGTAGTCGAAGACCTGCGAGGGCGTCGTGAGGGAGGAATAGGTGAAGCGGATGACGTGCGTGTCGTATTCCGCCGTGCCGACGAGGCCGAGCGCGTAGGCCTCTTCGGGGAAGGCGATGCTGTGCTCCTCCCCGTCGGCCAGGCGCTTGATGACGATCCGCGGCAGACCTTCGCGGCGCTCCAGCCAGACGAGGTGCCGCTTGAGAACGAAGTGGCTGACGATCAGGCGCCCGTCCTCGTGCGGCACGAGGTCGGTCCAGCCTTCGCGACCCTCGGCGTCCGGATCGGCGGTGACCATCTTGAAGTCGCGCGCGCCGCCGGCGTTGGTTCGAAGGTAAAGCCGACCCTCCGCCTCGTCGACGTCGTACTCGACCCCGGTCTCGCGGCGCGCCAGAAGGCGGGGCGGGGTGTCCGGGGCGTGCGCGGGGACGATCCACGCCTCGGACGTCTCATGGTCGTGAATGTCGATGACGACGAAGCGGCGGGATTGCGTCTCGCCCACGCCGACGAAGAAGCCACCGTCCTCCTCGGCGTAGACGCGCCGGTCCGGCGCACCCGCGCCGACGACGTGGAAGAACACCTCGCTCGGCCGGTGCCCGGCGTCCAGCCGCGTGTAGA
>JAFAAP010000190.1 GCA_023426505.1 Pseudomonadota bacterium
GCGCCCGCGCCCGCCGCGCCCCCCCCCCCCCCAGAGCGCTATCCGGATGAGTCTGGAACCCCTCACCCGCCGCGCTAACGCGCGGCGACCTCTCCCGCCAGGGAGAGGTGGAAGGCGGCGGTGTCACCAGGTCGTTCCGCGCCCCAGTTCCGCGAGTATGGTTTCCATCACGCCTTCGAGATTCGAGTAGATCTCCTCATTCCAGAAACGCAGGACTTGAAACCCGCATGCCTCCAACAAGCGTGTTCTTGAGCCGTCAGCGCTCCGTTCTGATTCCGTCGAGTGCGTCGCTCCATCGACCTCGATGATCAATTTCGCATCGAGACAAACAAAATCCACGACATAGCGGTTGATCACGTGCTGCCGGCGAAATTTCCACCGAGCTAGCTTTCGATTGCGCAGCGCCTGCCAAAGGATGACTTCAGCATTCGTCTGATGCTTGCCAAGCTGTTTCGCGCGCGTAATGAACTGGCGCATTCCCTCAACCGCGCCTGAGGCGCGACCTCTCCCCATTGGGGAGAGGTTAAGAGAGAGCGCTACGAAGTTTCAAGTCGCAGGGTCATTCACCTCTCCCTGAGGGAGAGGTGCCGAACGCATCGGCAGCCTCACGCCGCCTTGCTGACGCTCTTGCCGTGGGCGTAGGCCCAGTAGAGCTCGCGGGCGCGGCGGTAGAACGGGCCGGGCTGGAGGTCGCGGGAATCGATGCGCAGCACGGGCATGACCTTGGAATAGTTGCCCGAGATGAAGATCTCGTCCGCGGCCGCGAAGTCCTCGTAGCGCAGGGTGCCCTCGACCACCTCGACGCCGTCGTCGCGCAGGAGCCGGATCACGCGCTGGCGGGTGATGCCGTTGAGGAACGTGCCGTTCGGATACGGCGTGTAGACAATGCCGTCCTTGGCCATGAACACGTTCGACGTGCCGGTCTCGGCGATGTTGCCGAGCGCGTCGCACACGAGCGCGTTGTCGAAGCCCTTCTCCCGCGCCTCGCGGATGACGCGGGCGTTGTTGGGGTAGAGGGCGCCGGCCTTGGAATCCGTCGGCATGGATTCCAGCGTCGGGCGGCGGAAGCTCGACTTCATGACCGAGAGGCCGCCCGGCACCGGCATAGGCGCCTCGAAGAGCGACAGGCAGAACTGGGTCGAGGCCGGATCCGGCGCGATGGTGGCGATGCCCTCGGCCTCGCCCCAGTACATGGGCTTCACGTAGAGCGCCGTGCCGGGCGCGAACTTCTTCACGCCCTCGCGCACGAGCTCGACGATGGCGTCCGGCGCCATGGTGGGCTCGAGGCCGATGGTCTTGGCGGAGCGATTCACGCGGGCGCAGTGGAGGTCGATGTCGGGCATCACGCCCTCGAAGACACGGGCGCCGTCGAACACGGAGGAACCGAGCCAGGATACATGCGACCGGGGCCCGATGAGCGGCGGATTGCCCTCATGCCATTCCCCGTTGAACCAGTTCCACGTATGCGAATACCAAGCCACTGTGTTGTTTCCCTAGCCTGTAAAGGTGCGCCTATCGAATCCCCTGGCTGGCCTTGCGTCAATCGCCCGGCTCTCCCATGAGGCATGAAGACTTGTGATGGAACTCATGAGGGCGGCTGATCAATCCCACCGGTTGCCACAGGGGCCCGCCGATGCAAAGCTCGTTCCATGCCCGGCTCCCCCATCATCCAGCCCGACGCCAAGGCGGTCATCTTCGACGCCTACGGCACCCTCTTCGACGTGCATTCCGCCGTGGCCCACCATGCGGCCAGGATCGGACCGGACGCGACGCGCCTGTCGGAGATCTGGCGGGCGAAGCAGCTTGAATATTCCTGGGTCCTGGCGCTCGCCGGCCATTACGAGCCGTTCTGGCGGCTAACGGAAAAGGCCCTCGACCACGCGCTCGCCCGCCACCCGGGCGTGGACCGTGCGGTGCGTCCCCTCCTGCTCGACGCCTATCGCAGCCTCGACGCCTACGAGGAGGTGCGATCCGCCCTGGAGGCCCTGCGGGCGCGGGGCCTCCGCACCGGCATCCTGTCGAACGGCGATCCGGAGATGCTGCAGGCCGCCGTGACCTCGGCGGGGCTCGGGAGCCTTCTCGATCCGGTGCTGTCGGTCGATGCGGCGGGCGTGTTCAAGACGAGCCCGCGCACCTACGACCTGGTGATCGAGGCTCTCTCCGTAACGGCCGCGGAGGTGGTGTTCGTCTCCTCCAACCGCTGGGACATCGCCGGCGCCGCCGCCTTCGGCTTCGCGCCGGTCTGGGTCAACCGTCTCGGGATGCCGGACGAGTACGCGGAGCTTCCGCCCCGCGCCGTGGTGTCGTCCCTCGACGGGCTGCTCTGACGCTTACTTCGCCAAAGCCGCAAGAATCCGCGCCCAGGAGCGCGTGCCCTTGTGGAAGCTCTTCACGTCGTACTTCTCGTTCGGCGAATGGATGCGGTCGTCGTCGAGTCCGAAGCCGACGAAGAGGGTGTCGAGGCCCAGCGTGCGCTTGAAGTCGCCGCCGACCGGGATCGAGCCGCCCATGCCGATGACGATCGGGTCCTTCTTCCATTCATCGTGCAGCGCGGCCTTCGCGGCCGTGAGGGCCGCGAAATCGTGCGGCAGCGCCAGCGCGCGGGAGCCCTTGTGCTTGATGAACTCCACTGAGCAGTCGGACGGGATGCGCTCGCGCACGAAGGCCTGGAAGTTCTGGGAGATCTTCTCCGGGTCCTGGTCGCCCACAAGGCGGAACGAGACCTTGCAGCGCGCTTCCGCCGCGATCACCGTCTTGGTGCCCTCGCCCGTATAGCCGCCGATGATGCCGTTCACGTCGCAGGTGGGACGCGACTGGATCTGCTCGATGAGCATGCGGCCCTTCTCGCCGGCCGATTCCTTGAGGCCGATCTGGCCGAGGAACTCCTCCTCGGTGAGATTGAGCTTCTTCCACTGCTCCAGCACCTGCGTCGGCGTCTCGTGCACGCCGTCGTAGAAGTCCTTGATGGTGATGCGGCCGTTCTCGTCGTGGATCGCCGCGATGATCTTCGACAGCACATGGATCGGATTGCGGGCCGCGCCGCCGAACTGGCCGGAATGAAGGTCGCGATCGGCGCAGCGCACGATCACCTCCTCATAGACCATGCCGCGCAGCGAGGACGTGATCGCGGGCGTGTCCTGGTCCCACATGCCGGTGTCGCACACGAGCGCCACGTCCGCCTTCAGCTCGTCCTTGTTGGCCGCGATGAACTCCGGCAGGAACTTCGAGCCGTCCTCCTCGGCGCCCTCGACCAGGAAGGTGATGTTGATCGGCAGGGAGCCGGTCACGGCCTTCCAGGCCCGGCAGGCCTCCACGAAGGTGAGCACCTGGCCCTTGTCGTCGGCGGCGCCACGGGCGCTGATGACCTTGCGCCCGTCCGGCAGGGTGGCGAGCTTCGGCTCGAAGGGCGGCGTGTCCCAGAGGTCGAGCGGATCGACCGGCTGCACGTCGTAATGGCCGTAGAACAGCACGTGCGGCTTGCCCTGTCCGTCCTTGGCGTGGCCGACCACGGCCGGATGCCCGCCGGTCTCGCGGAGCGAGGCGTCGACGCCGATCCCCTTCAGCTCGTCCACGAGCCACTGGCCGGCCTTGCGGCAATGCTCCTTGAAGGCGGGATCGGTGGAGATCGACGGGACCTTGAGCCACTGGAACAGGCGCTCCAGGGAGCCGTCGAGGTCGGCGTCGATCTTCGAGAGGACTTGGTCGAGCTGGGACATGATGAGATGGCTGCCTGATGAAAAGGATCGAGAGAGACGTACTCCCTCGGGCGGCCGGGTCGCAAGAGCGAGTTTGTCCCTACGGTCGCGGGGCAACCAGCGGCTTGGCCATGTAGACCCGCCGGAACCCCTTCTCCTCCGCCCGATGGGTTTCGACGAACCCCAGGCGCCGGTAGAAGGCGATGTTCTCCGTCATGGCCTCGTTGGTGTAGAGCCGGATCGCATGCAGGCCCCTCGCCCGCGCGGCATCCTCCGCGAAGGCGATCAGGGCGCGCCCGTATCCCCGCCCCTGGCTCTCCGGCAGCACGGCGACGTTGTCGAGCAGCATCTCGTGCTTCTCGGGAATCAGGACCAGGATGCCGACGATGCGGCCTTCATCCAGCAGGACATGCACGTCCCGCCCCGCAATGAGCGCCCCGTAATCCTCGAGCATCGGCCCGGGCTTGCGGCCGAGGCGCGGGACATAGGGCGCATAGGCGGATTCGACGACGGCCTCGACCGCCGCCCGCTCCCCGGGATTCGCAAGACGGATATGGAACATCGTCCGAGAATGAGCCGCATCAGGCCCCAATGCAATCGAACTCGTCAGGCGTGCACGTCGTCGGACCGGGCGACGAGACGCGCCTGGATCGCCACCACCACGAGAAGCAGCGCGCCGCGGATCACCGATTGCCAGTAGGCCGAGAGGCTGATCCAGCCGAGGCCGTTCTCGAAATTGAGGATGTTGAAGATGAGCCCGAGGAGCAGCACGCCGGCCAGGGTCGAGCCCACAGAGCCGACGCCGCCCGTGAGCAGCGTGCCGCCCACCACGACGGACGCGATGGCGAAGAGTTCCCAGCCCACGCCCTCGATGGGCTGGCCGGCGCCGAACTGGGCCGCAAGGATCACGCCGGCGAGGCCTGCGAGCGCTCCGCTCAGGATGTAGACCGCAGCCTTCACGCGGGTGGTGGGAAGGCCCATGAGGCGGGTGGCGTCCTCATTGCCGCCGACCGCCAGAACCGTGCGCCCGAAGGCGGTGAGGTTCAGGATAACGGACCCCGCGAGGTAGGCGACGAGGCCGATCCAGGCCGGGATCGGGAAGCCCAGGAAGTCGCCCTGCCCGAGTTCGGTGAAGCCCGATTCGTAGGAGACCGAGACCGACTGGTTGTTCGCGAGCAGCAGCGCGCAGCCGCTCGCGGCCAGCATGGTGGCGAGCGTGGCGATGAAGGGCAGGATGTTGAGGCGGATGATCACGAAGGCGTTGATCGCCCCGACCGCAAGGCCTGCCGCGAGTCCGCCGAGCAGCCCTGGCAGCACCCCGTAGGGCGACAGGAGCGCCGCCACCACGCTTCCCAAGGCGGCCGTGGAGCCGACCGAGAGGTCGATCCCGCCCGTGATGATCACGAAGCACATGCCAAGGGCCACGAGGGCGAACATGCTGTTGTAGCGCAGCACCGAGAGCACGTTGTAGCTGCCGAGGAAGTTCTCGTAGCGCAGCCAGCCGAAGAGGATCAGCACGAGAAGCGCGAGCAGCACGCCGTAGCGGCCGATGGCGCGGACGAGCCGTGTGGTGTCGAAGCGCCCCATGGCGTCAGCTCCTTGCCTGCCGCTGCAGCCAGACCGCCAGCACGATGATGGCCGCCTTGGCGATGAGGGCCGCGGCATCCGGCACGCCGTTGGCGAGCAGCGTGTAGCGCACGAGCTGGATGATGAGCGCGCCGACCAGCGTCCCGATGATGGTTGCGCGCCCGCCGGTGAGCAGGGTTCCGCCGACCGCGACCGCCGCGATGGCGTCGAGCTCCATGCCGAGCCCGACGAGGTTCGCGTCCGCGGCCGAGTTGCGCGCGATCACAATGAGCCCGGCGATGCCCGACAGGAGCCCGCTGATGAGATAGACGCGCCGCTTCACCGACACGACCGGAATGCCGGCGAGCCGCGCCGCGCGCTCGTTGCCGCCGACCGCGAGGATCTGGCGCCCGAACACGGTGCGCCGGAGCATCCAGGCGGCCGCGAGCACGATGACGATCATCAGCAGCGCCTGGAACGGGACGCCGAAGAGGCGGCCGAGACCGATGTACTGGAACTCCGGAACCTTGAAGACCTGGAGGTTGCCGTTCGTCATCACCTGGGCGATGCCCCTTCCCGCGATGAAGAGCACGAGCGTCGCGATGATCGGCTGGATGCGCAGGCGCGTGATGAGGAAGCCGTTGAACCAGCCGAAGGCGCCCGCGACCAGGACCGGCACCACGAAGGCGAGCGCGATGCCGACATAAGGGTGCGGCAGGGGAAAGAGCTTGCCCATGAAGATGAGCGGCGCCAGCGCGCCGGCGATTGCCATGAGGGAGCCGACCGAGAGATCGATGCCGCCGGTGGCGATCACGAGGGTCATGCCGACGCCCACGATCACGATGGCGCAGACCTGGGTGAGATTGACGTTGAGCGTCTGCCAGGTGGCGAAGTTCGGCGTGACCGCGAGGTTGAACAGGATGAGGAGCGCCAGCGCCACCCAGGCGCCGTGTCGGGTGAGGAGAACGCGCAGGTCCGGCCGCGCCGTGCTGCGGGCCGGAGCCGGCGGATGCGTCGTGGCGGTGTCAGCCATCGGCCCCCTCCTGAACCGGCTCGTGCCCGTGCGCCATGGCGGCCATGACGGCCTGCTCGCTCACGTCGTCGCCGTCGAGCTCCGCCACGCTGCGTCCGTCGCGCAGCACGAAGATGCGGCTTGCGGCCTCGACCACCTCCTCGAGCTCCGACGAGATCATCAGCACCCCGAGCCCCTGCCCCGCCAGCTCCCGCACCAGGCTCAGGATCTCCGCCTTCGCGCCTACGTCGATGCCGCGGGTCGGCTCGTCGAGGATCAGCAGGCGCGGGTTCATGCAGAGCCAGCGCGCCAGCAGCACCTTCTGCTGGTTGCCGCCGGACAATTCGCGGATGGGCTGCTCCGGCCCGGCGCAGCGGATGCCGAGGCGCTGGATGAAGCGATCGACGATCTCTCGGCTGCGCGCCTCGTCGACCACGCCGCGCCGGGCGAGCTGCGGCATGAGCGCCAGCGTCAGATTCTCGCGCACGGACATGTCGGGGATGATGCCCTCGAACTTGCGGTCCTCCGAGCAGAAGCCCATCCCGGCCCGGATCGCCTCCGCAGGCTCCGCGGCGGGCCCGGCGATGTCGCCGAACGCGACGCGTCCGGCCTCCGCGCGGTCGGCGCCGAAGACCACGCGGGCGGTCTCCGTGCGGCCGGAGCCCAGGAGCCCTGCCAGTCCCACGATCTCGCCGGGGCGGATGTCGAAGCTCACGTCGCGGACCCTCCGGCCGACCGCCAGATGCTCCACGCTCAGAAGGGCCTCGCGCGAGGCGGCCTGCGCATGCTGGTCGCTCTCGTCGTGCAGCACGCGGCTCAGTTCCCGCCCGAGCATCGCGGTGACGAGATCGAGCTTGGAGAGTTCGCTCATCCGGGCGACCCGCACGGTGCGGCCGTCGCGCATGACTGTGACCCGGTCGCAGACCGCATAGAGCTCGTCGAGCTTGTGGCTCACGAAGATGACCGAGACGCCGGCGGCCTTCAGCTGGCGGATCACGTCGAACAGGACCTCGACCTCCTTCTCGTCGAGGGAGGAGGTCGGCTCGTCCATGATCACGAGCTTGGCCTCGAAGCCGATCGCCCGCGCGATGGCGACCATCTGCTGGATTGCGGTCGGATAGGCCATGAGGGGCCGTCGCACGTCGATATGGATGTTGAAACGCGACAGCAGGGACTGCGCTTCCGCGTGCATGGCGGACCAGTCGAGGAGCCCGAAGCGGCGGCGCTCACGGCCGAGGCAGATGTTCTCGGTCACGGACCGATAGGGAACGAGGTTGATCTCCTGGTAGATCGTGCTGATGCCGGAGCGCTGCGCCTCCTGCGGCGAGGAGAACTCCACCGGCGTCCCGTCGAACAGGATCTCGCCGGCATCCTTGGAGTAGTAGCCGGTGAGGATCTTGATCATGGTCGACTTGCCGGCGCCGTTCTGCCCGATGAGCGCATGGACCTCGCCCGGCTCGACCTCGAGCGAAGCGGAGGCGAGCGCCGGCACGCCCGCGAAGCGCTTGTCGATCTCGCGCATGGAGAGAAGTAGGGTCATGACGCGTCATCCGCCCGTAAAGGCTGAGAGGAGCCCGGCCAGTGATGCGGCGCCGCCCCGCGGTGGAGCGGCGCCGTCGCGGATCAATAGGCGTCGGCGATGAGCTGCTTGGCGTTCGACTTGTCGAAGAAGCGGTCGGTGTTCACCACCCACGGCTCGATCTGCTCGCCCTTGGCGTAGCGGGCCAGAGTCTCGAAGGCCTTCGGGCCGAACTTCGGATTGCACTCCACCGTCGCCAGCATCTTGCCGTCGATGATGGCCTGGAGCGCATCGCGGGTGCCGTCGACGGAGACGATCTGCACGTCCTGCCCGGGCTTCTTGCCGGCCGCTTCGAGCGCCGAGATCGCGCCGATCGCCATCTCGTCGTTGTGGGCGTAGATCGCGGTCGCGTCCGGATGCGCCTGCAGCAGCGTCTCGGCGACCTGACGGCCCTTGTCGCGGGCGAAGTCGCCGGACTGGGACGCGATGATCTTCATGCCGGGCTTGTTCTTGATGTAGTCCTCGAAGCCCTTGCGGCGGTCGTTGGCCGGCGAGGAGCCGGTGGTGCCCTCGAGTTGGATGATCTTGGCGGTGCCGTTGGTCGCCTTGTCGAGCGCCTCCGCCGCGCGCCGGCCCTCGTCGACGAAGTCGGAGCCGATGAAGGTCACGTAGTCCTTGCCGGCCTTGGCGAGGCTCTGGTCCACGTTGCGGTCGAGCAGGACGACCGGGATGCCGGCCTTCTTGGCGGCCATGACGGCCGGGATGAGCGGCTTCTCCTCGCGCGGGGCGAGGAAGATGAGGTCGACGCCCTGCGCGATCATCGAGTTCACGTCGGCGACCTGCTTGGCGGCGGAGCCGGCGGCATCGGTGTAGACGAGCTGATAGCCGAGCTTCGCGGCTTCCGCCTTCATGCTCTCGGTCTGCGCGATGCGCCAGGGATTGTTGGACTCGGTCTGCGCGAAGCCGACCTTGTACTTGTCCTTCTGCTTCAGCTTGGGAAGCTCCTGCGCCGACACGGCACCAGCGCTGACGCCAAGGGTCGCGACACCGGCCGCGAGCATGAGAAACGTTCTTCTGAGCATCGATTCCTCCGGGTTTTGACAGGGGTGCTTCTGTGTCACCTCACTACGCAGGATTGAACGCTTGCTAATTTTATTAGTCAAGTCATGATATATCTGCCGTCACGGGCAATTGAGGGGTGACCATGAGGCAGGACGACCGACCCGATCCCAAGCGCGAGCGCAGGCCTCGCCAGGGCGGACGTCGTCCGACCATGACCGACGTGGCGCGCCTCGCGGGCGTGTCGCAGTCGAGCGTGTCGCTGGTGCTCAACAACATGTCGGGCGCGCGCATCGCCGAGAGCACGCGCCGTCGTGTCCTGGAGGCCGCGCAGGCCATCGGCTACCGGCTGCCGCGCCGGCGCCTGGACGGCGACGAGGCGCAGCCCAAGATCATCGCCTATCTGGTGGACGAGATCTCCACGAGCCCGCACCCGGTCGTCAGCGTCGACGGCGCGCGCGATGCGGCCTGGGAAGCCGGACACCTGATCTCCGTCCACGTGACGCGGGCCAACCGGGAGCTGGAATCCGCGACCCTGCGGGCCTGCCTCGCCGACACGGCGCTTCTCGGCGTGATCTACTCGACGATCTTCACCCGCAAGGTCGAGCTGCCGCCGGAGCTGGAGAACGTGCCGACCGTGCTGCTCAACTGCTACACGGCGCACCGCCGGCAGCCCTCCGTGATTCCAAGCGAGATCGCGGGCGGCTTCACGGCGACCGAGTTCCTGCTGCAGCACGGCCACCGCCGCATCGGCCTGATCAACGGCGAGCCCTGGATGGACGCCTCCCGCGACCGCCTGAAAGGCTACCGCCAGGCGCTCGCGACCGCCGACATTCCCTTCGACGCGGAGCTGGTGCGCAACGGCGACTGGATGCCCGACGCCGGCTATCGCCGCACCTACGAGCTGCTGCGTCTCAGGCAGCCGCCCACCGCGATCTTCTGCGCCAACGACCTCATGGCGGTGGGCGCCATGGAGGCGCTGGCCGAGCTCGGGATCGACGTGCCGGGCGAGGTCTCCATCATGGGCTACGACGACCAGGAGCTGGCGCGCTACACGCGCCCCGCCCTCTCCACCTGCGTGCTGCCCAACTACGACATGGGCCGCTGGGCCGCCGAGACCCTCATCGACACCGTGGCGAGCGGCGGCAGGCGGCCGATCCAGCTCAAGATGGACTGCCCGCTGGTTCCGCGCCGGTCCGTGAGCGCGCCCTGCCCCGACCTCGGAGCCGTCGTGGCGCGTGCCTCCGAGCGGATCTTCCACGGTCCGACGTCAAAACCGGTTCACCGGGCCTTCTCATGGAGCAGCCTGGTTCAGGATATTCCGAGCCCGGCGTGAGAGAGCGGCCGCGGGCCGCTCCGACCGGGAGGATGTGCGAGTCTTCGAGTTGCGTAACGCTGCGGGCCTGCCTGGTGCCGCCCGTTGCGAAGCAAGCCGGTCGATGCGTCGGCCGAGCCAACGACAAACGCCACCACGCTGGAAGGAGACACCCATGACTGCCCAAGCCAAGTTCGCCGCCGAGGTCGACAAGC
This sequence comes from Pseudomonadota bacterium, assembly GCA_023426505.1. Lineage (GTDB taxonomy): Bacteria > Pseudomonadota > Alphaproteobacteria > Rhizobiales > Beijerinckiaceae > Microvirga. The sequence continues at coordinate 10,382 of JAFAAP010000190.1, forward strand.
TGCCCTACGACGTCACCGAGCACGTGGAGACCCTCTACCGCGACGGCATCACCGCCCTCAAAGGGGCCTTCTCGCGCGACTGGGCGGAGGCCATGCGCGAGGACATGATGACGGCCTTCTGGGACGCGATCCAGCGTCCCGGCGGCGCCGTCGGCCGCGGCCCGCGCCGCTGGTACGTGGAGATCCACCCGCAGGACTTCCGCGGCTTCGTCGACCTCGTCACCCATCCGTGGGTCGTGTCCATGTGCGAGGCCGTGTGCGGGCCGAAATACGAGATCGTCGAGATCGGCTTCGACACGCCGTTCCAGGGCGCCAAGTACCAGCCCTGGCACCGGGACTTCCCGTCCCCGCCCGAGTCGTACGAGCAGCACCGGATCACGTCGCTCGCCTTCAACCTGACGGGCGTCGACGTGACCTCCGACATGGGGCCGTTCGAGGTCGCGCCCGGCACCCAGTGGGATGACGGCCGCGAGTGGAAGCACGAGATGTTCCCGGCGGAAGAGCTCTGGCCCCGCTTCGCCGAGCGCGGCGTGCGCAAGTATCCGCAGATGGGCGACATCTCCTGCCGTTCGGCCCTGACGGTGCATCGCGGCACCGCCCATCCGTCGCCCATCGCGCGTCCGGTGATGGTGCTCGGCGTCGATGCGCCCGGCGCGGGCCACGCGGCGCTCCACGACATGATGGTCACGCAGGACTACTACGACGCCCTGCCGCAATCCGTGCGCGACCACCTGGTCTGCCGCGTCGTCGAGAAGCTCGTGCCGGTGACCCAGAAGCACGACATCGAAGGTTTGGTGATGGGGGCAGAATAAACGTCCGCGCCTGCCATGCACGAACCCGCCCGCATGTCGGGCGGGTTCTTACCTCATCGAGAACCAGCGCCCGCGCGTCACCGCCGCAGCAATCCGCCCAATGTCCCGCGCACGATGGCGCGGCCGATGGAGCTGCCCTGGCGGCCGCCGATCGACTTTCCGATCTCGGCCGCGATGTTCCCGACCGTCTGGTTGACGATGGTGCGGGTGACCTCGCGGGTGACGCGCTGCGTCGTGGTCATGGTGCCCTTGCGCTGCGGGCCGCCGGTGCCGAACAGGCCTCCCAGCATGTCGAGGATGCCGCCGCTCCCCTCCTCCGCCGCCTTCGCTTCGGCGGCGGCCTGCTCGGCGCGCTTGGCCAGCATCTCGTAGGCGGATTCGGAGTCAATCGCCTGGTCGTATTTGCCGCGCAGAGGGCTCGCGGCCACGATCTGCCGCCGCTCCTCCGCGTCGATCGGTCCGACCTGCGCCATCGGCGGCGCGATCAGCGTGCGCTCCACCATGGAGGGGGAGCCCTTGCCCTCGAGGGTCGAGACGAGCGCCTCGCCGACGCCGAGTTCGGTGATCGCCTTCTCGGTGTCGAAGGCCGGGTTCTGGCGGAAGGTCTGGGCCGCAACGCGCACCGCCTTCTGTTCCCGCGGGGTATAGGCGCGTAGCGCATGCTGCACCCGGTTGCCGAGCTGGGCGAGCACGGTCTCCGGCACGTCGACCGGGTTCTGGGTGATGAAGTAGACGCCGACGCCCTTCGAGCGGATGAGCCGCACCACGCGCTCCACCGTGTCCACGAGGGGCTTGGGCGCGTCGCTGAACAGAAGATGCGCCTCGTCGAAGAAGAACACGAGCTTCGGCTGGTCGAGGTCGCCTACCTCCGGCAGCTCCTCGAACAGCTCCGACATCAGCCACAGCAGGAAGGTGGCGTAGAGACGCGGGTTGTTCATGAGCTTGTCGGCGGCGAGGACGTTGATCACGCCGCGGCCGTCGCGGTCGGTCCGCATCAAGTCCTTGATGTTGAGCGCCGGCTCGCCCAGGAACTCGTCGCCCTTCTGGTTCTCCAGCACGAGCAGCTGGCGCTGGATCGTCCCGATGGTTGCCTTCGACACGTTGCCGTAGGCCGTGGTGAGATCCTTGGCGTTGTCGGCGACGAGCTGCAGCAGCGCCCGCAGGTCCTTCAGGTCGAGGAGCAGGAGCCCCTGCTCGTCGGCGATGCGGAACGCGATGTTGAGCACTCCTTCCTGCGTGTCGTTGAGGTCGAGCAGGCGCGAGAGCAGCAGCGGACCCATCTCGGAGACGGTTGCGCGCACCCGGTGCCCCTGCTCGCCGAAAAGGTCCCAGAACACCACCGGGAACTTGTCCGGCGCGTATTCGATCCCGATCTCCTTCGCGCGCTTGACGAGCGCCTCCTTGCCCGTACCGAGCGCAGCGACGCCCGAGAGGTCGCCCTTGATGTCGGCGGCGAAGACCGGCACGCCTGCATTGGAAAAGCCTTCCGCAAGCACCTGGAGCGACACGGTCTTGCCGGTGCCGGTCGCGCCCGTGATCAGGCCGTGCCGGTTGGCGAGGCGCAGGTCGAGATATTCGGGCTTCGTGCTTTTGCCGATGAAGATCTTTCCGTCTTCGAGCATTGTGTCTCTCCAGAATCCTCCAAGGATCTTAGACGGGCTTTCGGCAGTTTCCACTCTAGGTTTCCCGATTTAACAGTTTATATATGAACCATCCGTTCCAACCAATGTCAGGAGAATCACATGGATGAGCTCATCGCTCGCGTGACGCAGAAGACCGGCCTCGAGGCCTCGGTGGCCCGCAAGGCCATCGGGCTCATTCTGGCCTACCTCCAGAAGGAAGGGCCGGCCAACGAGGTGAACCAGCTCATCGCGGCGTTGCCGGGCGCGGACGAAGCGATCGCCAACGCTCAGGGCGGCGGCAGCGGCGGCGGCATCATGGGCATGATGGGCGCCATGGGCGGGGGCGTGATGGCGCTCGGCGGCCAGCTCATGGGCGCGGGCGTCTCCATGGGCCAGATGCAGCCGCTCGGCCGCGAGCTCTTCGCCTATGGCCGGGAAAAGGCCGGCGAGGACGTGATGGGCCCGATCGTCGGATCGATCCCCGGCCTGTCGCAGTTCGTGTGATTGCGGCCGCCCGCCATTCCCCCCTGCAGGATCAAGGGACGGGGCGGCCGGGCCGGTGAGGATCGCACGTCGTTGCGGTCCTCATGAGCCGACAGGACGGCTCCCGACCTACTTTCCAGTCCGGATCATGCCCTCGATGACGCGCGCCACGCTGCCGAGGCCGATCTTCGCCATCCAGACCTGGAAGGCGCTCGGCACGCCCGAAGCGGAGGCCGGATCGCGGGCCGTCAGCCAGGAGCGCCTCCTGGTCAGGATCTGCGCCATGTCGACATCCTTGAAGCCGTAGGGCGGCGCGAGATGCGCCGCAAAGCCCGGATAGCCGACATATTTGGCCGGGCCCGGATCCATCACGAACCCTGCCTCGCGTCGATCCGGCGCCGGCTCCTTCTTCCGGTAGATGCGCTCGCCATAGAGCACGGTGCCCAGATACTTGCCCTCGATGTCGACGATATCCTTGTCGTCCCAAGGGAACCAGCCGATCCAGTTCCCCTTCCGGTCGAACAGGTAGCGGTCGGTTTCCGAACGGCGGAAAGCGATCCACTCTCCGGACGAGCTGTAATAATGCTTCACCTTCGCGGAGAGGTCCACGATCTCCAGGCTTCGCTCGGGCAGGATCACGGGTTGCGGCGCGGCCTGCGGCTGGGCGCCTGGGCCATCGGCCGAGGCGGCGGCAGCGGCCGGGCGCGCGGCCCATGGTCCGTTGTCCCGGCTGGCCTTGTTGAGCGGGAGGAGCGAGTGAGTCGACACCCAGCCGATCTCCTGAAGCTCCGGAACGACATAGGCGCGGCCGTCCGCCAGTTCTTCGATGCGGCAGGCGAGCGTTCGCTTGTCATTGGGCGGACGGTACAGGACGCTCGCTCCGACATAGAGTTCGTCGTCTCCGGCGCCGTCGAGGGAGTGTCCGGCTGCGGACGCGTCGTCTGCGGCGCTCCGATTGGCTTCCTTGAGGCGCTCGACGGCCCCGACGATGACCCGGGCGACCTCGCGGTGGCGATTGCTGACCGCTTTCGGGGCTGACTCTGCCCGCTCCGGGTACCAATTGCCGCCGATCTTGGCGAGCACCTCTGCCACAAGTTAGATTTCTTCTTCGGTCAATTCGCGTTCCCCCGCAGCCCACCAAGCCCTTCGCCTCGGCTCCGTTCAGGCTTGTCGACTAATCTAATGTCCTGACGATCCAGGCTTCGGAAGCGAGAGCGTCTTGGTGGACACCCAGCCTATCTCCCGTTGCGCCGGGACAAGAAAGGCACGGCCTTTCTCCATCTTCTCGATCCAGCAGGTGATCGCCCGCTTCTCGCCCGGAGGCCGATACACGACGGCGGCACCGACATAGAGCTGGTCGTCGCCCGCGAAGTTGAAGGCGTTTGCGTCGTCGGGACGTTCCTCGGCCGAGCCTGCCGTGGATCCGTCGTCCTCGTCCGCGCCCTTGAGCTGCTCGAGCTCGGTCAGGATGAGCTGGGCCACATCCCGATGACGCTTGTTGATCGTTCGAAGGGCTGGGCGTGTGCGTTCCGGGTACCAATTGCCGCTCACCTTCGCGAGGAGTTCGGCGATTGCTTCCACTTCGTCTTCGGTCATTTGCGTAAACAGCCCCCTGTTGAGGAGAACATCTTCGCACAAGTTGGTTTTCACCTTATGAACGCCACGCCGGGTTGAGTCCTCTAAATCTTCGAGGGACCAGCCGTTCGCTCCTGTTCATCCCGCCGCTCCATTCCCGGGGTGGCACGGGCCCGCAAAGGGCCGACGATGGTCGGCGTTCCCAGGGACCGACGAAGCCGGTATACCCTGCGCACGAGACCACAGGCTGCTTCGGGTGAGGCTTACCCCATGGACGATCTGAATTTCGCCGCCGATTTTCCGGTTCCGGCCCGCGAGCAATGGCTCAAGCTGGTCGAGGGCGTGCTGAAGGGCGCGGATTTCCGGAAGAAGCTCGTCGCCCGCACCCATGACGGGATCGAGATCCAGCCGCTCTACCCGAAGGCCGAGGGAGCGCCCCGCATCGCCCGCACCGAGAGCGGCCGCTGGCGGGTGTCGCAGCGCGTCGACCATCCCGATCCGGCGAAGGCCAGCGAGCTCGCCCTCCTCGACCTGGAAGGCGGCGCCGATGCGCTTACCCTTGTGACCCGCAAGGCGCCCGCCGCACGCGGCTTCGGGGTCCGCATCGACAGCCTCGACGATCTCGACCGGGCGCTCTCCGGCGTGATGCTCGACCTCATCCACCTGCGCCTCGACGCCGGCGGCCATGGCCGGCAGATGGCCGCGATGCTGGTAGCGCTCGCGCAGCGCCGCGGCCATGACCTTTCGGCCCTGTCCCTCGACCTCGGGCTCGACCCTGTCGGGGCCATGGCCGGCATGGGCCGGATGTCAGCCGCGTGGGACGCGGTCGCGCACCGCATGGGCGATACCCTGGCGGATCTGTCCGGCCGCGGCTTCGGCGGCCGGGCGTTCCTGGCCGACGGGCGGGTCTACCACGAGGCCGGTGCCAGCGAGGCGCAGGAGCTGGCCGCCGTGCTCGCCACGGGCCTCGCCTATCTGCGGGCGCTGGAAACGCACGGCCATTCGCTCGATGCCGCGCGCGACGCCCTCGCGTTCCTGCTCGTGGCCGATGCGGACGAGTTCCTCACCGTGGCCAAGTTCCGTGCCCTGCGCCGCCTCTGGGCGAAGGTCGAGCAGGCCTGCGGGCTTGATCCCAAGCCGATCCGCCTCCATGCCGAGACCGCCTGGCGCATGACCACCCGGCGCGATCCCTGGGTCAACATGCTGCGCACGACGGTCGCGGCCTTCTCGGCCGGCATCGGCGGCGCGGACGCGATTACGGTCCTGCCCTTCACGTCCGCCCTCGGCCTGCCCGACGCCTTCGCGCGGCGGGTCGCGCGCAACACGCAGCTGATCTTGCTCGACGAATCCAACCTCTGGCGCGTCGCCGATCCGGCCGCCGGCGCGGGCGGCTTCGAGGCGCTCACCGACGCCCTGTGCGGGAAGGCCTGGAGCCTCTTCCAGGAGATCGAGCGAGAGGGCGGTATCCTTGAGAGCCTGAAGCGCAGCGCCCTGCAGGACTGCATCGCCGCCGTCCGAGCCCAGCGCGAGAGGGCCGTCGCCACCCGCAGGGAGCCGATCACCGGCACGAGCGAGTTCCCGAACATCAACGAGGCGGATGTGGCGGTGCTGCTGCCTATCCCCGACGTGAAGACGAGCGAGGCGCCGATCCGGCCCGCTGCCGCTCACGCGGCTGAAACGTCGTTCGCCGAGGTGGTGACGATGGCCGCCGACGGAGCCGACCTGTCCCGGCTGGCCGGCACGGCCGCCGGCCCTGCGCCGGTCGCGGTCGCGCCCCTGCCCTCGATCCGCATGGCCGAACCCTTCGAGCGCCTGCGCGACCTGTCCGACGCCCACTTGGCGAAGACCGGCTCGCGCCCGAAGGTCTTCCTCGCCAATCTCGGGCCCATTTCCGCCTTCACGGCTCGCGCCACCTTCGCCAAGAACTTCTTCGAGGCTGCAGGAATAGAAGCAGTGACCAACGAGGGTTTTTCCGACCAGAACAAGCTTCGCGAGGCCTACCTCGAAAGTAAAGCCAAGCTTTCCTGCATCTGCTCGACGGATGAAATCTACGAAAAACACGCGATTGATGCCGTCGCGACCTTGCGCGATGCCGGATCATCACCCATCTTCCTGGCAGGCCGCGCGGGAGACAGCGAGAAGACGCTCACTGCAGCGGGCATCACCACATTCATCTATGCCGGGTGCGACACCCTCAAGGTTCTGAGCGAGGCCCTCGACGCGGCCCGCGCCTGAGCCCGAGCGGTTTCTCCCGGTGCGACGCCGGGAGGATGGCACCGCATGAAGCTTGCAGCACGAACCGCCATGGCGCTGGGCCTTGGCATGACCCTGATCGGCAGCGCCTGGGCGGCTCCGGCTGCACGGCACGACGGCACTTGGAGCGTCAGCATGGTGACGGATTCAGGCGTCTGCGATGCCAGCTACAACTATTCGATCGCGATCGAGAACGGCAGCGTCCGCTACCTCCAGGCGCCGGGCGACTCGCCGACCACCGTATCCGGCCGGATCGGCCCGGACGGGAACGTCGATCTCGACATCCGCCGCAGCATCGCGAAGGTCGATGCCCAAGGACGCCTCAACGGCAAGTCCGGCTCGGGCACCTGGACGCTCGGCATGCTCGGCTGTTCAGGGCGCTGGAACGCGCAGAAGCGCGCTTAAAGGCGCCCCACGACCAGGAACCATAAACAACAACAACTCCCTTTCGCCGCCGCATACCCATGCGGCGGCTTTTTCTTGCTCACGGGAAGCTGACCGGACACGCCGGAACTCCGGCGAAAGACCCCACGTTGAACCACCCCTTTCGATGACGGTGGAGCATCCGATGCGTGTCCTTTCCTGCCTCGCCGCAGCGGCGATCCTCGGATCCCTTCTGGCGCCCCCTGCCCTGGCCCAGACGAGACGGTTCGACGGCACCTGGAGCGTGGAGGTCGTCACCGAGCAGGGCGCCTGCGACCGGGCCTACCGCTACCGGGTGGTGGTCGAGAACGGCCGCGCCCGCTACGGCGGTCCGGAGAATTTCGACATCCGGGGACAGGTGCAGTCCAACGGCACGGTATCGGCCAGCATCTCCCGCGGCCAGGACCGGGCGAACGTGCGTGGCCGCCTGTCAGGCGATTCCGGCTCCGGCACGTGGAGCACCTCGGGCGGGCGGGTGTGCTCGGGCAACTGGAACGCGGAGAAGCGGGGGTAAGCCGCGACTAAGCTCCGATAGCCTCATCCGGCCGGATGTCCTAGAATAAGGCATCATCGAACCGTTGCAGGCCTTTGAGAGCACCCGTCTCGACCATGACACGCATCCCGGACTTTTCCAGCGTCACCTGGGCTGAAACCGCGTCCCCCGTCGCTCAAGGGGCGCCGAAGGCCGAGCCCTGGCTGACCCCGGAAGGCATTGCCGTCAAGGCATCATATGGCCCCGAGGACAGGGCGGGCCTGGCCTTCGTGGATACCTATCCGGGAATCGCGCCCTATGTCCGCGGCCCCTACCCAACCATGTACGTGAACCAGCCCTGGACCGTGCGCCAGTATGCGGGCTTCTCGACGGCCGAGGATTCCAACGCTTTCTACCGCCGCAACCTGGCGGCCGGCCAGAAGGGCCTCTCCGTGGCGTTCGACCTCGCCACCCATCGCGGCTACGATTCCGACCATCCGCGGGTTGCGGGCGACGTCGGCATGGCGGGCGTCGCCATCGACTCGATCTACGACATGCGCACCCTGTTCGCCGGCATCCCGCTCGACCAGATGAGCGTGTCGATGACCATGAACGGCGCGGTGCTCCCCGTTCTCGCCCTCTACATCGTGGCCGCCGAGGAGCAGGGCGTTCCGGCTCAAAAACTCTCGGGCACGATCCAGAACGACATCCTCAAAGAGTTCATGGTGCGCAACACCTACATCTATCCGCCGAAAGGGTCGATGCGCATCATCTCGGACATCTTCGCCTATACGTCCGCGAACATGCCGAAGTTCAACTCGATCTCGATCTCCGGCTACCACATGCAGGAGGCGGGAGCGACGCAGGATCTCGAACTCGCCTACACCCTGGCGGACGGCGTCGAGTACATCCGCGCCGGTCTTCAGGCGGGCCTCACCATCGACCAGTTCGCGCCGCGTCTGTCCTTCTTCTGGGCCATCGGCATGAACTTCTTCATGGAAGTCGCCAAGATGCGCGCCGCGCGCCTGCTCTGGGCGAAGCTCGTAAAGGAATTCAAGCCGCAGAACGAGAAGTCGCTCCCCTTACGCACCCACAGCCAGACCTCCGGATGGTCGCTCACCGCGCAGGACGTGTTCAACAACGTGGCACGCACCTGCATCGAGGCGATGGCGGCAACCCAAGGCCACACCCAGTCGCTGCACACCAACGCGCTCGACGAGGCGCTGGCGCTGCCGACGGACTTCTCGGCGCGCATTGCGCGCAACACGCAGCTCTTCCTGCAGCAGGAGAGCGGCACCACGCGCATCATCGACCCATGGGGCGGCTCCTACTATGTCGAACGCCTGACGCAGGAGCTCGCCGAGAAGGCCTGGAGCCACATCCAGGAGGTGGAAAGCCTGGGCGGCATGGCGAAGGCCATCGAGGCCGGCATTCCGAAGCTGAAGATCGAGGAAGCCGCCGCTCGCACGCAGGCGCGCATCGACTCGGGGCACCAGAAGATCATCGGCGTGAATGCTTTCAGGCCGACGGACGAGGCCTCGATCGACATCCTCAAGGTCGACAACGCCGCCGTGCGCGCGCAGCAGATCGAGAAGCTCAAACGCCTGCGCGCCGAGCGCAACCAGGCGGATGTCGACGCGGCGCTCGATGCCCTGTCGAAGGGTGCGGCCTCGGACGAAGGCAACCTGCTCGATCTCGCCGTGAAGGCCGCGCGCGCCAAGGCGACCGTGGGCGAGATCTCCGACGCGCTGGAGAAGGTGTGGGGCCGCCACCGAGCCGAGATCAAGGCCATTTCGGGCGTCTACAAGCGGGAGGTCGGCATGGAATCGCCGGCGGTCGAGAAGATTCGTCGTCTGGTCGAGGAGTTCGAGCACGACGACGGGCGCCGCCCGCGAATCCTCGTGGCCAAGATGGGCCAGGATGGGCACGACCGCGGCCAGAAGGTGATCGCCTCGGCCTTCGCGGATCTCGGCTTCGACGTGGATATCGGCCCGCTCTTCGCCACACCCGCGGAAGCCGCGCGCCAGGCGATCGAGAACGACGTGCACATCATCGGCGTCTCGTCGCTCGCGGCCGGTCACCTGACCCTCGTGCCGGAGCTGCGCGCCGAACTCGCCAAGTATGACCGTGAGGACATCATGATCGTGGTCGGCGGCGTGATCCCGCCGCAGGATTTCGACGCGCTGCATCAGGCCGGCGCCTCGGCCATCTTCCCGCCCGGCACCGTGATCGCGGATGCGGCCGTGAACCTGATCGAGGAGTTGAACACCCGTCTCGGCTACGGGCCGAAACAGGCGGCGGAGTAGGACGCTTCACGAAACGGGCGGACGGCGGTTGTAGACGAAATCGCCCTTCTCCAAATAGGCCACCTCCTCGGGCGTGGAGACGCGCCCGAGCACCGCATTGCGATGCGGGAACCGGCCGAAGCGGACGATCACGTCGCGATGGGCGCGGGCCTGGCTCAGCGAGAATTCGAAGACCGGCCGCAGGAAGGCGGGAGCCCTCGCCAGCGCCTCTTCCGACATGGCGACGACGCGCTCCATCCTGTCGCGGTGATCGGGCCCCTCAGCATGCGCCAAGGGCAGGAGGAAGAAGAACGTCTCCCACGGTCCTGCAAGCGCCTCGCAATGCCCGTTCTCCATTCCCTCCCGGACGATCCGGAGGGCTTCCGGATCCGACGCGAAGGCCTCTCGCGTGCCGGCGAGCAGGCCGCGCGTGAACTGGTCGAGAACGATGATCAGGGACAATCGACTTTCCGGCTCCTCAAGCCACTGGCCGAGACGGCCCGCCTTTGCGGCCTCAAGGACCGGAGCGAATGGCGCGAGCTTCGCATTCGCGCCGCCGCCCATCCACCATTGCAGTAGCCGCCAATGGACCGCGATGTCGGTCGAGCGCACATCGGGCGGGAACCAGAAGCGATGGACCGGCCGCCAATCGAAAGCCTCGGTCATGGCCTTCTCGCTGGGCAGGGAAGATTCCTGCCATTCTAAAGCAATCCCGGGCGCGATTTGAAGTTCGCCATGCTCCAGGGCAGCCTGACGAGCCGCC
>JAFAAP010000199.1 GCA_023426505.1 Pseudomonadota bacterium
CCGCCGCCATGGGGCGTCGAGAAGGTCTTGTGCAGGTTGATGTGCATGGCGTCGACGCCGAGGTCGCCCGGCTTCGCCTTCCCCACGATGGCGTTGAAGTTCGCGCCGTCGCAGTAGAAATAGGCGCCCGCGTCGTGGATCGCCTTGGCGATCTCCGCCACCTGGTTCTCGAACAGGCCGCAGGTGTTCGGGTTCGTGAGCATGATCGCGGCGACATCGGGCCCGAGCAGCTTCTTCACGTCTTCCACATGCACCCAGCCGTCGTCGCGCGCCGGCACCGGCTTCACCACGAAGCCGATCAGGGCGGCAGTCGCCGGGTTCGTGCCGTGCGCCGAATCGGGCACGAGCACAACGTTGCGCGTCTCGGCTTCGCCGCGCGCTTCGATGGCGGCCTTGATCGCCATCATGCCGCAGAGCTCGCCATGGGCGCCGGCCTTCGGCGACAGCGCCACCGTGGTCATGTTGGTGAGCGTCACGAGATAGCGGCCGAGCTCGTTCATGAGCTCCAGCGCGCCCTTCACGGTCGAGACCGGCTGCAGCGGATGCACGTCCGAGAAGCCCGGCAGGCGCGCCGTGCGCTCGTTGAGGCGCGCATTGTGCTTCATGGTGCAGGAGCCGAGCGGGAACAGGCCCGTGTCGATGCCGTAGTTCATCTGGGAGAGCCGCACGTAGTGGCGCATGGCCTCGGGTTCGGAGAGACCCGGCAGGCCGATCTCGTCCTTGCGCTCGAGCCCGCCGAGGCGCGGCTTGAAGTTTTCGGGCTCGTCGAGGTCGACGCCGGTCACATCGAGGCGGCCGATCTCGAAGATCAGCGGCTCGATCTGGGCGAGCGCCTTGTTGCCTGTGAAGGTCGGATGCTCGGTGGTGCCGGATTCACCGGCGGAAGAGGGACGTCCCTGGCGGTTCAACATCACAGAACCTCCTTCAAGGCGGCGACAAAGGCCGCGCGATCATCATCGGTGTTGACCTCGGTTGAGGCCACGAGAAGCAGATTGTCGAGGCCGGCCGTCGGTAGCAGGCGCGACACGGGCACGCCCGCGAGCACGCCCTTTTCGGCCAGGCGCTCGACGACTTCCGCCGCGGGCTTTGCGAGCTTCACGGTGAACTCGTTGAAGAAGGTCTTGTTGAGGACCTCGACGCCCTTCACGCCTGCCAGTTGATCAGCGAGCTTCACGGCATTCGCGTGGTTGATGCGCGCCAGGCGCGTCAGGCCCGCCTGTCCCAGCAGGGTCATATGGATCGTGAAGGCGAGGCAGCAGAGACCCGAGTTGGTGCAGATGTTCGAGGTCGCCTTGTCGCGGCGGATGTGCTGCTCGCGGGTCGAGAGCGTGAGCACGAAGCCGCGGTTGCCGTCCGCATCCACCGTCTCGCCGCAGAGGCGGCCCGGCATCTGGCGGATGTACTTCGACTTGGTGGCGAAAAGGCCGACGTAAGGCCCGCCGAAGTTCAGCGCGTTGCCGATGGACTGGCCCTCGCCCACCACGATGTCGGCACCCTGGCTTCCAGGCGAAGCCAGCAGGCCCAACGACACGGCCTCGGTGAAGACCGCGATGAGGAGCGCGCCGTGCTGGTGCGCCTTGTCGGCGATGGCCTTGAGGTCGCGCACGTTGCCGAACACGTCCGGCGTCTGCACGACGACGCAAGATGTCGTGTCGTCGATCTGCGCGAGAATGTCTTCCGTGCCGGCTACGTCCGGCTGCATGGTGACGACCTCGTCGCTCGCCATGTCGGAGAGCGTGCGCACCACCTCGGCATAGTGCGGATGCAGCCCGCCGGAGAGCACGGCCTTGCGGCGCTTAGTGACGCGATGCGCCATGAGCACCGCCTCGCCCGTGCCGGTGGAGCCGTCATACATGGAGGCGTTGGCCACATCCATGCCGGTGAGGGCCGCGACCTGGGTCTGGAACTCGAACAGGTACTGCAGCGTGCCCTGCGCGATCTCCGGCTGGTACGGCGTGTAGCTCGTCAGGAACTCGGAGCGCTGGATCAGGTGATCCACCGTCGCGGGCACGTGGTGCTTGTAGGCGCCGGCGCCGACGAAAAACGGCACCGACGAGGCGGACACGTTCCTGGCGGCCATGCGGGCAAGGATGCGCTCGACCTCCATCTCGCCCTTGCGGCGGGGAAGATCGACCGGCTCCTTGAGAAGCATCTGCTTCGGGATGTCGGCGAAGAGATCGTCGACCGACTTGACGCCGATGCGGGCGAGCATTTCGCCGCGATCGGTGTCCGAGAGGGGAAGATAACGCATCGGGATAAAACCTTGGGGTTCAATGCGACGGAAGGCCCGCCACCTCGACCTCCGTCAGGACGGAGTTCGCGATGAAGCATTCCTGGTGAGCCAGATGGTGCATGTCGGCGATCTGCTCGGAGGTAGGCAGCTTCTCGCCGGAGAATTCGATTTTCGGATCAAGCGTGACCTTGGAGACGAAGAGCTTGCCCTTGTCGTTCTTGGTCATGACGCCGAGCGCGCGGTCCTCATAAAGATCGACCACGAACCGCTTCTTGGCCGCGATCGACAGGAAGGTGAGCATGTGGCAGCTCGACACCGCCGCCACGAAGGCCTCCTCCGGATCGACCGCGTCCTCGCGCGAGAGGGGCAACGGCACGACGGAGGGAGAGGCCGACGCCGGCACCTGGACGCCGCCGTCGAAGGACCACAGATGGCCACGGCTGTAGCGGTTGTCGGAGAAGGCTTCTCCGTTGCGCATCCAGCTGACCGTCGCCCGGTATTCGTGTGCCATCGCCGTGTCGCCTTCAGAGGGACTTCACGAAGTCCTGGTACTGCTCCTCGGTCAGGAGACCGTCGAGCTCGCCCTGGTCGGTGAGGCGGATCTTCATGAACCAGCCGCGGCCGGCCGGGTCCTCGTTGACGGTGCCGGGAGAGGCCTCGAGGTCGCTGTTGACCTCCACCACCTCGCCGGAGACCGGGGCGTAGATCTCGCTCGCCGCCTTCACGCTTTCCACGACGGCCGCCTCGTCGCCCTTCTTGACCGTCTTGCCGACGCTCGGCAGCTCCACGAACACCACGTCGCCGAGCTGGGACTGCGCATAGTCGGTGATGCCGACGATGCCGGCGTCGCCCTCGATGCGGATGTATTCGTGGTCCTTGGTGTAACGGGTGGTCATGATCGTGCCCTCTGGTTGTCAGCGCTTGTAGTGGTGTGGTGCGAACGGCATGGCCGCGACCTTGGCCGGAATCGGCTTGCCGCGGACGATGAGATGGAGATCGGTGCCGGTGGCCGCGACGTCCTTCGAGACGTAGCCCATCGCGACGGGTCCGTTGACGGTGGGGCCGAAGCCGCCCGAGGTGACGATGCCGACCTCGCGCCCGTCGGGCGTCGCGATGACGGCGCCCTCGCGGGCCGGAGCCCTGCCTTCGGGCTTCAGGCCGACGCGGACACGGGCCGGACCTTCCTTGATCTCGCGCTGGACGCGGTCCGCGCCCGGAAAGCCCCCCTCCTCGCGGCGGCGCTTCTGGATCGACCAGATCAGGCCGGCCTCGATCGGCGAGGTGGTGGTGTCGATGTCGTGGCCGTAGAGGCACAGGCCTGCCTCAAGGCGCAGGGAATCGCGGGCACCGAGTCCGATGGGCTTCACCTCCGGATCAGCCAGCAGCGCCGTCCACAGGGTCGGGGCATCCTTGCCATGGCAGGAGATCTCGAACCCGTCCTCGCCCGTGTAGCCCGAGCGGGAGACATGGCACCAGATGCCGTCGATCTGCACGTCGGCCGACATCATGAAGGCGAGATCGGCGACCGCCGGAGCCTTCCTGGCCAGCACCGCGGCGGCCGAGGGCCCCTGGATCGCCATGAGGCCGAGATCGTCCTTGCGCTTCAGGGTGACGCCGGCCGGCAGGCGGGCCTCGATATGGGCGTAGTCCTGCTCCTTCATGGAGGCGTTGACCACGAGATAGAGCCAGCCCTCGTGGCCGGAGGCGCCCACCCGAGTGACCATGAGGTCGTCGAGGATGCCGCCGTCGTCGGCGAGGAGCTGCGAATAGCGCTGCTGGTTGGGCTTGAGGTTCAGGACGTCGGCCGGGATCAGGGCCTCGAGGGCCCGCGCCGCGGTCTCGTGGCTCTTGTCCTCGGCGATCAGGAAGGCCTGGCCCATATGCGAGACGTCGAACAGCCCCGCATGCTCGCGGGTCCAATTGTGCTCGGTCAGGATGCCCGTCGGGTATTGGACCGGCATGTCGTAACCCGCGAAGGGGACCATGCGGGCCCCCAGGGCCACATGCTCGGCATGGAGCGGGGTTTTCAGGAGCGGCTCGTCGGCGCGGACTGGCTCGGCCATGGGATCTTCCCTCAAAAGGCGCGTTTTCAACGGGCCTCCTGGCCCGCTGCTTGCGCCCCCTCTGTCCCGAGACCTGAGAGATTTCCCCTTGGTTGCCCAAAGGTTACGCCCGTCGGTGGGCGACGTTGCGAAACGTCGCCGCTTTCCAGAGTGCCAGCTCCCGCGCGGTCCTTTGGCCTGAGCGTTTCCGGGGCGGTTGCGCCTTCGGCGCCGGGCGTGGGTAGCCCGGTCTCTTCCGCGGGGATCAGCGGCTGCCCCACCTCTGAAGAGGAATCGCGATCCTGTCAACAAATCAGGCGCCGGCACGCGGAGTCTTCATGCACGAATTGACGGCACCGTCGATCCGCCCCATTTTAGCGGCTCGCTTTCACAGAAGGGGAGACAGGCGGCCTGACCGGGTCGGCAGCTCCTGACATCGTTGCTCGAACTGGCTATCGCCTTTTTTCTCATCGCCCTGAACGGCGTCTTCGCACTTTCCGAACTGGCCATCGTGTCCGCCCGCCGCCCGCGCCTCAAGGCCATGGCCGAGCAGGGACGCAACGGCGCCAACACGGCCCTGAACCTCATGGAGGATTCCGGCCGCTTTCTCTCCACGGTGCAGATCGGCATCACCCTGGTGGGCATCCTGGCCGGCGCCTTCTCGGGCGCGGCCCTTGGCAGCCGGCTGACCGAGATCCTCCTGGACCAGGGTGTCCCCCAAGGGGCGGCCAATCCCCTGGGCTACGGCATCGTGATCGGCCTGATCACGTACCTGTCCATCGTGATCGGCGAGCTCGTGCCCAAGCAGCTCGCCCTGCGTCATCCGGAGGGGATCGCCTGCACGGTGGCGCCCTTCATGCTGGTGCTCTCCAAGATCGCCGCGCCCGCCGTCTGGCTCCTGAACGCCTCGACCCGCCTGATCTTCGGCCTGTTCGGCAGCCCCTCCGACGGCGACAACACCGTGACCGAGGAAGAGATCAAGATGCTCGTCGGCGAGGCCGAGAGCGCGGGCGTGATCGAGGAAGAGGAGCGCCGCATGATCTCGGGCGTGCTCCGCCTCGGCGACAGGACCGTGCGGGGCCTCATGACGCCGCGCACCGACGTGGACTGGATCGACCTCGAGGACGGCGAGGAGACCATCCGCGAACTCCTCATCGAGACGCCCCATTCGCGCCTGCCGGTGACAGAGGGCTCGTCGGACAACGTGATCGGCGTGGTGCAGTCGCGGAGCCTCCTGGCCTCGCTGCTGTCGGGGCAGCCCATGGACGTGCGCGCCCATCTCGAGCAGGCACCCGTGATCCCTGACACCCTCTATGCCCTGGATGCCCTCGCGGTCCTGCGCGACTCGGCCGTGCCGATGGCCCTCGTGCACGACGAATACGGCCATTTCGAAGGCATCGTGACCCCGGCGGACGCCCTGGAGGCGATCGTGGGCGCCTTCCGGTCCGACGGCGAGACACCGGAACCGGACGCCGTTCGCCGGGACGACGGATCGTGGCTGCTCGCAGGCTCCATGCCGGTGGACGAGATGGCCGAGCTCCTCGGCGTCCATCTTCCCGACAGCCGCAGCTATCACACGGTCGGCGGCCTCGTGATCAGCGAGATCCAGCACCTGCCGGAAACCGGCGAGCATGTAGACGCGCTCGGCTGGCGCTTCGAGGTGGTGGATCTGGACGGGCGCCGCATCGACAAGGTGCTCGCCACGAACCTCACGCAGCGGGCAGGCGTGACCGCCCCGCTGGCTTAATAAACATCCGTTTTGCGTTCACGGGCCGCTCAGCGGCCCGCGAGCGCGACCTCGATGTCGAAGCTGTTGGCATCCGCGGCCGGGACCACGAGTCCCTCCTCCACGACGGCGAAGTTCGCCCCGGCCTGACCGGCCGGGATCGACACCGCCGTGCGGCGCAGCCGGTTGGCAATGACCCTGCCGCCGCTCTTCACCACGATCTTGACGGGCACGTCGAAGCGTCCCCCGCCGCCGCCAGCGCCGAGCAGGGCGCGGCCTTCGACGCCGACCTTCACGAGGACGGTCCCGTCAGGCTGGCCGACGCATTCCCGGGCCAGATCCGAAATCGAGACCTGGCTCCGCAGCCCGGCCGCATCGCCGACGCGGCCGCCCGCGTAGGAGCGCATCGTGGAGCCGCCGTCGGCGATCTCCACCTGCGGGCAGTAGACGTCCTCGACCTGCTGCTTCACGGGCGGCGGAACGGTGGGCCCCGCGAAGGCCAGCATGTTGCCGAGGGTCGAACCGCCCTCGCCGGGCGCGCCGCAGCCGGCCAGGACCGAAAGCCCCAGAAGCCCAAGCGCCCACCGAGCGTTCCTGCCAAATTCACCGCTCATCAGATCCCCCTGTGTTCTTATCGCCTGCCGTTACGGCAGTGCGTCGTAGCCGGTCCCGAACCCGTTCAGGGACACCGGAATGCCGATGCCCTCCTCGGGGGTCTGGAACACGATGAAGGTGCCGGTCTGGCCGGACTTCATCTGGTTGACCAAGTTGTCGTCCATGACGACCTCGGCGACGCAGCCCGTGGCGAGGCAGCGCACGAATCCCGCGCGGCCGATATCCTTCTCGTCGATCTTGAGTCCGAGACCGGACGGCAGGAGAATACCCAAAGGCGCCACCACACGAAGGAGGCGGCTCTTCCCGTCCGCGGTTTTCAACACGATAATCACCAGCGTGATGTTGGGGCGATCCTCCGCCACCACGTTCTGGACCAGGGCGCATTGCTCCGCCGTCGCCCCGGCCGGGGTCTCGCAGCGCATCTGCCAGTCGCCGTAGGTGTTCTTGACCATGCCTTGAGCATGGGCGCCGCCAGCCGCAGAGACCGCCAGCATACCGAACAGCGCAACCGCTCCCCGGCGAACCCATCGTGACACGCTCATCAGGCCTCTCCGTCCTTGGGCCCGGCCAGCAGAACCTGGAACGGACCATTCACCATCTTTGGCCCGTTGGGACCATGGCAGGGGCCGGGCTGTCAAGCGAGAGGGTCCGGCAGGGCCCCGGAAACGGCTCTTTGGCGGTTATGACGCACAAATTGCGTCGCTTGGCCCGTTGCGCTTGAGCGCGTCCTGTGGTCATAGACGCAGATCAAAAGGTGATGGCGCAGGCTGGGCACCCCATTTTGCGCGCCCGCGCCCTCCCCGATGCTTTCGTGGCCAGCGGCCATCTAATCTAGGAGCTTTGGAACACCGATGCGGATCGAGACCTTAGGACTTCGATCGGTGACCGCCCTCTCGACGGCAGCGGTCGCACTTGTATTGGGCATAAGTGCGGCATCGGCCGCCACTGGCCAGCCGAGCCCGTGGGAGACGGGCATGCAGGGAATGGTGACCGAGCTCGGACAGAACGTCTCCGACTTCCACACCTACCTGGTCTGGCTGATCACGGCGATCTGCGTCTTCGTGCTCGCGCTCATCGTGGCCATTGTCATGCGCTTCAACGAGCGGGCGAACCCGGTTCCCTCGCGCACGACCCACAACACCCTCCTCGAGGTCGCCTGGACCATCGTCCCGGTCCTGATCCTGGTCGCCATCGCGATCCCGTCCTTCCGCCTCCTGCGCCAGCAGCTCATCACGCCTCCGGCCGACGTGGTCGTGAAGGCCACGGGCTATTCCTGGTACTGGGGCTACGAGTACCCGGCCGATCAGGGCGGCGGCTTCAAGTTCGACTCGAACATGATCACCGAAGACAAGGACCGGAAGCCCGACCAGCCGCGGCTCCTCGGCGCCGACAACGCGATGGTGGTTCCCGTCGGCAAGACCGTGAAGGTTCAGGTGACCTCCGCGGACGTGATCCACGCCTTCGCGATGCCGTCCTTCGGCATCAAGGTGGACGCCATTCCGGGCCGCCTGAACGAGACCTGGTTCCGCGCCGAGAAGGAAGGCGTGTATTTCGGCCAGTGCTCGGAGCTCTGCGGCAACGGCCACCCCTACATGCCGATCGAAATCCGCGTCGTGAGCGAGCAGCAATACGCGGCCTGGCTGGCGGAGGCGAAGCAGAAGTTCGCCGCCACCGAGAGCCCGGCCCCGGTCAAGCTCGCCACCGCTCAGTAACCTGGATCAAAGGACCACAGAGGTCTCATCATGGCACATGCAGCTGATGCCGCTCACGCGGATCACCACGATCACGTTCCGACCTTCTGGCGCCGGTGGTTCTATTCCACGAACCACAAGGACATCGGTACGCTCTACCTCATCTTCGGCTTCACGGCCGGCATCGTGGGCGGCCTGCTCTCGATCGGCATGCGTCTGGAGCTCCAGCAGCCCGGACTCCAGTTCTTCTCCAACCCGCAGGCCTTCAACGTCTTCGTGACCGGCCACGGCCTCATCATGGTGTTCTTCATGGTGATGCCCACGCTGATCGGCGGCTTCGGCAACTGGTTCG
>JAFAAP010000090.1 GCA_023426505.1 Pseudomonadota bacterium
ATCCGGCAGGTCGTCGGAGAGCGCATCGGGATCGCCCGATGTGAGCACAATCCGGATCGTCGGCCAGAGCGGGCAGGCGGCCTTGGCAATCTGGACCCCATCCATCATGCCCGGCAGACGGATGTCGGCAAACATTATCGCCACCTCGCCGCCGCGTTCCTGGAGGCGTCGAGGGCTGCTTCCGCACTCTCCACCTCCACCACATCCCTCTCGATCTCCTCCAGAAGTGCCGCCGCGAGGGCGCGGGCATCAGGATCGTCCTCGACGATCAAGGCCACGTGGGGCTCAAGCTGCCCCGTGTCCATGAGGGTTCTCTCCATTCTCGATCCGGCGCAGGACGGCGGCAAGCCGCTCGGGGACGGGTGCATTGAGCGCGTCGCGGTACACCTCCGCCAGCGCGCGGGCGATCATGAAGGTGGCAACATCCGGGGGAAGATCGGCGACACGCGGCAGGCGCATGTCGCCACGAGCATGGCGGGACATTGTTTACCTCTTGGTTCGTGATCGGCTGTCCGGCGCGTCGCCGGGTCACCTGGACTAACATACGTTAACGAGAGGAACCCTGGTTCGCCGGGCTGGTTTCAGCGTGGCAGCAGAAACTTCGCATCGTGAAGCCCGGGAGAACTTGGCCTGCGGGAAAGGACTTCGACCGAATTCCGAATTGCAGTACCAGGCTCAGCGACCTCATGCCCATCACTGTCTCTGCAAAGCCAGAGATTTTGCCTTCTCTGGGATGTCGCGTGAAACCAATTTGCCCGGCTGTGGAGATCAACAGCACTCTGAGATCCCGGGGTGGTAAACCTCCGACCTCTCGCCCCCGCACAGCATCGGGATGTCCCTAGGTAGAAACCCGATGGCCATTGCGGGGGATTGAAACTAACCCATGTTAATCGCCCCTGGACCGCATCCTATCTGGCCGGGTCCCAGTGCCAATTTCCGAATTTCCAGCGGCGCCCCGCGCCGGGCGCTTCAGTTTTTGCGAGGAGAAGATGGCAACCAACGGACAATACAGCCAAGCGCCGCCCGACAAGGCAAACGAACTGTTCGCAAAGCTGCTCGCCACGTCCGACGCAGCAGTAAAGACCCGCGAGCGGCTGTTCCAGGACCTCAAGGAAGAGCTGGAACTGCTCGCGAGGCTCCAGGAAGAGCACCTGTTCCCGGTGCTGCGACGGCACGGGATGCTCGACCTCCTGCGCGACGCCGCCAAGGACAACGAGGAAACGGCCACCCGACTCACCGAACTGGAGCACATGCCCAAGAACGGCAGCGAGTTCCTCGACCGGGTGGCCGAGCTGAGGAAGACCTTCCAGCAGCACCTCCGGGACGACCGGAAGGAGCTTCTGCCCGCCGTTCTCCAAGTCCTGAGCGATGCGGAGGCCCAAGCCGTAGCCGAGCAAGTGGAGGAAGACATGGCCAGCATCGACGAAAACAGGCGTAGCGACGCCCGCCGCTCCCGTGAGCAGGCCGAGACCGTGCAGCGGGTGACGGAGGACGTGGCGGACACGCTGCGCGCCGGGGTGGAGAGCGCCCAGACCCTGGCTCAGGCCCTGCAGGAGGCGGTCTCGAACAGCTTCAGTGCCTTCTCGGAGCTGGCCCGCCGCTCCACCGGGCAGAGCCTGCCGATGGGAAGCCGGGCGGGGGGTGAGGTCCAGGGGCTGACGGAGGAGGCGGCGCACAACCTGCGCGCCGTGGCCCAGTCGAGCATGGCCTTCGCCCGTGGGCTCCAGGAGGTGTCGCGTGAGGTCGTCACCCGCAGCCAGCAGCGCCTGCAACGCAACCTTGACGGCCTACAGGCTCTGGCCCGCTGCCGCTCGATGACGGACCTCGTCGAGGTGCAGAGCTCGCTGCTGCGGGACAACCTGGAGCAGACGGTGGAGACCAGCCGGCGCCTTGCTGAGCTCACACTCCAGATGACGGACGAGGCCACCAGAACCGTGACCGTGCAGGCCGAGAAGACAGCCCAGCGCCTTCACCGCGCGGCCTGAAAACCTGGACCCGACCGGACGGGGTGAGCTCCCGGCTCTCGGGCCGGGAGCATTGGGACACCTGATGGGGTCGATGGGCTCAGTGAAACTGATGGTGCCTGGCCTCGTTAAGGTCAGGACAAAGAACGCGGCAAGCGGGCCATCCCATGGCAAGGACAGGTGCAGGCACAGAGCGCGCCAATCTCCAGCACCCGAAGCGGACAAGCGCCACCCGTGCCGCTGATCAGGTCCATCGGAATGCGGATCGTCGTTCCAATCATCAAGCCCCGGATCGCTCGCAACTGGAGCAGATCATCGCCGGTCTGACCGAGGGCGTGATCCTGGTCGAGCCGGATCAGACTATCACCTATGCCAACGAGGCCGCGCTCGAGATGCACGGCGTCACCGACCTCGACGAACTTGGTCGGACGGTCGACGAGTATCGTACGAACTTCGTCCTGCGCCATCAGGGCACCCATCTGCTCGACCAGGGCCGCTACCCCATCGACCGCGTCGTGGCCGGTGAAGCCTTCGAGGATGTCGTGGTTGTGGTGGCTCACAAGACCAACCAGGACCGGGATCGCACCCACCGCATCCGAAGCCTTGTCATCACCGATCAGGTCGGCAATCCCGATTGCCTCGCGCTCATCATTCACGACATCAGCGGGCAGGTTGAGGCTGAGGACCGCTTCGAGCGCACCTTCGCGGCCAATCCGGCTCCCGCCCTTATCTGTCGCCTCACGGACCTACGCTTCGCCAAAGTGAATGAGGGTTTCCTGGAACTCACCGGCTACAAACGCGAGGACGTGCTGGGCCGAACCATCTATGAGATCGACGTGCTGGAACGAGCCGAGCGGCGGAGCCTTGCGCGTGAGCGATTGCGTGCGGGTGAGACCATTCCGCAGATGGAAGCCTGCCTCACCGTGCCGAGCGATCCCGGCGGACGGCAGGTCATTGTGGCCGGCCAGCCGATCGAAGTCGGCGAGGAGCCCTGCATGCTGTTCACCTTTGCCGACCTGGAGCCGCGCCGGAAGGCTGAGACCGCGTTGCGCCACTCCGAGGAACGCTTTGCCAAGGCTTTTTGCCTTGC
This sequence comes from Pseudomonadota bacterium, assembly GCA_023426505.1. Lineage (GTDB taxonomy): Bacteria > Pseudomonadota > Alphaproteobacteria > Rhizobiales > Beijerinckiaceae > Microvirga. The sequence continues at coordinate 3,055 of JAFAAP010000090.1, forward strand.
TCCCGTGCCCACCGTCATCAGCACTGCCGACGATCACCGAGTGATCGAGATCAATGAGGCTTTCTCCAGAGTACTGGGCTACCGTGCTCAGGACGTGGTCGGACACTGCGCAGACGACATCGGCCTCTGGGTGGATGACAAGGAACGCTGTCGCTTCGAAGCCGAGCTCGCCAGGATGGGGTCTATCAGGGATTTCGAAGCTTACCTGCGCGTGAAAGGCGGTGGCGACATAGACTGCCTGCTGTCGGCTGAAACGATCACGCTGAGTGATCGCAAGTGTGTCCTGTGCTCATTCCAGGACATCACCGCGCGCAGGCGCTCGGAAGAGGAACTGGTCAGGGCGATTGAGGCGGTGATGTCTGACGCGTCGTGGTTCAGTCATGGCGTGGTCGAGAAGCTTGCCGCCCTGCGCCAACCACCCCGCCCAGGGCAGTCGCGGGCCCAGATAGCGACCACCTTCGCGGATCTGACCCCACGCGAGCGTGAGGTGCTCACCCTCGTCTGCCGTGGCAAGAGCGATCCCGAGATCGCGGCGGAGCTCAAGCTCGCCCGCAACACGGTGCGCAACCACGTCGCTTCCCTGTACCAGAAGCTCGGAGTGAACCGGCGCAGCGCCCTCATCGTGTGGGCGCGGGAGCGCGGCATCGGGGGTGGGGACATCGCCGTCAAGGTCGAAAGCCACCGAAGAGAGGTGCGGAAAAACCGATCCGGGTAGTGCAGAAGAACCAGCACAGACATGATTGAACCGCAATGATTTGAACCGGTTAGCGCTCATGGCGGGCCGACGGCCAGCATCAGCGCTTGTGAGCTGATGCGCCTTGTCCGGTGCCCGCGCGCGTCGCAACCCGTGCCCAGTGCACGGGAGCAGCTAGAACAGCGCGGAGACGAGAGATGAAGCTTCGTATGTTGGTCCTCCTTGCATCGACGGCGTTCATGCCAGCCGTTGCACTGGCGCAGGCTGCGCAGGTTGCGCCAAGACCGCCTGCAGCTCAGCCCAACGCCCAGGTTCCTGCCGCCGACTTCGTGAACCGCGCCGCGATCAGCAACATGTTCGAGATCCAGTCAAGCCAGCTTGCGCAGCAGAAGGCGCAGAACGACCGGGTCCGCCAATTCGCGCAGAGCATGGTTCAGGACCATACGTCCGCCGGAGACAAGCTGAAGTCGGCTGCGCAGGGAGTTCAGGGAGCAACAGTCCCGACCAGCCTTGATCAACCGCACCAGCAGATGGTGCAGACCCTCGAGAGCGCGTCGGGGCTGGCCTTTGATCGGGATTACATTCAGATGCAGGTGACAGCCCACCAAGATGCCGTGAACCTGTTCGACCAGTACGCGCAGAACGGGGACAACCAACAACTCAAGCAGTTCGCACAGCAGACGCTCCCGACCCTGCGTGAGCATCTCCAAGCGGTGGAGCAGATCCAGAACGCGTTGCCCCCCGCCCAGGTCGGTGCGACGCAGGGTGGCCAGCAGCCACGGCAAACGGCACAGAACCAGACTGGACAGGATCCGTCCCGCATCGTCGTCCAGCAGCCAGCGCCCACGGTCCGGGTCGATCAGGCCTCGCCGCAGGTGACGGTGCAGCAACCGCAGCCGAATGTAACGGTGCGCCAGCCCCAGCCCGAAATCCTGGTGCGCCAGCCTCAGCCGACCGTGACGGTGGATATCCCTCAGCCTGAGATCATCGTGCGCATGCCGCAGCCGGATGTGAACGTCGCGATGGCGCAACCGCAGGTGCAGGTGAACCAGCCCCAGCCCCAGGTCCAGGTCGTACAGCCGCAGCAGCAGCCACAGGTGCAGGTCCAGCCGGCTCAGCCGCAGGTACAGGTGCAGCAGGTGCAAGGGCAGCCGCAGGTGCATGTCCAAGGAGCCGACAACCAGCCGGCCGTGCGTTACGAGCGGGCTGAGCCGCGGGTGGTGGTCAACCAGGCTCAAGGCCAGCCACATGTGCGCATCGAGCGACAGGGCGAGGGCCCGCAGACCGAGCCGCAACAGCAGCCCCGGCAACAGGCAGCGGTTCGGCCTGTCGACATCACAGCCCCTCAGGCGACAGGCGCCTTGCCGGGAGCACAGGCGCTCACGGTATCGCGTGTCAATGACATGAACCTGTACAACACCCAGGGCAACGAGCTGGGCGACGTCGAGCGGGTGGTCCAAGGGCCCGACGGCAGGCAGTACATCGTCGTCGGCGCGGGCGGTTTCCTGGGCATGGGTGAAAAGCACGTGGCGATCCCGATGGATCGCGTGGCGCTGCGCGGGGACCGGCTCATCACCCAGGACTTCACGGAGGACCAGATCCGTGCCCTCCCGAGCTTCGATCGCAATGACCGCAGCTTCCGCCAGCTTGAAGGCGATCAGCCGGTTCGGGTCAGCGTCGTGCGATGAATGTAGATCATCCAGGCGGCCGGGTGCGGCCACTCTGCCAGATGTCGACCTAACTTCGGCGACAGTGCGAGGC
>JAFAAP010000091.1 GCA_023426505.1 Pseudomonadota bacterium
GAGAACAACGTGTCGCTCTCGGCCATGGAGGCCGAGCTGAAGCCGCGTGTGCTCGAGACCTTCGACTCCATCGCCGACAACTACAAGAAGCTGCGCCGCCTGCAGGTCGAGCATGTGGAACAGCGCATGCAGAACAAGCAGCTGACGCCCGCCCAGGAGCGCAAGTACAAGACGCTCAAGAGCGACATCGTCACGGCCGTGAAGTCGCTGTCGCTGAACAACAACCGCATCGAGGCCCTGGTCGAGCAGCTCTACGACATCAACAAGCGGCTCATCTCCCATGAGGGCCGCCTGATGCGCCTGGCCGAGAGCCACGGCGTCGCCCGAGACGAGTTCCTCAAGCACTACCAGGGCTGGGAGCTCGACCCGAAATGGGTGCTGCGCGTCTCCAAGCTCGGCGGCCGGGGCTGGAAGGACTTCGTCGCCAAGGCCAAGGACCAGATCCACGACCTGCGCGAGAACATCCACAACCTGGCGAGCGAGACGGGCCTGGAGATCCAGGAGTTCCGCCGCATCGTCATGATGGTGCAGAAGGGCGAGCGCGAGGCCCGTCAGGCCAAGAAGGAGATGATCGAGGCCAACCTGCGTCTCGTGATCTCCATCGCCAAGAAGTACACGAACCGCGGCCTGCAGTTCCTGGACCTGATCCAGGAGGGCAACATCGGCCTCATGAAGGCGGTGGACAAGTTCGAGTACCGGCGCGGCTACAAGTTCTCGACCTACGCCACCTGGTGGATCCGGCAGGCGATCACCCGCTCGATCGCCGACCAGGCCCGCACGATCCGCATCCCGGTGCACATGATCGAGACGATCAACAAGATCGTCCGCACCTCGCGCCAGATGCTGCACGAGATCGGCCGCGAGCCGACCCCGGAGGAGCTGGCGGAAAAGCTCGCCATGCCGCTGGAGAAGGTGCGCAAGGTCCTCAAGATCGCCAAGGAGCCGATCTCCCTCGAGACGCCGATCGGCGACGAGGAGGATTCGCACCTCGGCGACTTCATCGAGGACAAGAACGCGATCCTGCCCATCGACGCGGCGATCCAGTCGAACCTGCGCGAGACCACGACCCGCGTGCTGGCGTCCCTCACGCCGCGCGAGGAGCGCGTGCTGCGCATGCGCTTCGGCATCGGCATGAACACCGACCACACCCTCGAGGAGGTCGGCCAGCAGTTCTCGGTGACCCGCGAGCGCATCCGTCAGATCGAAGCGAAGGCCCTGCGCAAGCTCAAGCACCCGTCGCGGAGCCGGAAGCTCAGGAGCTTCCTCGACAACTAAGAACACGAAAGGCGGGCCTCGGGCCCGCCTTTTTCATTCGAGGGCCGGGAGATAGGACGTCGGCTGCGTTACCCGCCGCCGATCTCTTCGATGACGATCCCGGTTCCGCCGCAGATCGGGCACTCCTTCTCGCCGAGCTTTCCGGTGCCGTTGCATTCCCGGCAGATGTTCTCGCCGGCGCCGGGCGTCCCGACCTCGGCCTGATCGCCGGGATTGAGCTTCGGCTTCTCGGAAGGGGCCTTCCCGGGCTTTTCGTTGGCCATGACCTCGCTCCATGCTTGTCCATGGGCACAACGCGGTGCTCGCTCGCCCGGTTGCCTGGGCGGTTCCCTCACCGAAGCCCGAGGGCGCGGTTCCTGGCGCTGGTAATGTGCGCATCCATCGCCGCGATGGCCCGGGCCGGGTCGCGCGTCTCGATCGCCTCGATGATGGACAGGTGCTCCCGCATCACCGGCATGACGAGCGCCTCGGACAGAAGGGTCTGCTCCTGCCGGATCAGGCGCACCTTGATGGAGTTCACCCGGTAGGCGTCCGCGATGATGGCGTTGCCGAGGGAAGAGATGATGGTCCAGTGCAGGTCCCAGTCGACCGCCTGCGCCCGGGCGACGAGGTCGGCGATGTCGCCGCCCTGATGCGCTGCGCTGGCGGCGGCGACGCTTTCGTGTTCCTGCCTCAGCCGGGCCAGGGTCGCGTCGCTGGCCTCCACGGTGAAGATCGCCACGGCCTCCCGCTCCAGGAAGAGCCGGAACTGGAACGCGTCCCGGATCAGGCTCAGGTCCACATGGGCGATCTGCATGCCGCGCTGCGGCACGGTCTTGATGAGGCCTTCGGATTCGAGCCGGGGCACGAGCTCGCGAATGGCGCCGAGCGGCAGGCCGGTCAGTTCCACGAGCTGGCGCTGCGAAATGAACTGCCCGGGCCGGATGTCGCGCGCCAAGAGATGGCGCGTGAAGCGGTCATAGGCCTTCTCCCGAAGATTGGTCCCGTCCGCTGCCGGGTCGGCTTTCTCCATTCCGTCGCCCCGTCAATGCGCCTTCGCGGCGAACAGCCCGTCGAAGGCGGAACAAAGCCTGTCCCGCTCGGCCGCCGGCAGGCTCACCAGGGGAGCCCGGACCGTCAGCCACGACGCATCCCCGGTGCGCTGCGCCACAAGGGTCTTCACCGCCGGAATGACCGGATGCCGGAGAACCTCGTCCACGAGCCGGTTGATCCGTTCGTCTCCTTGTCCGTCTGTAGCCAGCGGCAGAAGCGCGCCTGGGCAGACATTGGCGAGGCCGGAAATCGCCCCCTGGCCGCCGCGGCGCACGCCTTCGGCCAGATAGCGTTCGTCGCCGATCAGGATCGCAAGGTCGCCGTGGGCGGCAAGCAGCCGCGGCGTGTAGTCCCAGTCACCGGACGAATCCTTCACGCCCGTGACGATGCCTGGAAAGGCCTGCTTGAGGCGGCCGATGAGCTCGATCGAGAGAGGCACCTGCGTCACCGACGGAATGTTGTAGAGGATGACCCCGCGCGCCGCCGGGCCCAAGGCCTCCAGAACCTGGCTGAACCACGAGAAGAGCCCCTCGTCGCTCACGCCCTTGAAGTAGAAGGGCGGGGTCAGGAGCAGGCCGCGGCAGCCGAAATCGTGGGCCATCCGCCCCTGGTCCAAGGCTTCCTCTACGGCGGACGCCGCCATGCAGAACACCACGTCAGGGCCCCTGACACCGGTGGCCGCGAGGGCTTCGAGAACCCGCCCACGGGCCGAGGTCGCAATCGACGCGCCTTCCCCTGTGGTGCCGAACACGGTCACGCTCGAGCAGCCGTTCTCCAGGCACCAGCGGGCATGAGCGCCGAGCTTAGCGAGGTCGACCGCACCGTCGGGCCGGAACGGAGTGGTCATGGCGGCCGAGAGGCCGAAGCGATCGGTGGAGGCGGTCACGCGAAAATCCCTGGCTTCGGGCCTCCTGCATATGGTGAGGCCCTACTGATGGCAGCACTGACATGTTAGTCTGCGTTCAGATATTTACAAGCGCGCTGACGTCAGGGCAGTATGCTGGAAACAGGGGCGGGTTGGACAATGCCCCAGAACAGCCAACAGGACACGGGAGGACAACGATGCTCGCTACATTTTCGAGGCGCCTGCTCATCGTGGCGGCTGCGGCCGCCGCCATCACGGGCCTGACGCCGGCCCTCGCGGCCGATCCGATCAAGCTCCGCATCTCGACGCCGGCCGTCGAGGCGGACTGGCACGCCAAGATGCTGCCGGTCTTCAAGCAGGAGCTGGAGAAGCTCGCGCCCGGCCAGTTCGACGTGGAGATCCACCTGAACGGGACCCTGTTCAAGCAGGGCACGGAGCCGGCCGCCATGCAGCGCGGCAATCTCGAGATGGCGATGATCTCGGCCTTCGACATCTCCAAGCAGATCCCCGAATGGTCCATCTTCACGGCGGGCTACCTGCTGCGGGATCCCGAGCATCAGACCAAGGTGTTCGAGAGCGACATCGGCAAGGAGATGTACGGCCTCGTCGAGGACAAGATGAACATCAAGGTGCTCAGCGTGGGCTATCTGGGCACGCGCCAGCTTAACCTCCGGACCGAGAAGGAGGTGAAGACCCCGGCGGATCTCGCCGGCGTGAAGCTGCGCATGCCGGGCTCCGACACCTGGCTCTTCCTCGGCAAGGCGCTCGGCGCCAATCCGCTCCCGGTTGCCTTCGGCGAGATCTACACCGCCCTTCAGACCGGCGCGATCGACGGTCAGGACAATCCGTTGCCCACGGTGCGCGCGGCGAAGTTCTACGAGGTCACCAAGCAGATCGTGCTGACGGACCATCTGGTCGACGCCATCTTCCTCTCCCTGTCCGGCTCGACTTGGAAGAAGCTCGACGACAAGCAGAAGGACGCGGTGATGAGCGCCGCCAAGGCGGCGGTCCGGTACAACAACGAGAACCGGATCAAGGAGGAGGCGGAGCTCGCCAGCTTCTTCAAGGAGCAGGGGCTGAAGGTCTACAAGCCCGACGTCGAAGCCTTCCGAAGCCACGTTCAGAAGATCTATCTCGAGTCGGAGCTGTCGAAGGCGTGGCCGAAGGGCATGGTCGAGCGGGTGAACGCCATCAAGTAAGGCCGGCTCCGGTCACCGAGCCGTGTCCCGCATGGCTCGTGCGGGACACGTTCGAGGAAACATCGCCATCCGGCCGCCGGCGCGCATGCGGCGGCCGCACCGGACGTCGCCCTGCGCGCCACGTCGAAACCGCGAGCTTCATTGCATGCAGTCCCTTCGCTCCCGTCTGCGTCTTCTTGCCGAATGGGTCACGGCGATCCTGTTCGTGGCGATGTTCGCCGCATTCCTGCTCCAGGTCTTCACGCGCTACGTCCTCAACAGCCCCGTCGCCTGGACGCAGGAATTCGTGCTGATCGTCTACATCTGGATCGTGTTCTGGTGCGGGGCGTTCCTGCTGCGCGAGCGGGAGCACATCACGTTCGACATGGTGTTCGTCTCCCTGCCTCCCGGCCCACGGCGCGTGCTTGCTGTCATCCTGACGCTCATCACGCTGGCGGCCTTCGTCGCCGCCCTGCCGGGAACGGTCGACTACATCAGCTTCATGAAGATCGAGAAAAGTCCCGTCATGGGCATACGCTTCGATCTGCTCTACTCGATCTTCGCCGTCTTCGCGATCGCGGTGGCCGTCGGCGCCTTGATGCGTCTGCGGCGCCTTCTCGGCCGGTCCTGGCAGGATGAGTTCAAGACCGAAGGGGAGATCGAGCCGTGAGCACCGTTTTCATCCTCACGCTGGTCGCGTTCTTTGGGCTCGCACTGCTGGGCATGCCGGTCGCGTTCGCCATGTTCGTCGCGTCGATCGGCTATCTGCTGGCGACCGGACGGGACATGGGCCTGTTCGGCGAGCAGATCCTCAACGGCCTCTACGATTCCTTCGTGCTCCTTGCCGTCCCGCTCTTCATCCTCGCGGCCAACATCATGAACGCCAGCGGCGTGTCGGACCGGCTCTTCATGTTCTGCCAGGCGCTGGTCGGACGGTTCCGGGGCGGGCTGGCGCAGGTCGACATTCTCGTCAGCATCATCTTCTCGGGCATGTCGGGCTCGGCGATCGCGGATGCGGCGGGGCCCGGAAAGCTCGTCACGCAGATGATGATCAAGCAGGGCCGCATCCCGCCGGGATTCGCGGCCTCGGTGGCAGCATCCTCCGCCACGATCGGACCGATCATCCCGCCGTCGATCCCGATGGTGATCTACGCAGTCGTGTCGGACACGTCGGTCGGCTACCTGTTCCTCGGCGGCATCATTCCGGGACTCATCATGGGGCTTGCCCAGATGGCGCTCGTCGGGTTCGTGGCCCGGACGCGGAACTTCCCGCGCGGCGAGGGCATCCCGTTGCGCGAGCTGCCGCGAACGACCTACCGCGCCTTCCCGGCGCTGCTCATGCCGGTGATCCTGCTCTACTGCATCTACGGCGGCGCCACGACTCCGACCGAGGCGGCGGCGATCGCGGCCGCCTACGCGCTCATCCTGGCGGTCTTCTTCTATCGGGAATTCTCCTGGAAGCAGGCTTTCGAGGTCGTGGTGGAATCGAGCCGGGCGACGAGCGTCGTGGCGCTCCTCATCGCGGGTGCGCTCATCCTCAACTACATCGTCGCCTCGGAGCGCCTGCCCGAACAGGTCGCGCGCCTTCTCGATGGCCTCGACGTCTCCCCGCTCGTCTTCCTGCTCCTCGTCAACCTGCTGTTCCTGCTGCTCGGCTGCCTGTTCGACGCCACGACGCTCCTGCTCGTAATCGTGCCGCTGTTCCTGCCGGCCGCCCGCGCGCTCGGCATCGACCTGGTGCATTTCGGCGTCGTCATCGTGGTGAACATCATGATCGGGCTCATCACGCCGCCCTATGGAGTGCTGCTGTTCGTCATGAGCGGCCTGACCGGCATCCCCCTGCGCGACATCATCCGCGAGATCTGGGCCTTCATCGCGATCCTGATCGCCGCCCTCCTGCTGATGATCCTCGTGCCGGACGTGGTGCTCTGGCTGCCGAAGTACTTTGGGTACAAGGGATAGGGGAGCACCCGTCCTGTCGGGGTACCCCGGAATGCGCTCATCCCATCGGCATCGTCAGAAGAACGGCTGCGAGCATCACGATGGCGCATGAGACGAGCACTCCCAGGAGGATGGCCTGCGGCCTCTCATGCTGCCTCTGCACGTGAATCCTGTGTTTCCGCGACATGGCCGGTTTCCTCCCGCAGGGGGCGTCGCAGCGACGCTTCGTCTCCATCCTACGCTCTTTGGCGTCGCGCATCCACATTCCGGGCCGCCGTCGCCGGACATGGCAGAAATTTGACCCTGGCCGATTGTTGCCGGAATTGTCTGTTGAGGTCCCTCATATTGCTTGTCGCGTTCGAGCGTCTGACCGTGAGTACCTGATCGGATTCGAAAAATTCCTCCAACGGCGCACGTCGCGTTCGACGATGCAGCCAAGGTGCACTCGCCATGATCGAGCTGAGGAAAGACCATCGTGACGTGAGGCGTTCGTGGCGCCATCTCCTGCCTCCCGCCATCCGCGGAGACGATTGGCGCCGGACGGCCTGGGCGGCTGCTCTCGCGGGGATCCTGCTCGGTTCACCATCGGCCGCCATCGCGGAAGAGGGATCGCAAACCCGGGCGCCAACCACCGACACTCGTCCCGACGAGCTCGAGCGGAACTGGGGCGCGATGCTCCAGGCCATGATGACCTCCGACGAGCGACGGCAGCTCATGGACGAGCTGCGGGAGCTGGTCCGGCAGGATGACCGGGCGGGAGCGAAGCGGCTGCTGTCGACGGCCATCGAGATGGGCGCTCTCGCCGTCACGATCATCGACCACGTCGACGATCCGGATCTGCGCGAGGCGTTGAAGGCCCTGACGCCCGAAGGACAGAGCGCTGCCCCCCGCCCGCGATCGTCCGAGGAGGCAGGCAACAGTGAAAACGAAAGGACTGCGCTGAATGAGGCGCTTCAGCAGGAGCGCAGCCGGGCCGAGACGGCGTTGCAGGAACTGCGTTCCACGCAGGAGCAGCTCGCCGCCGAAAAGGCAGGCGAGGCGAGGGTCGCCGAGCTCGAGAAGCGTTTGGGTTCGGCAATGGAGCAGGCCGACGCCGCCGTCCGGGAGCGGGAGAACCTGCAAGGACAGCTCGCCGAGATGAAAGAACGCGTGGCACAGGGCGCCACGTTCGAGGACGCCGCCTCGCGCGAGAAGGAGCGCGCGGATGCCGCGCAGTCCGAGCTGACGGCTCTTCAGGGCCGCCTCGCGTCTGCGGACGCGGCTGCGGCGGAAGCCGGCACCCTCAAGGATGCGTTGCAGCAGGAAAAGGAGAAAGCCGCCGCAGCGGCCCGCCGGGCGGAGAGCGTGGAGGCGCAGCTCGCGTCGCTGCGCTCCGCCGATTCCCGCGCGACCGAGCTTCAAGCAGCCCTGGATCAGGAAAGGAAGCAGTCCGCTTCCCTTGCGCAGGAATTGCAGGCGGCACGCGAACAGCTCACGACCTTCAGGACGAGCGAGGCCAAGGGTGCGGATGCTGCCCGGGAGCTCGAGGCCGTGAAGGGACAGCTTGCTCTCCTCAAGGCGTCGGAGATCAAGGCCGTTCAGCTCAAGGATGCGGTCGAGCGCGAAAAAGGACGGGCCGAGGCCGCGCTGCGGGAACGCGATGCCGCGCAGGCGCAGCTGGCGCAGGCCAAGGCAGATGTAGCGACATCGGTCCGATCGAAGGCCGATCTCGTGCGCGAACAGGAGCGGTCCTCCGTTCTGGCGCGCGACCTGGACGCCATGAAGGCACAGCTCGCCGCGCTGAAGGCCGGCGACGCGAGGGCGGCCGAGGTCGAGCGCTCAGCGGCGCACGAAAAGGAGAGGGCTGACGCGGCCGTCCGTCAGTCGGATGCGCTGCAGGAGCAACTCGCGGCACTCAAGGCGCAGGCATCCAGAGCCGGCGAGCTTCGGACGGCGCTGGAGCAGGAGAAGGGCAGGGCCGACACGGCTCTTCGCGAGCTGAGCGCGGCACGGGCGCAACTGGCCGCCGTCCAATCCGGTGATGCCAAGGCGGCTGACCTGAAGGCGGCGCTTCAGCGCGAGACGGAAAGGGCCGCAGCCGCCGCCCGGGACGTGGAGGCCTTGAACAGGCTGCTGAGCGTGGTCAGGTCCGACGACGGAGCGGCAGCGGAGCTGGACAAGGCGCTCGCCCGGGAGAAGGCGCAGACCCAGGCCCTTGCCCGGCAGCTCGAAGCGGCGAACAGGCAGATCGCGGTTCTCGGAAACCGGTCGGATGCCACGCCGGCCACTCTTCTGTTCCAGGTCCCGATGATGCTTCCCCGGCGCCCGGAGGGCTTGGAGCCTCGCGCGCGGGACGACAGGCGCAGGGAGGCGCCTCAAAGTGTTGCCCCCAATCCGGCGCCCCCGAAGGCCGAGGCGCCCGCCGCGACGCCCGGCAGGGCAACGGCCGCTCTTCCGCGGACCACGAGGGAGCAAACGATCCCCGAGCCGCCGAAGCCTCCGGTCAACCCCGCCAGGGGAGTGGCCGACAACCAGGCGAGGACGCCGGACAGGGCCAGTGCGCCGCGCCGGGCGCCGGCGCGGGAGCCCGGCGCCGTTCCGACCGCGCGGAACATCCGGCTGCCGGCGGTCCTCCTGCCCGCCGGCGAGTTCTGGGACTACGAGTGAGCGGAGAACTCCCGCCGCGCGCATCGTGGTCCGACCTGACCGCAGGCCGATCCGACAGGCTGCGACTCCGGACTACTCCCGAAGTCGATACGACCTGCTTCGCCTTGACCCTCTGGTCACCCGACCCGATGCTCGAAGACGAGACGCTTGAACTCGCCTGTTGCCTTTCGCGGCAGGCGCCGGAGCACCGTCGGATCCTGGACGCTCCCGAGGCAAGTTTCCCGGATCGGCTTGCTCGACATCACGCCGGCGTTGCGTCGCCTGGGCGGAAGTAACCGGAGCCCGAGCCTCCAACCAGTTGCATGCGCATGGACTGGGCGGCGGTCGTCTGGAGGGATCATGCATCGGCTATCACTGGTATCGGTCCTGGCGATCGTCCTGCTGTCGGTTCAGCCTGTTCTGTCCAAGGGAGGAGGGAACGGAGGAGGCGAGGGCGGCGGCAATGCCGGCGACAGTGGCGGCAACGGCGGTGGGAAGGGGGGAGGCGATAGCGATTCCGGCGATGGCGGCGGCAAGGGGGGCGGGAAGAGTGACAGCGGCAGCGATGCCGGCGGCGGCAAGGGCGATGGAAAAGGCGGCGGTGGAGAGGGGCGCGGCAGCGGCAATGGTCCCGGCGGACGCGGCGGGCCGGACGGCGCAGGCGACAAGGGAGCCGGGGCGTCCGGCGGCGGTTTCGGCGGAGCCCTGGGCGGCGCGCTGGGGGGCGCTCTTGGCGGACTAGGCGACAGCCTGGGCGGAAGCCTCGGCGGTGGTCCGGGCGGCAGCAAGGGTGGCGGTTCCGCTGGCGGCAGCATCGGGGGCGGCTCGGGTGGCCGGAACGGCGGCAGTGGAAACGCAAGCCCCGGAGCCATTGGTGGAGGCCTTGGCACCACAGGCGGGGGCAGCGCGCCGGGCAGGAACGGCGGTTCGGCCGTTTCGGGTGCTCCGGCATCGGCAACGGCTCCAGCCGCGGCATCGACGACGACCCCGTCGGGCACCTCTGCGGCGCACGGCGCCGCTCCGGCAGCGGCCCAGCCCGCGCCATCGAATGTGCCGGTCGCCAATGTCAGGCCGACGCCGGCCTCGCTCAGCCCCGGGAGAGCGTCCGACCTGGAGCTGCCCGCAACCTTGATCCCCCTGACGGGAGGATCGGAGACGGCAACGAGCGTCGTTCCGACCAGATCGCGGAGGGCGTCCGCCGTTGCCGCAGCTCCCCTGATCCCTAGAAGCGGGACGCCGCTCCAAGTCGTCCAGACCTGCCGCACATCTGTCGTCATGGCGGCTCTTCCCTACGGGGCCGTCCGGGTGGATGCCGCCAGCGCGGGGCCGCTGAACCGCACGCGCGACGGCGGACTCACGGCTCCCATCACGGTCAGGGTCGTCTACGCCCGGGCCAATACGAGTCAGACGCGCCAGTCCCGCATCGCGTGCCAACTGAACTCCGCCGGCGCCGTGGTGGCTCTGCGCGGGTGACGAATGCGCGGGGGTGATCCTTCCTGGCCTGCGTGATCCGAGTTTGCGATGCGAGACGACGGGCGTGATCATCCACGCCCGACGATCCCGAGGCGTTGTCCCGCGCTGTTTCCGACCTGGTGCACGTGATATGATTGCCGACATGCTCTCGACCGTGCCGGGAGGCAGACATGTACGTGGTGATCCGGAAGTTCGCCCACATGCGTTCGGTGGCGGAGGCCGCCCGCCGCGCCGAGAGCGGGATCGGTCACTTGATGAAGCAGTCGCCGGGCTTCCACGGCTATTACGTCTTCGATGCAGGCAACGGCGTCGGCGGGTCGATCACCCTGTTCGAGAGCCGGGAGGCGGCCGTCGCGGCCAATGACAAGGCCCTGGCCTGGATCCGCGCGAGCCTCGCGGATCTGATCCAGGGGGAGCCCGAGATCACGTCCGGCGAGGTCCTGGCCGTGGTCGAGCCCTGACGGCTAGCGCATCGTGCGCAAAAGTGGACCCGGTTTTCGCTGACGCGGACCTCCGGTTCCGCTCTCAACGATGCTCTAGTGCGTTTCCTGGGCGTGCATGGCCTCGACCCGGATCTCTTCCGTGAGCTGCGCCTTCAGGTCGGAGAATTCCGGGCTCGTCTTCATCCTGTAGTGGCGCGGATGCGGCAGGTCGACCGGGATGTCCGCCTTGATCCGGCCCGGCCGCGCCGTCATGACGATCACGCGCGAGGCGAGGAAAATCGCCTCCTCGATGTCGTGCGTCACGAACAGCACGGTCTTGCGTTCGCGCTCCCAGATGCCGAGCAGCAATTCCTGCATGAGCGAGCGGGTCTGGTTGTCCAGGGCCCCGAACGGCTCGTCGAGGAGCAGGATGGCCGGGTCGTTCGCCAGCGCCCGGGCGATGGCGGTGCGCTGCTGCATGCCGCCGGAAAGCTGCTTGGGGTAGTGGTGCTCGAAACCGCGCAAGCCCACCTTTTCCGTGTAGGACGCGACGATGTCCGCCCGGTCGGATTTCGGAACGCCCTTCTCGCGCAGTCCGTACGCGATGTTCTCGGCGATCGTCAGCCAGGGAAACAGGGTGTAGGACTGGAACACCATGCCTCGGTCGGCGCCGGGCCCCTTGATCTCGCGACCTTCGAGAAGGACGCGGCCCGCGCTCGGGCGGTCGAGGCCGGCCACGATGCGCAGCAGGGTGGATTTCCCGCAGCCGGACGGCCCGAGAATGGTGATGAAGTCGTTGCGCGCGACCGCGAGGTTCGTCGGCTCGAGCGCCCGCACGGGCTCCCCGCCGCGCACGCCCGGAAACACGCGCGATACGTTCTCGACGCTGAGGATCGTGTTCGTCATGCGAGTCGCCAGGGGAAGAGCGCCCGGTTGAGGGCCTTGAACAGGAAGTCGGAGATCAGGCCGATGACGCCGATCACGATGATGCCGAAGATCATCTGGCCCGTCGCCATGAGGGCCTGGCTGTCGATGATCATATGCCCGATGCCGGATGAGGAGCCGATGAGCTCCGCCACGATCACGTAGGTCCAGGCCCAGCCGAGCACGAGCCTCAGGATCTCGGCGATCTCGGGCGCATTCGACGGGAGCAGGACGCGCCTGACGATGCCCATGTCGGTGGAGCCCAGCGTGTAAGCGGCCTCCACGAGATCGCGGCGCGTGTTGCCGCCCGCCACAGCGACCATCAGGATGATCTGGAAGAACGAGCCGATGAAGATGACGAGAAGCTTCTGCAGCTCGCCGATGCCGGCCCACAGGATCAGCAGGGGCACGAAGGCGGACGCCGGCAGGTAGCGCGCGAAGGAGACGAAGGGTTCGAGAAATGCCTCGAAGGGCTTGTAGGCGCCCATCATCACGCCGATCGGAACGGCGATGACGGCGGCCATCACGAATCCTCCGACCACCCGCCAGACCGTTACGCCGATATCGCCCATGAAGCCGAACCGGGTGAGGAGAAGCCAGCCGTCCTGCATCATGGTGACGGGATCGGCCAGGAAGGTCTTCGACACGAAGCCGCCGAGCGTCGCCACCGACCAGGCGACCACGAAGACGACGAAGAAGGAGATGCCGAGGGCGATGCGCGCACCCTGGCCGACAGGTTCGAGAGGACGAGGCATGAATGATCTGTTCTGTCGCCCGAGCCGAGGGCGGCACGGTCGGGTCGGCACGGGATGGCGAAGGTTCAGGCGGTGGTGGGGATGGGTGCGGGCCCCCGCCGATGAGCCGCA
>JAFAAP010000229.1 GCA_023426505.1 Pseudomonadota bacterium
GCATCGGGTAGAGGCCGAAATTCATCGAGCCCATGTTGAGAGAGGCGACTTCGGGCTTGTAATGAGCCGCGGGATGCACGCGCTCCTCCACCAGCATGGTGGGGGCGCCGCCTGTCGTGATGTTGATGACGCAGTTGCTGCGCTGCTTCACCACCCGCAGGAAAGGGGCGAAGGCCTCCGGCGACTGATCCGGCCTGCCGTTCTTCGGGTCGCGCGCGTGCAGGTGCACGATCGCGGCGCCAGCCTCGGCCGCACCGATGGCGGCTTCGGCGATCTCCTCGGGAGTGATCGGCAGGTGAGGCGACATAGACGGCGTATGGATCGCACCGGTCACGGCGCATGTGATGATGA
Organism: Pseudomonadota bacterium; assembly: GCA_023426505.1. GTDB lineage: Bacteria > Pseudomonadota > Alphaproteobacteria > Rhizobiales > Beijerinckiaceae > Microvirga. Next base: position 352 of record JAFAAP010000229.1, read on the forward strand.
CTTTGCGGGCCATGGTCACGGTTCCTTCTCGGACAATCAATGATCCGGTTGCGACTGCTTGTGGGCCCTCAGGGCGGCTAGACGCTTGTCCCGCCAGGAGGAGCGCCGCGCGAGGACATCGGGCCCCGGCGTTTCGCCCCAGGCGTCCAGGATACGGCTCACGTTCGCCTTGTCCCAAACATCGGGTGTGGCGGGGTCCACGGAGAGACGGCGGTAGAAGCCCGTATAGCGGTTACAGTAATCGGCGATGCCGCCCGGTGCATTGAGTTCGATGGTCTCGAACGGGCCCAGGAAGGACCAGCGCAGGCCGAGACCGTCTTTCAGGGTCTTATCCAGATCCTGCGGGCTCACCACGCCCGCGCCAGCGAGCCGGAATGCCTCCGCCAGAAGCGCCCCCTGGAGCCGGTTGAGGACAAATCCTTCGATCTCGCGGTTCACGATGATCGGCACCTGCCCGACGCTCTCGTAGATGCTTCTTGCGCGGGAGACTGTCTCGGGAGCCGTCCAGGGTGCTCCGCAAAGCTCAACGAGCGGCACGAGGTGAGGAGGATTGACCGGATGCGCGACGAGACAGCGGGCCCGGCCCGGCACGTCTTCGGTGAAGCGGGACGCGACGATCGCGGAGGTCGACGAGGCGAGAATGCAATCCGCCGGTGCAAGCCGGTCGAGCTCCGAGAAGATGATCCGTTTGGTCTCAACAATTTCGGGGCCGTTCTCCTGAACGAGGTCGGCTCCGCTCACGGCTTCCGCGAGCGACGGTACGGCGATCACATGCGCGGCTGCGCCTGCCGGGTCCGCCACGAGGCCATGCCTTGCAAGCTCCTCAAGTCCTTCGCGCACGAGGCCCAGGGCCCTCTCGATCGCCTCCGGATGGGGATCTGTGATGCGCACGTCCCAGCCCGCCCGCGCGAAAACGATCGCCCAGGATCGGCCGATCAGCCCCGCACCGATGATTGCAGCACTCGGCATCGCGTAATCTCCCTTCAGGCTCACAGCCACAGAACCTTGCGGCGCAGCGCAAGATCGTCCCGCAGGTCCTTCGACGGACCGGTATGGATCACCCGCCCACGTTCGAGGGCCACCGTCCTGTCGGACAGGGCGAGCGCGAGGTCCAGGTGATGGTCGACGATGATGATCGAAACCTCGTGGCGGAGCCTGTCAAAGCTCTCGAAGAGCTGCTCGACGATGGCCGGAGCAAGACCCTCGAACGGCTCGTCGAGAAGGAGCACCTTCACGTCGCCCGAGAGGGCGCGTGCGACCGCCACCATCTGCTGCTCACCGCCGGAGAGGAAATCCGCCGGGGTGTCGAGCCTCTCGCGGATCCGCGGGAAGTACTCGAAGATCCGGTCCAGGTCCCATCGGACGCCGTGGCCGGTCTTACGCTTGAGCCGTCCGAGCTCGAGATTCTGTGCCACGCTCATGCCGGCGAAGAGCCCACGCCCCTGCGGCACGTAGCCGATCCCCAAGCGGGCGATCTCGGCGGAGGGACGGCCGGCGATCTCCCGGCCGTCGAGCCTGATCGAGCCTGAAGCGGGCGGCGCGATGCCGATCAGGGTCTTGAGCAGGGTGGACTTGCCGGCGCCGTTGCGGCCCAGCAGCGCAACGATCTCGTGCTGACGCACGTCAAAGGACACGTCCGCCAGCACATGGCTCTTGCCGTAGAACGTGTTGATCCTCTCGACCGTGAGCACGGCCGTCGCCCCTGCCGCGCTCTGCCGAGACTTCGCCGCAACGCGGGCTGCGCCGGAGCCGATGTAGATCTCCTGCACCTCCGGACTGGAGCGCGCATCCTCTACGGTTCCGTCGACCAGCACCTGACCCGCATTCATCACCGTGACGGCGTCGGCGATCTGGAACACGCGGTCGATGTCATGCTCGACGAGCAGCATTGGAATATCCGCGGAGATGTGCTTGATGATGTCGCCGATGCGCTGGCGCTCGGCCGCCGCGAGGCCCGCGAGCGGCTCGTCGAGCAGCAGCACCCGTGGCTGCGCGGCCAGCGCCAGGCCCATGTCCAGGAGGCGCTGCCCGCCGTAGGAGAGCGTACCCGCCTCGGCTTTCTCAATGCCAGCAACGCCGAGATAGCGGATCACCGCCGAGGTCTCGGCCTCAATCTGCTTGATCGATCGCGCGTGCGTCCAGGGATTGAAACGCTGCGGATGCCGGGCCTGCACGGCGAGGCGGACATTCTCTTCAACCGTCAGGGCCGGGAAGAGATTCGTGATCTGGAACGAGCGCCCGATTCCGGCCTGCGTGATCGCCTCGGGCGAAAGCCCGGCGATCGATCTGCCTTGGAGGAGGACGTCGCCTTCGTCGGGCGTGTAGAACCCGGAGATCAGGTTGAAGGCCGTGGTTTTTCCCGCGCCGTTCGGGCCGATCAGGGCGTGCAGGCTACGGTCGCGGACCGCGATGTCGACCGACTGAACAGCCTTGAGCGCGCCGAAGCTCATCGTGATTCCGCGAGCCTCGAGGATGATGCCGTCCACGTGATCGCGTGGCTTGAGGAACGGGGGAAGGGGCTCGTCGGTGAGGGTGCGGCCCGCCATAGCAGCCTCCTCCGTGACCTTTGCCCGGAAAGGGGCCGCGATCCGCTGCGCGATCCCGACCAGTCCCGTCGGCGAGAGGACGATGAACCCGACGAAGAGCAGGCCGAAATAAAGAAGCCAGTGCGGAGTCCAGATCGACAGGAACTCGCGGAACAGGATGTAGAAGAGAGCGCCGAGGGCGGGCCCGAGGAAACTGCGCATTCCGCCGATCACCACCATCGCGATCAGCTCACCGGAGAAAGCGACCGAGAGGGGCTCCGCCGAGGCGAAGCGATGGTTGAACACCGAGAGGATGCCGGCGATTCCTACGACCGTAGCGGAGACCACGAACCCGAGGAGCTTGTAGCGGTTGGTCGGATACCCGAGGAAGCGGGCGCGCTGTTCGTTTTCCCGGGTGGCCACCAGCACGCTCCCGGCGGGAGAATCGTGAAAGCGCAGCAGGGCGAAGCACACGGCGAAAGCCACCGCCGCCACAAACCAATAATAGGCCCAGTCCAGCCGCAGATCGAGGCCGAGCGTCCCTGTGCGGACGATGCCGCCGAGCCCGCTCTCGCCGCCGGTGAGCGCCGTCCAGCGGTAGGCGACAGCGAAGAGCATGGCGGCCAATGCCAGCGTCAGCAGAGAGAAGTAGACGCCACGCCGCCGCAGGATGAGCGCGCCCAGGAGGCACGACGCGCCGGCGATGAATACGACGGCGAAGAGAGCCGGAAGGATAACGCCGTCGGGAAACCAGTGGAGCTGGCTCAAGGCCGCCGCATAAGCTCCTATCCCGAACCAGACCCCGTGCCCGAACGAGACCAGGCCCGTGTAGCCGACCAGAACGTTCAGGCCGAGGCACGCGATGGCGAACACCACCACGTCGATTGACGAGCGCAGCGGCAGGCCGATCAGGTCGAGAACAAAGGGCAGCAGAACGAGCGCTGCGGCTGCAATGAGGAGGGGGCCGTAGTTCGTGCGCATCGGCCTACTCGAACTTCTGGATGCGTTCGCCAAGCAGTCCGCGTGGCCGCAACAGCAGCACGAGGGCCATCAGCAGATACATCGAGGCTTCACCGGCGGGCGGGAAGAAGTAGATCGTGACGCCGCGCACCACGCCCACGAGCGCGGCGGCCGCGATCACGCCCCAGAACGACCCCAGGCCGCCGATGACGACGACCACGAAGGCCGCCGTGAGGATCTCCGCTCCCATCGCCGGGTGCACGCCTGAGATCGGCGCCAGGAGGACGCCCGCCAGGCCCGCCAAGCCGATGCCGAGCGCGGCGACGGCCGTCATGTATGGCTGAAGCGAGATCCCGAGCGCTCCCACCATGTCCGGATTCTGCACGCCCGCCCGGACCACGCGGCCGAAGGCGGTGCGGTAGACCAGGAACCAGGTTGCGATGACGGCTGCAAGTGCCACCCCGAAGATCATGAGGCGATAGCGCGGATAGATGAAACCGCCGAGGAAGACCTGACCGCGGAGCGCGGATGGAATGGAGAAGGGCAGGGGAGCCGCTCCGAAGATCATCCGCAGGCTTTGCTCGATGATCATGGCGAGCCCAAAGGTCAGAAGCAGGCTGAGGATCGGATCCGAGCGGTAGAACCTGCGAAAGAACAGGCGTTCGACGACGACCCCCAAGAGCGCGACGAGCAGCGGAGAGACCACGAACGCGCCCGCAAATCCGATCCGCGACGCCAGCGTCACGGCGAGATAGGCGCCAACCGCGTAGAAGGCGCCATGGGACAGGTTCACGATGCCGCCGAGCGAGAAGATCAAGGACAGGCCGAGGGCGATCAGCAGATAATAGGCACCGACCAGGAGGCCGTTCACCACCTGCTCGAGGAGAAAGATGAACGCCAAGCGAGACTCCTTTTCCCAGCTATGGTAGGCCTCCCCCGTCAGGAGCGCTGACCGAGGGAAACGGCCACGGGGTTCCCGGCGGCCGGACCGGCGCTCTGCCGTCCGGCCGGACCGCTGCCTGTCGCGTCACGCCTGCATCTTGCAGGTGCCGTCCTTCGGCGGCGCCAGGACCTCTAGCTCCTCGTTGGGACCGGGAACGGCACCCAGCGGGTCATAGATGTCCCACTGGTTCTTCATCTTGTCCGGATCTTTCGCGCGGACGGCATACATCTCCTGAATCATCTGGTTATCGTAGGCGCGGAAATAGCCCTCCCGGTTCTTCAGAATATCGAATTTCGCACCCTTGCGCAGATACTCGGCGAGCTTCTGCGGATCGGGGGATTTCAGCTCCTCGAACGATTGGGCGACGATCCTCAGGGAGTTGTAGTCGCCCCAGCTCTGGTTCTCGGGCGGCTTGCCGTATTTCTTCGTGAAGGCGTCCACATATTTGCGCGATGAGGGCGTATCGACCATGTGGTGCCAGATCAGCGGCCAAATGCCCGAGAAGTTGCCCTGACCGGCGCCCCAGGCCACGGCTGTATCGAAGCCAAAGCCGGTGATCGGAAATTGGAGGCCGTACTCGGCATATTGTTTAATGAAGTTCGTGATCTGGTTCCCGGCGAGGTTGGAGGCCACGATGTCCGGCTGAGCCTGCCTGATCTTCAGCAGGTAGGGGCTGAAATCGGTGGCGTCCGTGGGGACGAGCTCCTCGCCGATGAATTCGCCACCGTTCTCCGACACGAACTTCTTCGCCACCTTGAAGAGATCGTGACCGAAGGCGTAGTCGGCGGTCAGGGAGTACCACTTCTTTCCCTTGATCATGTTCTCGTTTTTCAGGTACGTGCCGACCGACCGGACCATCATCGAGTTCGCGGCCTCGATATGGAACATGAACGGGTTGCAGCTTTCCCCGCGAAGAGCGTCGGAATTGGCGCCGGTGTTGATGAACACCGTCTTGGTTCGGTTTGCGACTTGGCCGATGGCCAAGGCCGAGGCGGACGAGATCTCGCCGATGATCATGGCGACCTTGTCGCGCTCGATCAGGCGCTCGGCCTTGGCCGATGCGGTCTGCGGATTGACCGAGTCCTCCATCACCAACTCGACCTTGCGGCCAAGCACGCCGCCGGCCGCGTTAATCTCCTCGGCGGCGAGCTTCACGCCCATCTGGGCGAATTCCCCGAGCGGCCCGAGGAAACCGGTGATCGGCGTGAGGTGCCCGATCCGGATCACATCGGATTGCGCCTTGACGATTGCAGGCATCCCGAGGCCTGCGAGCGCGGTCGCGCCGGCCGCTCCCTTCAGGAGCGTACGACGGGTCAATTCGTCAGAATGTGCCATGGCCGTTTCCTTCGTCCCAAGATGGTGTCGCGGTGACTTGCCGCGATCTGTGATCACAGTTAAAGTGTCGGAAAATGAGCAACTTGTCGACCCCCCGTCCCAACAAGGCTCTGTCGGCCATCGCCCAGATCGGCCGGCTGGAGCGCGTCACCCTAGGCGAACGCGTCTATGCCGAATTACGTGAGCTGCTGATGAGCGGTGAGCTTGCCCCCGGGCAGAAGATGTCCCTGCGCAGCGTGGCCGAAACCCTCGGCGTCTCGATGATGCCGGTGCGGGAGGCAGTCTCACGGCTTGTCGCCGACCAGTCCCTCGAGGTGCTGCCGAACCGTGCAGTGCGCGTCCCGCTGATGAACCTTGCACGCTTCCGGGAGCTGACCACCGTGAGACTCGCGGTCGAGGGCTTCGCGGCCGAGCTGGCCGCCAGGAGCCGCGCGGAATCCGACCTCGCCGCCATGCGGCAATTCGAAGAAGCATTCCTCGCCGAAGCCCGAAGCTCCGATCCTCATGCGGATCGGGCCGTCCGGGCCAACAAGGAGCTCCACTTCGCCGTTTACCAAGCGACCGGCCTGCCGACGCTGGTGGGGATCATCGAGGGCCTCTGGCTTAAGATAGGGCCCGTGCTGAATTTCGACCTCAAGGCCTCTCCCGAGCGGTTGCGCACGGGCGGCGCGACCGAGCATCACCGCCGTCTCGTGGCGGCGGTGGATACGGGCAACGCGGCCGCCGCGCGCGAGGCCCTCATAGACGACATCAAGGGCGCCGCCAGTTTCATCGAGAGCACCGGACGGCTGCTGAACTAGGCCGACAGCCGGGCTTTCGCGCACCACAAGACGGGCCGACGCCGCGTGAAGAGGCGTCTGGTCCAGGAATGGAGACGAAGATGGACCTCAACATCGCCGGGCTGCGTGTGCTGGTGACGGCGGGTGCCTGTGGCATCGGCGTGGAGATCGCTCGCACCTTCCGTCGGGAAGGTGCGAGCGTGCATGTCTGCGACGTCGACCGCGGCGCCCTCGATACGCTGGCCGCAACGGATCCGGACCTGACCTCCTCCTATGGCGACGTGGCGGATCGCGGCGATGTGGCTCGCATCTTCGAGGAGGTTCTGGGCGTCCTCGGCGGCCTTGATGTGCTCGTCAACAATGCCGGCATCCCAGGGCCGACGGCCCGGGTCGAGGATGTCAACCCGGAGGATTGGGACCGGTGCATCGAGGTCTGCATCACCGGGCAGTTCAACTGCACGCGCCTGGCGGTGCCTCACCTGAGAAAAAGCCCGAACGCCTCGATCGTGAACCTGTCCTCCGCAGCGGGCCGGCTCGGCTTTCCCCTGCGCTCGCCGTATGCTGCCGCCAAATGGGCGGTGATAGGGTTCACAAAATCGCTCTCGCGCGAGCTCGGCGAGGACGGCATCCGCGTGAACGCGATCCTGCCCGGTGTCGTCGCCGGCGACCGCCAGCGTCGGGTGCTTGAGGCCAAGGCCCAGCAGATCGGCGTCTCCTTCGAGGAGATGCAGAGGCGGGCGCTCGCGAACACGTCCCTGAAGGAATACGTGACGGCGCAGCAGCTCGCCGACCAAGTCGTGTTCCTGTGCTCTCCGCTGGGACGCACGATCTCGGGACAAGCCATCGCCGTCGACGCGGATCTCCAGGCGCTCTTCTGAAACCCACGATCAGCGCCGCCAAGGTTCCAACCTCCTTCAATTCATCCCGGAGTTCCGGCCATGACCTCTTCCGAGACGCAGCCCATCATTCCCGACCTGGCCGGGAAGGTCGTCCTCATCACCGGCGCGAGCACCGGGATCGGAGCCGCGGCCGCGCTGGCATTCGGGCACAACAGGGCGAGCGTGGCGATCCATTACAACGCCAGCGAAGACCCGGCGCGCCAGGTGGCCGAGGAGGTGCGAGCCGTCGGCGGAGAGGCGCTCCTGATCCAGGCGGACGTGACCGAGCCGGGGGCGGCGGCGCGGGTGGTGGCCGAGACTGTCGAGCGGTTCGGCCGGCTCGACGTTCTTGTCAACAATGCGGGCGGCCTCGTCAAGCGGACGCCGATCAAGGACTATACCGACGAGTACGTGGACGCCGTGCTGGCCCTGAACGTCGAGCAGGTCGTGCGCTTCGTCCGCGAGGGTGTGCCGCACATGCGGGCGCAGGGCGGTGGCTCCATCATCAACGTGTCGTCGATCGCGGCGCGGCACGGCGGCGGGCCGGGCTCGGTCATCTACGCCGCCGCCAAGGGGTTCGTATCGGTGGCCACGCGAGGCTGGGCCAAGGAGCTGGTCAAGGACGGCATCCGAGTTAATGCGGTCTCTCCCGGCGTGATCATGACGCCGTTCCACGAACGCCATTCGACGCACGAGCAACTCGCCGCCATGCAGGCCACCATCCCGATGGACCGCCTCGGCAAGCCAGAGGATTGCGTCGGCGCCTTTCTTTATCTCGCCTCCGACCGGCTCAGCGGCTACGTCACCGGGCAGGTGATGGAGGTGAATGGCGGCCAGTACATGCCCTAAAGGCGTCTTGCGCGTGAGCCGATCCAGGAACCCGAACCGATGATCGATTTTCCCTACCGCACTCTTCTCATCGGAATCGGCGCAACGGCGCTGGTCGATCTCTGGGCGCTGCTGCTGCAGCGGTTCTTCAACGTGCCAGCACCGAATTGGGGGCTCGTCGGGCGCTGGTTCTGCCACCTCTGCGACGACAGGCTCTTTCATGAGGACATCGCTCTCGCGCGTCTATCCCTTCGAACGCGCCGTCGGATGGATCGGCCATTACCTCATCCGCATCATCTATGCGGGCGCTCTCCTGGCATTCGCACGTCCAGACTGGTCATCCGCGCCGACGTTGGCTCCCGCGCTGGCCGTGGGCATCGTTACGGTAGCGGCCGGATGGTTTCTGCTCCAGCCTGGCATGGGAGCAGGCATCGCCGCATCGAAGCGGCCCAACGCCAATCAAATCAGGGCGGTCAACATCGCCGGCCATGTGGTCTTCGGCTTCGGGCTGTTTGGGAGCGCGCTTCTCATCCGCTAGGGTTAGCGCAGGCAGATATCATAGGACATGAGGCATTCGTGGAGTGGACAATAGGTAAGGCTGGCCAATAATCTTTCGTCACACAATCTAAGCCAAAGACCGGCTCCACGTGGACAAGGAGCCGGCGCATCGGGAGGAAAGAATGCTGCGTCGTGGTTTCCTAAAAACACTGGCCGTTGCCGCCATCACGGCCGTTTCGGCTGCCGGAACTGCCTGGGCCGCTTATCCTGAGCGGCCGATCACCATCATCGTTCCGTGGGCGGCCGGCGGCGGCACGGATGCCACCGCGCGCATCATTGGCTCCTTGCTCGAGAAGGAGCTCGGCCAACCGGTGAACGTGGTCAACAGGACCGGAGGCAGTGGCGTCGTAGGGCATGAGGCCATCGCGACGGCGGTGCCGGACGGTTACACCATCGGGCTTGCGACGGTCGAGATCGGCATGCTGCATTGGCAGGGGCTCAGCGAGCGCGACTACAAGGACTACACGCCCATTGCGCTGATGAACCTTGACCCGGCGGGTGTTCAGGTGCGCGCCGACGCGCCGTACAAAACCGTGAATGACCTGCTGGACGACATCAAGAAGAATCCCGGCAAGTTCAAGGCGTCGGGAACAGGGCAGGGCGGCATCTGGCACCTGGCGATCGCCGGCATGCTCGACAGCCTCAAAATCGATCCGAGCACCGTCCGCTGGGTGCCGAGCCAGGGCGCCGCGCCGGGGCTTCAGGATCTCGCCGCGGGTGGCGTCGAGATCGTTCCCTGTTCGCTCCCGGAGGCGCGCTCCCTCATCGACGCGGGGCGCGTGAAGAGCATCGCCATCATGAACCCCGAGCGCAATCCCGCCTTTCCGAACGTTCCCACGCTGGCGGAGCAGACCGGCAGCCCATGGGCCATCGGCGCGTGGCGCGGCATCGTCGGTCCGAAGAGCATGCCCGCGGACGTCAGCAAGCGGCTCGCCGACGCCTTGGAGAAGATCTACAAGGGCAAGGAGTACAACGACTTCATGAGCCAGCGAGGTTTCGGCGTGAAATTCGCGGCGGGTGAGGATTTCCTGGCATTCTGGAAGAAGAGTGACGAGGATCTCGGGGCCGTCATGAAAAAGGTCGGGCTAGCGAAGTAGCCCGGTCCACCTCGATGCGCGTCAACGATGCCATCACCGGAACCACGCTCCTCGCATTCGCGATCGCGATGTTCGCCTATGCGAGGACGCTTCCGGCCATCCCGGGACAGGAATATGGCGCGGCCGTCTTCCCGATGCTCATCGCCGTTGGACTTGCGGGCTGCGGCATCCTGATGATCGCTTCGGGCCGCAGACACTGGCAGGGTGCCGTGGTCTGGAACGACTGGGCCCGCACCCATCATGCGTGGGTGCGGCTCGCCGTCGTCTTCGTCCTGGTCCTCGCATACATCTTGGCTGCACCGGTGCTCGGCTTCGTGCCGATATCGATCCTCATCCTGCTGGTGTTTCTGATGGTAATGGGCGTGCGCTGGTGGATCGCCGCGGCCGTGGCGGTCGCCGCCACCATGCTGATCGAGCAGACCTTCGTCGGATTGCTGCGCGTCCCGCTCCCACTCGGGCTCCTTGGGCCCTGACCCCTGAGGATGTCATGATTGCAATCCAGACAGCTCTCGGCCTCGTGTTCCAGCCGTCGGTGTTAGTGACCATCTTTCTTGCGGCCCTGTTCGGGCTCGTCGTCGGGGCGATCCCCGGCCTGACCGCCACGATGGCGATTGCGCTGCTGGTGCCGGTGACCTTCTTCATGGACCCGGTCCCGGCAGTGGGAGCCATGGTGACCTGCTCCGCCATGGCCATCTTCGCCGGCGACATCCCCGGCACGCTGCTACGCATTCCGGGAACGCCCGCCTCTGCGGCGTACACAGACGAAGCGTACATGATGACACGCAATGGCGAGGGAGAGATCGCGCTCGGCGCGAACCTGCTCTTCTCGGCCATTGGAGGATTGTTCGGAACGGTCGTGTTAATCCTGGCCGCCCCGGCCCTCGCCGAGGTCGCCCTGCAGTTCAGCTCCTTCGAATATTTCTGGATGGCATTGCTCGGACTGACCTGTGCGGTGTTCATCGGAACCGGATCGCCCGTGAAAGGTCTCGTGAGCCTGTTCATCGGCCTGTTCGTTTCGACCATCGGGCTGAACAATCCCGCGGGCGTGCCCCGCTTTACGTTCGGCAACGCTGAACTCACCGGAGGCGTGAACTTCATCGCGGCGATGATTGGCCTATTCGCCGTGTCGGAGGTGTTCCGGTTCGCCATCTCCCACAGCCCTCACGCGGTGCCGCAGGCGGTGATGGGCAGTCTATTCCGGGGCTGGGGGCGGATGATGGTGCAGTACTGGCCGCAGCAGCTGCGCGGCAACGTGCTGGGTACGGTCATCGGCGCGTTGCCGGGGGCCGGCGCCGACATCGCGGCATGGGTCAGCTACGCAGTGAGCAAGAAGATGTCCCGCACACCGGAAAAATTCGGCAAGGGGCATGTGGAGGGAATCATCGAGAGCACATCGTCGAACAATGCAGCGCTCGCGGGGGCCTGGGTTCCCGCGCTGGTCTTCGGCATTCCCGGCGATAGCATTACGGCCATCGTTATCGGCGTGCTCTACCTGAAGAACATGAATCCGGGTCCGACAATCTTTCTGAACAACCCGCAGTACATCTATGCAGTGTTCATCATCTTCATCCTGGCCAACCTGGTGATGCTGCCCTTGGGGTGGGCTGCCATCAAGGGCGCCCGGACCATCCTGCGCATTCCGCGCGAGATCCTGATGCCATGCATTCTAATGTTTTGCATCGTAGGGGCTTTTGCCATCAACAACTCCGCTTTTGGCGTGGCTGTGATGCTGGTGTTCGGCGTGCTCGGATTTCTGATGGAGGAGAACGATATTCCCGTCGCACCCTGCATCCTCGGCATCGTGCTTGGGCCGATGCTCGAGGACAACTTCGTGACCTCCATGATCAAGTCGGACGGTAGCTATCTTGCATTCTTCGAGCGGCCGATCTCCGGCGCACTCGGTGTCGCGACGCTGCTCGTCTGGCTCGCACCGCTGCTGATCATGGCTCTGCGCTCCAGAAAGATGGTGATCCCAAGACAAGGCTGATGATCAGGCGATCGAGATCTGCACGGGCGTCCATCAACGGATGAACTGATCGATATAGTCAGCTCCGAGTCCGTTCTGTGCATAGTGCGCCCGACACTTCTCGATCCGGGTGAAGACGTCGTCGAATCCGGTCGCATGGCCTTCCGGATCCACATAGATCATGGCGCCATTCACCTGGAACAGTGTGATCATCTCTTCGACGTGCGGATCGACGACCAGAGTATGCGTCTCGCCAGGAGCCTCGTAGGCATACGAACCTTCGGTCGCAATCCAGTCATGCTCAAGATACCGCCACTCCCCCTTCAGCACGAACGCATGAACCGGTTGGGGATGGCGGTGGCGCGAGAGTACGCCTGACTTCCGCACCCGCAATAGGTTCATCCAATATCCGCGCGAGGCTGAAAGCAGCAGTGGACGGAACCAAACGTTCTCCTCCACCGGAACCCAGATCCGCTCGTCCGACGGAATGGCGTTCGGAACCACAAGTTCCAGCGGAGAGTCCTTTGGCTGTGGGTGCCTGTAAGGCACCCACTTGTCGTCCACGAGGGTGGCCGGGGAAGTAGATTCTCGGTCGGACATGCGATCTGCTCCTGTGCGCTCCGTTGCGTTTATACTGTCAGGTAACCGCCATCGATGGCAAGGATGGCACCGGTGACGAAACGAGCCGCGGGCGAGGCCAGGAAGACGACGCCGCCGGCCACTTCCTCCGGGTTGCCCCAGCGCCCCATGGGTGTGCGGGAGAGGATGGGACGGCTGCGCTCGGAATCGTCTCGGAGGGCCTCGGTGAGGGGCGTTGCAATCCAGCCTGGTGCGACGGCGTTGACGCGAATGCCGTCGGCCGCCCATGCGGCAGCAAGGCTCTTGGTCAACTGCCCGATGCCCCCCTTCGAGGCGCTGTAGGCCGGAACCCGGGGGCCTCCGAAGAAGGTCAGCATGGACGCGATATTGACCACGGAGCCCTTCGTCTCACGCAGTCTTGTTTTCGCGGCGGAGCAGACCCGCATGGCGCCCGTCAGGTTAACTGAGATGACGTCTGCGAAGACCTCCGGGTCGTGCTCCATGTCGCGGCGGATCACGCCCGCGGCGTTGACTAGAACATCCAAGCGGTCGAACCGCGTGAGCAGATGGTCGATCGACGGACCATTACGTACGTCGAGAACTGCAAACGAAATCCCTGCGTTGGTGTCGTCGTCCACCGCCCGCGTCCGCTCGGCTTCGCTCGTCCCCGTGGCCGTGACGTTGGCTCCCAAGTCTCGGAAGGCCCTAGCGCAGGCAAGCCCTATTCCGCTTGTGCCACCTATAATCAGAACGGTTTGGCCTTTGAACAGATGAGGGGCAAAAGCATCAGTGATCGGCATGCCGCGATTGTCTCCAGGATGTTATCGGATGCTCGGCAGGATGCGTAATATAGCGCTTGAATAGGTGTAGCCAAACCGACTCTTCTACAGGGCCTCGGCCCGTGGGACTTTATTGCGTTGACCTTGGGAGACACAATCCGTGGCGTCCTCCCGTCGAGCAGAGACTACTGCCTTCTGTGGCTTGACAGCTAAATGCAACAGAGCTGTCTTTGGACGCAATTAGGACCTCTGGCGCCAACGCGGATCAGGAACCAAACAAAGTACTTGGCGAGGCTCCGTGGATTGTGAAAATGCAGAGCTGCTATCGTCGGTCCTCAGCTTGCATTGGTTACTCGGACCCGGTGTGGCTCAGGGTGCCGCCCATGGGGCTGGTTCTTTGCCAAAGCTCTCTTCCAGAAAATCAAGGAAGGTTCGCACTCGGATATGTGTTAGGCGTCGGTGCAGATAAAGAGCATGGATCGGCTCCTCCTCGTCATTTTGGTACTCCCGGAGCAGCGGCACGAGTGAACCCTTCCTGAGATCACTGCCGATATGGAACTCAGCGAGCCGGACAATGCCAATTCCCAAGCGTGCCAAGTCGAGAAGCATTTCTCCATGATTGGACGAGATGTTCCCACTCACTGTAATGCGCGTTACGCTCTTGGTTCCACTGTGGATCACCGGCCACTCACGGAAAGGAATTTCAGGCATGAAGTTCAAGCAGTTATGATCTTTGAGGTCAGCCGGTGCCATTGGGATGCCATTTGCCGCGAGGTATGACGGAGCAGCACAGATCACCCACCGGCTCGCGCCAAGCTTCCGTCCAATGAGAGCTGAGTCGACAAGCTCGCCACTCTGAATCGAGATGTCGATCTTCTGTTCGATAAAGTTAGGGGTCTCGTTGCTGAGCAGAAATTCGACATGAAGATCCGGATAGCGCGCAAGGAACGCAGGCATCCGGGGAGCAAGTTGATACCGCGCGAAAGCAGGAAGCGAGTGGATGCGCAAAGAGCCTTTCACGGATGCCGGGGTGCGTGACGAGGCGATTTCCACCTCTGTCTCTTCGAGCGCCTCAAGCGCGCGCAAGGCCCCGGCCCGGAAGACCTCGCCGTCAGCGGTGAGGCGGACGATCCGCGACGAGCGTGCGAACAGACGGGTGCCAAGACGATCCTCAATGCGGCTGATCAGCTTGCTGACCGTTGACGGATTAAGGGTCAGATCTCGCGCTGCTCTGGAGAAGCTCCCCGTCTCCACGACGCGTAGAAAGACTGTAAGCTCGCGAAAACGATCCAATGCTCCACCTGTGAACTGCATTCACAGCATCTCTGATAACCCAGGATATGGACACTGCAAAGCCAGTTGCGCGAGGCTGACCCTTGTCCACGCCCGGCCCGGGAGCTAGGGCGCGTTGCAATATTTCAACCGGCCTCGTGCAATGTCGGGACGGAATTTCTCAAGAGCTGCCCGCAAGAGGCGCTCGGCCGTAAAGGCAATGGAGGAGACTTGGAATGTCTTTGATTTCATACCTGACGACTGTTCGGTTCGACTTTGGAGCCTTGGCCGGCGTGGGAGACGACCTGCGGGAACTCGGCATCAAGGCGCCACTGATCATTGCCGACGAAGGGATTGCACGGGCGGGCCTCGTCGATCGCGTCAAGGCTGTATTGCCGGTAGCGCAGGACCCGCCCGTTTTCACGGGCACGCCGACCAACCCGACCGAGGAGGCTGTTCTGGCGGCGGTGGAGCTTTATCGGTCGGCCGGCTGCGATGGATTGATTGCCATCGGAGGCGGATCGCCCATCGACCTGGCTAAGGGTGTAGCCCTTCTGTCCACCCATGACGGAAAGCTTGAGCAATATGCAGCGATCCTGGGCGGCATCCCGAAGATTACGTCCGCCGTGGCGCCCTTGATCGCCATCCCAACAACAGCCGGTACCGGCAGCGAGGTCGGCCGAGCGGCCCTGATCACCCTGGAGGATGGCCGCAAGCTCGGGTTCATCTCCCCCTACCTCATTCCCAAGCGGGCCGTCTGCGATCCCGAACTCACGCTCGGCTTGCCGCCGTCTCTGACGGCAGCCACGGGAATGGATGCCATCACGCATTGCATTGAGACCTATCTCAGCCCGCGCAACAACCCGCCGGCCGAAGCCATCGCGCTAGACGGTTTGGTTCGGGCCGTCACCCATATCGAGCGGGCGGTGAAGCAGGGGGCTGACCGCGAGGCGCGATCCGAAATGCTCATGGCTGCGCTCGAAGGCGGCCTGACGTTCCAGAAGGGCTTGGGAGCCGTCCATGCGCTCTCGCACCCTCTCGGCGGATTGAAGCAGGTCTCCCTCCATCACGGCACCCTGAACGCCGTGCTGCTCCCGTATGTGCTGGAGTTCAACGAGGGGCACTCAGGGGCGAAATACGACACGATCCGCCAGAGGCTTGGATTGAAGCCGGGTGAGAGCTTGGCGGACTACATCCGCAGCCTGAATGCGCGGCTCGGCATGCCTGCAACGCTTGCCGAGATGAGCGTGCCGCGGGAGAACTTCCCGGCTATCGCGAAAAGCGCAACGGAGGATCACTCCTCCGCTACGAATCCTCGCCCGGCGAGCGTTGAAGACTACCACGCCATTCTTGAGGCGGCCTATGCCGGCGAGCCTCTCCGGCTGAGCGCGTGAGGCGTTCCGCCTCATGAGGTTGAGCCAGGTGGGAGGAGCGCCAGCAATCCTCCGCCGGGATGCAAAGAGCCTGATCAAACTGAAGTACCCAGGCTTGTTCGACAGGCAGAGTGCCTACAAGGGAAGAAACGATCATGAAGAGACGTGACCTATTGAAGGGTGGCCTCGGGGCGACCACGTTCGCCTCCGCCGTAATCGGCTCCACCTCAGCCGGAGCGCAGGATGCGGGCCAGGCCCGGATTTCTTGGCGCATGACGTCCAGCTATCCGAAGTCGCTCGACGCGGTCTACGGTGCCGGCGAAACCTTCATCAAGGTGCTGGCCGATATCACGAAGGGGCGGATCCAGATCCAACATCTCGCGGCGGGCGAAATCGTTCCAGGATTGCAGGCTCTCGACGCCGTTCAGAATGGGACGGTCGAATGCTGCGACACGGCGCCTTATTACTATGTCGGCAAGGACCCGACCTTTGCCTTCGCGGCGGCTGTTCCCTTTGGTTTGTCCACGCGCCAGCAGAATGCATGGTTCTTCGAAGGCGGCGGACTGGATCTGCTCAACAATGAGCTATTCTCGAAATACAACGTATTTGGTTTGCCCATTGGCAACACGACCGCTCAGATGGCGGGCTGGTTCCGGAAAGAGATCAATACTGTTGACGACCTGAAGGGCCTCAAGATGCGCATTGGCGGCCTCGCCGGCCAAGTGCTCGCCAAGCTTGGCGTTGTGCCCCAGCAGATTGCGGCAGGCGACATTTATCCAGCTCTCGAGCGCGGCACGATCGACGCCGCAGAGTGGGTCGGCCCCTACGATGACGAGAAGCTCGGCTTCAACAAGGTTGCGCCTTATTACTACTACCCTGGTTGGTGGGAGGGTTCATCGGCAATCTTCCTTCTCATCAACAAGGGCAAATGGGACGCTCTCAGCCCTGAAGACAAGGCCTTAATGACAGCAGCTGCGCACCAAGCTAACACGATTACCATCGCCAAGTACGACCATCTCAATCCGGGAGCGATCCGTCGTTTGGCTGCTGCCGGAGTGCAGTTGAAGGCGTTCCCGGCTCCAGTAATGGATGCCTGCCTCAAGGCAGCAAGCGAGGTCTATGCGGAGATCTCCGCTCAGAACCCGCTGTTCAAGCGTGTTCACGACCACATGATGGCCTATCGCAGTGAGCAGTACCTCTGGCAGCAGGTCACCGAGTATACCTATGAGACCTTTATGATCCGCGCCCGCGCCCGCGGAGGCTAGCGCGATTGGCTCGAACGAAGAGAAGGGGCAGTCGCCTCCGGTCGCACGCGGATGTCATTTACGGAAATGCCGTCCGCATTCCTTCTTAAATACGATGTTCGCGCCCACGCAGGATCGGAACGAGGCCGGCATGGGCTTTACCCACAAGGCCGGAGACATCGTCACCATTGCGGCACCGAAGCTTGGGAAGCTGGTCAACCGCATGAAATCGAGCGCGG
>JAFAAP010000262.1 GCA_023426505.1 Pseudomonadota bacterium
CGCTCGACCTCTCCCCACCGGGGAGAGGTGACGCCGGTGTGGTTCACATCGATTTCTTGTAGGCGTCGATCACGGCCTGCCCGTCGGGGCCGGCCTTCTTGAGCCAGTCCTGGGTCAACTGTTCGCCGACCTTCTGGAAGCCGGCCTTCAGCTCGGGGCTCGGGGGCAGGACCTTCATGCCCTTGGCGGCGATCTGCTCCATGTACCACCTGGTCTTGTCCTGGGCCATCTGCCAGCCGCGCTCCTCGGCCTTCTTGGCGGCGGCGAGGATCGCGTCCTGGGTCGGCTTGTCGAGGGCGTCGAAGGCGGCCTTGTTCACGAAGACCATGTTCTTCGGGAGCCACGCCTGGGTGTCGTAGAAATGGTCAAGGGACTCCCACACCTTGGTGTCGTAGCCGGTGGCGCTCGACGACATGAAGGAATTGACCGCACCCGTGGCGAGCGCCTGCGCCAGTTCCGCCGCCTGAATCGTCACCGGCTGCGCGCCGACGAGTTCCGCGATGCGCGCCGTGCCGACGTTATAGGCGCGCCACTTCAGGCCCTTCATGTCCTCGATGGTGTTGATGTCCTTCTTGGCGAAGATGCCTTGCGGCGGCCACGGAATCGCATAGAGCAGCATCAGGCCCTGGCTCGCGAGCTTCTTCTCGATCGCGGGCTTCTGCGCCGCCCAGAGCTTCTTGGCCTGGTCGAAGGAGGTGGCCACGAAGGGCACCACGTCGAGGCCGTAGATCGGATCCTCGTTCTCGTGCAGCGAGATGATGACCTCGCCCATCTGCGCCTGGCCGGTCTGGACCGCGCGCTTGATCTCCGGCGCCTTGAACAGCGACGCGTTGGGATGGACGGTGATCTGCAGCTTGCCGCCGGAGGCCTCGCCAACGTCCTTGGCGAAGAGCACGAGGTTCTCGCTGTGGAAGTTGTCGGCCGGATAGGCGGCGGGCAGGTTCCATTTGGTCTGCGCGAGGGCCGGCACGCTCATCGCGAGCGCGGCCGCGAGGCCCAAGGTCAGGCGTGACATGTATTTCATCGATGTCGTCTCCCTCTTTTCTTTGTTGATCGGTCCTAATCCGGAAAGGCGAGCTTCGGCAGATAGAGCGCGATCTGCGGAAACACCGTGATGATGGCGAGCGCCGCCACGAGCAGGAAGAAGAACGGCAGCGCAGCCCGCGCGATCGTGAAGCTGTCGCGCCCGCTCATGTTCTGGAGCACGAAGAGGTTGAAGCCCACGGGCGGCGTGATCTGGGCCATCTCGACCAGGATGATGAGGAAGACCCCGAACCAGATCAGGTCGAAGCCCGCCTGCTTCACCATGGGCAGCACCACTACGGTGGTGAGCACGATCATCGAGATGCCGTCGATGAGGCACCCGAGGATGATGTACATCACCGCGAGCGCCGCGATCAGCGTGTAGGGCGACAGGTTCTGCGCCTCGACCCATGTGGCGAGCGCCGCCGGAATTCCTGTGAACGCCATGGCGGCTGTCGTGAAGGCGGCGCCGGCGAGGATCAGCATGATCGTCACGGTGAGGCGGGTTGCGCTGAGAACGCTGTCGCGGAATGTCTCCCAGGTCAGGGTGCCCGACCACCAGGCGAGCGCCAGCGCGCCGAGAACGCCCCAGGCGGCGCATTCCGTGGCGGTTGCCCAGCCGAGGAGCAGGGCCGCGAAGATCAGCGTGATCAGCAGGAGCACCGGGAACAGCCGTGCGGACTGGCGCAGCTTGAAGGCGAGGCTCGTGCGGGGCTCGCGCGCGGGCGTCCGCTGCGGGTTGAGGAGCGACCAGACCAGGATGTAGCCGGAATAGAGCGCCATCACGAGCAAGCCCGGCAGGAAGCCCGCCAGGAAGACCTGGATCACCGAGACGTTGGCGGCGATCGCATAGACCACCATCGGGATCGACGGCGGAATGAGGAGGCCGAGCGTCCCGGAGCCTGCGAGGCTGCCCAGCGCCATCATGTCGTCGTAGCCGCGCTTCTTCAGCTCCGGCAGGGCGATCTTGCCGATGGTCGCGCAGGTGGCGGCGGACGATCCCGACACCGCCGCGAAGACGCCGCAGCCGACCACGTTCACGTGCAGGAGCCGCCCCGGCAGCCCGTTGAGCCAGGGCGCGAGCCCCTGGAACATCTGCTCCGACAATTTGGTGCGAAAGAGGATCTCGCCCATCCAGATGAAGAGCGGCAGGGCCGCGAGAGTCCAGGAGGCGGAACTCGACCACACCGTGGTGGCCAGCACCGGCCCGATCGGCACCGACGTGACGGTCATGGCCGCGAAGCCCACCACGAGGAGCGCGATGCCGATCCACACCCCGAAGGCGAGGAGGATTGTCAGGATCCCGAACAGGATGGCGGCGGTGGTGACGAGGCTGAGATCGGCCAGCATGGTTCAGATCCCGCTCTCGGCCGCGCGCTCCACCACCTCTTCGGGGGTGGCGGGCGGCGGACGCTCGTAGCGGGGCGCGTGACCCGTCAGCACATGCACGAGTTCGTCCACGAACGCGATGGCCAGGATCGCGAGGCCGACCGAATAGCCGAGCTGCGGGATCCACAGCGGAACGGCCACGACACCCTGGGACATGTCGTTGAAGCGGAAGCTGTCATAGGTCATGTGCGCGGCATGCCAGGCGAAATAGCCGATCACGGCCACGCCCAGCAGCAGGCACAGGATCTCGACCGCGCGTCGCAGGCCGGCGGGCAGGCGCTCGGTCAGGAGCCCGACTCGGATCAGGTCGCCGGTCTTGAAGGTGTGCGCCAGCCCCAGGAACGCCATGGCGGCCATGGACCAGGCGGCGAAGTCGTCGCCCGCCGGCACGTTGATGCCGACCTCGCGGCCAACCGAAAGGCTCATCATGAGCAGGAAGATGAGGATGAGGAAGACACCCGCGAGATAGCCGGCGGCGCGGTAGAGACCATCGAGCAGGGTTCGGATCATGCGGGTCAGGTCTCTCGTGTTCGGATTCGCACAGGAGATTACCGTCGCGGTTGACGGGCACAAGAGTTCTTCGCCGGGCGAATGCATAAGCTTCCGGCTGCGCTGCCCTCCTCCCGGGCAGAACCTCCTTCTCCATGCGACCACCGGCCCCGTTCCGCAGCCTCGCCTTGAGCCCTATTTTCTGCTAGAACAAAAAGGGAACAAGAAAGAGCTGCCCTGTGGACGAGAAGCTTGCCAAGAAGCTGCGCATCCTGGCGGATGCCGCCAAATACGATGCCTCCTGCGCCTCCTCGGGCGCGCCGAAGCGCAAGGCCGACCCGGACGGCCTGGGCTCGACGACCGGCACGGGCATCTGCCACGCCTACACGCCGGACGGACGCTGCGTCTCGCTGCTCAAGATCCTGTTGACCAATTACTGCCTGTTCGATTGCGCCTATTGCGTGAACCGGCGCTCGTCCAACGTGAAGCGGGCGAAGTTCTCCGTGGACGAGGTCGTGACGCTCACGATCGAGTTCTACAAGCGCAACTACATCGAGGGCCTTTTTCTCTCCTCCGGCATCATTCGCTCGCCCGACTACACGATGGAGCAGATGCTGCTGGTGGTGAAGAAGCTGCGCCGCGACCACGGGTTCCGCGGCTACGTCCATCTCAAGAGCATCCCCGAGGCCAGCCCCTGGCTCATCGAGGAGGCGGGCCTGTGGGCGGACCGCCTGTCGATCAATCTCGAGCTGCCGACGGAAAAGAGCCTGGAGCGCCTCGCGCCCGAGAAGGACGGCGCCTCGATCGAGGGCGCCATGGCGCAGATGCACGAGCGCATCCTGGAGTCGAAGCAGGAACGCCGCCATTTCTCGCCCGCGGGCCAGAGCACCCAGATGATCGTCGGGGCCGACGACACCACGGACGCGGACGTGCTGCGCACCTCCGCCAAGCTCTACGGGCACTACGACATGCGGCGCGTCTACTACTCCGCCTTCAGCCCGATCCCGGATTCGAGTTCCGTCCTGCCCTTGAAGCCGCCGCCGCTCATGCGCGAGAACCGGCTCTACCAGGCCGATTGGCTCCTGCGCTATTACGGCTTCGACGTGGACGAGATCGCCTCCGGCGGCGAGAAGGGCATGCTCGACCTTGAGGTCGACCCGAAGCTCGCCTGGGCGCTCAAGAACCGCCACCTCTTCCCGGTCGACGTGAACGCGGCCGAGCGTGAGATGCTGCTGCGCGTGCCCGGGCTCGGCGCACGCGCCGTCGACAAGATCGTGGTGGCGAGGAAGCACACCACCCTGCGCCTGGAGGACGTCGCCCGCCTGACCTCGGGCCTGAAGCGGGCGCGCCCCTTCCTGATCACCGCCGACCACCACCCGCAAGGCCGCCTCGACCGCCTCGACCTGCGCGAGAAGCTGATCGAGAAGCCCGAACAGCTGAGTCTCTTCGCATGAGCCTGCACCGCATCACCCTGCGCGACGGCGCGGATCTCGACGGCTTCAGACAGGCCGTGCGCCGGCTCGCCCATGAGGAGCTCGCACCCCAGCATGTCGTTTTCGACATCGAGGCCACGCCTGACCTCTTCGGCGGCGAGGCGGCGGGCGACGCGCCGCCCGTGTCCCTGCCGCGCAGCTTGACCGAAATGATCGGCCGCGTCGTCTGCCACCGGGACCCGGAGCGCTACGCCCTGCTCTACCAGCTCGTCTGGCGGGTGCTGAACGGCGAGCGCGAGCTTCTCGACATCGCCACGGATCCGCTCGTGCACCGGCTCGAGCTGATGGCGCGCGCCGTGCGGCGGGACCTTCACAAGATGCACGCCTTCGTGCGCTTCCGGCGCATCAGGGATGCGGAGTTCGAACGCTTCGCCGCCTGGTTCGAGCCGGAGCACTTCATCCTGGAGGCGGCGGCGCCCTTCTTCGTCGACCGCTTCCGCTCCCTCGACTGGACGATCCTGACCCCGATCGGGTCCGCGCACTGGAACCGGGAGACCCTGGCCTACGGCCCGCCGGCCCGGCGCGAGGACGCGCCGGCGGAGGACGAGTTCGAGGATGGATGGCGCGGCTACTACGAGAGCGTGTTCAACCCGGCGCGGGTCAACCCCGTCGCCATGCGGGCCGAGATGCCGAAAAAGTACTGGCGCAACATGCCGGAGGCCGTCGCCATCCCGGGCCTGATCCAAACCGCCTCCCAGCGCGTTGAACGGATGATCGAACAGGAGGCGACGATGCCCGCGAAACGCACCCCCGAGCGCGCCCTGGAAGCCATGTGGGACCAGGAGCCGAAGACGCTCGACGAGCTCAACGCCATCATCGCGAAGGCCGGGCCGCTGGTTCCCGGCGCGACCCAGGCGGTCTTCGGCGAGGGGCCGGCGCATGCCGACATCGCCTTCGTGGGCGAGCAGCCGGGCAACCAGGAGGACCTGCAGGGGCGGCCTTTCGTGGGCCCGGCCGGCAAGCTCCTGACCAAGGCCATGGGCGAGGCCGGCATCGACCGGGGCCATGCCTACCTCACGAATGCGGTCAAGCACTTCAAGTTCGAGCAGCGCGGCCATCGCCGCATCCATGCCAAGCCCACCGCCGGCGAGGTGAAGCACTACCGTCCCTGGCTCATGAAGGAGCTGGAGCTGGTGCGGCCGAAGCTGGTGGTGGCGCTCGGGGCCACGGCGCTGCTGGCGCTGACCGGCAAGTCGACCCCGATCACGCGCTCCCGGGGGCGGGCGAAGTTCGGCGAGTGGCAGGGTTACGTGACGGTCCACCCGTCCTATCTGCTGCGCCTGCCCGACGAAGCCACGAAGCGCGAGGCTTACTCGGCCTTTCTGGCGGATCTCCGCCGCATCCACGATCTCGCCCAGGCGGATCCCGATACCGGCGAGCTGCCGCTCGCGGCCGAATAGGCTTTACACTTTTTCGGGTTCGGGCGCCGCCGCGGGAGCCTCGGACGCACCCGGCTCAACCGGGCACCATGCGTCCACCGCCTCGCCCCGGTGCTGCCGCTGCCGGTCAAGATGGCGCATCACCGGCGTCACCGTGGTGCCGTGCAGCAGGATCGAGATCAGCACGATCAGCCCGGTCGTGCTCCAGAGCAGGTCGGGCGCCTCGAACCGGGCATGCCCGAGGGCATAGGCGAGGTAATAGGCCGAGCCGAGGCCCCGGATGCCGAAGAAGCTGATCACCGCCTTCTCGTCCCGACGCTGGTCGCGGCCCAAAAGGCTCAGCCAGCCGCTCAAGGGGCGAACGAGGAAGATCGCCACGAGCGCGAATACGACCACCTCCAGGCTCATGGCCCGAAACAGCCCGCCATCGGCGATCGCGCCGCCGAAGATCACGAGCAGCACCATCATGAAGAGCCGTTCGAGCTGCTCGACGAAATCGTGCAGCTTTTCGTGATACTCATGGTTCCGCTCGACCGAGCGCAGGCCCAAAGCCGCCACGAACACGGCCAGAAAGCCGTAGCCGTGGGCCATCTCGGTGAGCCCGTAGGCGAGGCAGGTGATGCCGAGCGCCACGAAGCCATCGCCCGTGCGCGAGAGCCTCGCTCGATTGGGAAGCCGGAAGGTCAGCCAGCCGAGGATGCGGCCCACGACCCAGCCGACCGCGAGCCCGGCGGCGAGCTTCCAGATCACGTCGACCGTGAACCAGTGAAGGAGCCACGGCTCGCCCGTCTGGGTGGCGAGCGCGAGCGCGATGGCGAGATTGACGAATGGAAAGGCAAGCCCGTCGTTGAGGCCCGCCTCCGACGTCAGGGTGAAGCGTACCTCGTCCTCCAGCCCCTCCCTCGGCGGCCCGACCTGCACGTCGCTCGCTAGGACCGGGTCGGTCGGCGCAAGGGCCGCTCCGAGGAGGATCGCGGTCGCGGCCCCGAGGCCAAGGAGCAGGTGGGCCAGCACCGCCAGGGCCGCGATGGTGAGCGGCATGGCGATGCCCAGGAGGCGCCAGGTCAGGGCGCAGCTCGCCCAGGCGATGCCCCTGTCGAGCTTGAGCCCTGCGCCCATGAGGGCGATCAGGACCACGAACTCCGTCAGCCGCTCGGTGATTTTCAGGTGCTCCTGCGGGTGGGGCGCCACCCCTGGGATCTGAGGGATCGAGAACAGGACCACCCCGAGGCCGACGCAGACGATCGGCAGCGAGAGCGGAAGCTCCTTCAGGAGCATGGGCAGCCACGCCGTGAGGAGCACCACGGCGCCGAAGCCTGCAAGCACGACGATATAAGAATCCATGAGACCCCGAACGTCCTGGCGATTCCCCGGGTTCCCGCGCCTGATGGGTTAACCGCCCCTTAAACCCGCCACATTTACAGTGCCTCAGAACATGTTAAGGCCGGAATATGCCGGCCGTCTCAACATGGGGTTAGAATCTTGGCGAACGGACGTGACCGACGCGAGCCGGTCTTCGACGCGCCCGCCGCCAGCGCGGGGGAGCTGGACGACTTCCGCCTCTCGCCTGAGGACCGGGCAGGGGGCACCATGGCAAGACAGCGCGCATCCGGCGGGGGCTCGGGCAAGTCCGGCCGCGGCGCTCCGCGTCCGAAGAACCCCAAGCGCCGGCGCGGCGGCCGTTCCATCCTGGGCAAGCTCTTCTACGCGGGCGTCGTCCTCTGCCTCTGGGCCGTGATCGCGGTCGGCGGCGTCGTGGCCTATTACGCCGCGCAGCTTCCCCCCATCGACCAGCTCACCGTGCCGAAGCGGCCGCCCAACATCGCCATCATGGCGAGCGACGGCTCGCTTCTCGCCAACCGGGGCGAAACCGGCGGACGCACGGTCTCGATCAAGGAGCTTCCGCCCTATCTGCCGAAGGCCTTCGTGGCCATCGAGGACCGGCGCTTCTACGACCATTTCGGCATCGACCCGATGGGCATCGCCCGCGCGCTCTACCGCAACATCCACCGCGGCGGCGTCTCCCAGGGCGGCTCGACCCTGACGCAGCAGCTCGCCAAGAACCTGTTCCTTACCCAGGAACGCACCGCCTCGCGCAAGATCCAGGAGGCGATCCTGTCGCTCTGGCTCGAGCGCAACTACACCAAGGACCAGATCCTCGAGCTCTACCTGAACCGGGTCTATTTCGGCGCCGGCGCCTACGGGGTCGAGGCGGCGGCCCAGCGCTATTACGGCAAGTCCGCCCGCAACCTGTCGCTGTCCGAGGCGGCGGTGCTGGCCGGCCTCGTCCAGGCGCCGTCGCGCCTCGCGCCGAACCGCAACCCGCAGGCCGCCCAGGCCCGCGCGGAGCTCGTGATCGCCGCCATGAACGAACTCGGCTTCATCACGCCGGGCATGACCAAGACGGCGCTGAGCGATCCCGCCCAGCCCATGCGCCCGAAGGGGGCCGGATCGGTCAACTACGCGGCCGACTACGTGATGGACGTGCTCGACGATTTCGTCGGCACCATCGAGTCGGATATCGTGGTCTCCACCACCATCGACCCGACCCTCCAGGCCGCGGCCGAGCGGGTGCTGGTGGACGAGCTCGCCGCCAAGGGCCAGAAGCTCAACGTGAGCCAGGGCGCCTTCGTGGCCCTGCAGCCCGACGGGGCCCTGAGGGCCCTGGTCGGCGGCCGGAACTACGAGACGAGCCAGTTCAACCGGGCGACGGCGGCCCGTCGCCAGCCGGGCTCATCGTTCAAGCCGTTCGTCTATCTCACGGCCGTCGAGCGGGGCTACACCCCCGACATGGTCCTCGAGGACTCACCCGTCAGCTACAAGGGCTGGGCGCCACACAATTACGACCGCAAGTATCGCGGCCCCATCGCCATGCGCGACGCCCTGGCGCTGTCGCTCAACACCACCGCGATCAAGCTCAACATGGAGGTCGGCCCGAAGAGCGTGGTGCAGACGGCGCAGCGGCTCGGCATCTCCTCGCCCCTGCAGGCGAACGGCTCGCTGGCGCTCGGCACCTCCGAGGTGACGCCCCTCGAGCTGGCGGCGGCCTATGCGGCCTTCGCCAATGGCGGCACCGGGGTGATCCCCTACGTCATCGCCCAGGTGAAGACCGCCGACGGCAAGCTGATCTACAAGCGCCCGGCCGGCGGGGGATTGGGCCGCGTCATCGACCCGTCCGCGGTCGCCATGATGAACGACATGATGCACAACACCTTCGTGGTCGGCACGGCCCGCAAGGCCCAGATCGGCGACTGGATGATGGCCGGCAAGACCGGCACGACCGACGACTACAAGGACGCCTGGTTCGTCGGCTTCACGGGCAACCTCGTGGCGGGCGTCTGGCTCGGCAACGACGACGGCGCGCTCACCAAGCGCGTGACCGGCGGCGGACTGCCGACGGAAGTCTGGCACGAATTCATGAAGATCGCCCTCAAGGACAAGCAGCCCGTACCGCTGCCGGGCCAGCAGTACTTCCGCACGCCCGCGCCCTCCGAGGTGCCGGTGGCGGACGCCACGGGCGCGCCGCAATACGCCACTGCCCAGCCCCGCGAGAGCGGCTGGGTGGCGCCGGGCCCCCAGGCGAGGGCGCGCGGCGAGAAGAATTTTCTTGAGCGCCTGTTCGGGCTCTAGACTTTGGCGGACCGGGCCCGCCCGGTCGCCGTGAAGACCCCGAGCGCCAGCACGCCCGTCGTCGCGATGGCGGCGGGCAGCGGCAGCGCGGAGGCGCCGAGGCCCTGGCCGAGCAGGATCCCGAGCACCGCCGCGAAGGTCATCTGGCAGATGCCCAGCAGCGACGAGGCGGCGCCGGCCCGGGCCGGGAACGGCATCAGGGCCGAGGCCATGGCCTGCGGCATGGTGAGCCCGACCCCGATGCCGTAGATCGCCATCGGTCCCGTGATGGCGAGCGACGACGCGACGCCCGCGGCGACCAGGACCAGCATCAGGACGCCGCCGAGCGCCAGACTCGTCACCCCGAGCCGGATCGTGCCGTCGAGACCCCGCGGCCCGACGAGGCGCTGCGCCAGGGTGGTGCCGGTGATGAAGCCCACCACCACGAACCCGAACGAGAAGGCGTAAGTGAGCTCGTTCAGGCCGTAGAGGCCCTGGAGCACGAAGGACGAGCCCGAGATGAAGGCGAAGAGCCCGCCATAGGTCAGCATCGACAGGGCCACGTAGACCCGGTAGCCCGGATGCCCGAGCAGGGTCCCGAACCCCTTCACGATCGACAGGAACGAGATCGGCACGTCGGATTTCGTCCGGATGCTCTCGGGCAGCCGCAGGACGACGGTGGCGGCGAGCGCCGCGCCGCACAGGATCATGACCCCGAAGGTCACGCGCCAGCCGGAGACCTGCGCGATCAGCCCACCGAGGACCGGCGCGACCGCCGGCACCACCCCCATGATAGTGCCCATGCGGGACAGCTCCCGGCCGGCGCGGGGTCCCTCGTAGAAGTCGCGCACGATGGCGCGGCCGAGCACGATCGGCCCCGAGGCGCCGAGCGCCTGCACGAACCGGGCCGCCACCAGGGTCTCGATGTTCGGCGCGAGCGCGCAGACGAAGCTCGCCAGGGTGAAGAGGCCGAGGCCGAAGAGCAGCACCGGCTTGCGGCCGACCCGGTCGGAGACCGGCCCGTAGAAGAACTGCCCGGCCGCGAAGCCGAACAGGAAGGCCGACAGGGTGAGCTGTGCCTGGCCGGTCGTGGCGCCGAAATCGCGCGCGATGGCCGGAAGGGACGGCAGGTACATGTCCGTCGAGAGCGGACCCAGCGCCGTGAGGAGCGCCAGGACGACGGTGAGGGCCAGCGTTTCGGGCCTGAGCATGGAGGGCAACGACCGGATCAGGGGACAGGCAGGCCTTAAGCCGATCCGGCCCGCCTGTCATCTGCCGAGCGACGATTCCGCTCCCGCGCCTACTGGGCCGGCGCCGCCTGCGGCTGGAGGACGGTCCGGAGGAGGACCAAGGCCGGCAGGGGCAGGAGCAGGTAGCAGACCGCCCCGATCCGGAGCGTCGTGTCGATGCCGAACTCGATGCTCGTCAGGACGGCGACGCTCGCGGCCAGAACGCCGGCCGCGCCGTTGATGCCCCAGAACCACGGCGTCGGCGTCCCGTCGATCGCCGAGACGAGCCGCATCCCGGTCGGAAAGCCGAAGCCCATGAGGAAGCCGGCCGGCGCCAGGACCACAACCGCGAGGCCCGCCCGCAAGAGCAGATTGGCGCTTTCCAGGCGCAGCAGGATCTCGGGCAGCCAGGCGGGCAGGAGAAGCAGATACAGGCAGGTGAGGACCGCCCAGCCGATGAGCCTGCCGCCGCTGTCGAGGGGCGCGCGCTCCGACACGAGGCTGCCGATCCCGGTCGACAGGATCAGGCTGAAGAGAACGACGCTCAGCGCATAGACCGGGTGACCGAGGAAGACGCTGATGCGCTGGAGCAGGCCGATCTCGGCCATCATGAAGCCGACGCCGATGAGGGCGAAATAGAGGGTCCCGGCCCCGACCAGCGCCGACGGCCCGGTGCCGGCGGTAGAGCGCAGCGGCACGACGATCGTCGCGGCGACCAGGACGGCCGAGATGAGGATCAGGATCGCGAGCGTCAGGGTCGCGCTGAGGTTGCCGCCATAGACCCCGCCCCGCGAGGCCAGGCTGAAGACGTCCTGGTCGAACAGGCGGTCGAGCCGCAGCTGGTTGAAGAAGAACGGGCGGGCGTCCGTGGACGGGCTGAGGTCCAGATAGGAGCGGCCGGTGGCCTGGTCGAGGGCCTCGCGGTCGGGGGCAGAGACGATGCTCTCCAGAAGCGGTGAGGCGGCCGGCCGCTGCGGGCTCAGGAGGACCTTGAACGCGTTGGCGTCGGCGGCACCCTGGAGCGCCGCCAGGGCCTCGGCCGACAGGGGAGCCCGCGACGTGACCAGGGTGGCCACGTGGTCGGAGGCCGCCATGAAGAGATGGCGCTTGGCGTCCGCGGCGCCCATCTCCTGCAGGGTCGCGACCGCGAGGCTCACCATGCGGCCGGTCTCGTTGACCTCGCCGGGCGCATACCAGCGGCTCACGGTGAAGACGCCCGTGGGCGTCAGGCGTTCGAGGAAGATCCGCCAGGCCTCGACCGTGTAGAGGCCGTTCTCCGACAAGGTGAAGGCGCCCGCGCCCGTGGCCGCCCAGGTGTCGATCAGGCTCATCTGGATGATGTCGAAGGTCCGGTTCGTGCGGGCGAACCAGCTCCGGGCCTCGTCGACCTCGAAGCTCACGCCGGGCAGGCGGCCGATGGCGGTGTAGTCGGAAAAGCGCCGGGTCAGGAGGTCGATGAAGATCGGGTTGATTTCGACGCCCACCACCTCCGGGACGCCGAACAGGCGCGCGGACAGGAGGTCCCGGCCGCCCCCGACCCCGATCACGGCCCCGCTCTGCAGCCCCGGGATCGCATAGGCCACGTTGGTGACGTCCGAGCGGAGGAAGTCGAGCTCCTTCAGGTCGCCGGAGAAGCGGTAGACGGCCGTGCCGGCGCCGCCGTCGATGTTCATCCAGCGCTGCTCGATCGGAGCCGCGGCGTAATGGGGCGACGGCCCCCAGAGCGCCGGCCGCTCGACGGCGGGCTGGCCCACTGTGATGCGCGAGAACGAGTTCCAGCGCTCGAACGCGATCCGCTCCGGATGCTCGATCTGGTCCTTCACCACGGTCGGCCTGACGCCCTCGGTCAGGCTGTTGCCGAGGGCCAGGAGCGCGAGCCCCGCCAGCACGACGCCGCGGTGCCGGAACAGCCTGCCGGTGACGGTCCGGTCAGACGGAATGCTCCCGAGACCGGCCTGCGCGAAGAGCAGCCCCCCGGCCGCGATGAGGACCGCGATCCAGAGCACCGCCGAGGGCCCGCTCACCAGGTTGAGCAGCACGAGCGCCCCGAGGCAGCCCAGGGCCGCGCCGACGAGGTCGACCCCGTAGACCACCCCGACTGGGAACGGGCTGCGCGTCAGCGCGAGGCTGACCACGATGCCGGAGAAGAAGAACGGCAGGGAGAGCGCGACCGCGAACTCGGCCCAGACCACGAGGGACATGACGGAGGCCGGCAGGCTCGTGACGACGGTCAGCTGCACCAGGAGCGCCAGGACCGTGGACAGGGCGAAGCCGAGCGAGGCCGCCGCGAGGTGATAGGACAGCTCCTCGGGCCGGTACCGCCGGGGCCGCAGATAGACCCAGACCGCCCCGGCGGTCAGGCCGAACATGGCGATGCTGATGACGAAGAAGGCCAGGTGGTACCAGGACGTGACCGAGATGATCCGGGTTTCCACGATCTGCAGCATGAGGGTCGCTGCGGTGACCATGCCGAGGCCGGCGTAGAACGGCAGCCGTTGCGCATTCTTGAGCAATCGTCGCCTCCCTGTCGCGGGGGATCGATCGCGGCGCCGGCCGTGCGCGTCCACGGCCGGAGACCCGACGCAACGGAAACTGTCTCATGAAAACGCGGCGGTGTCAGCTTGGCCTGGACGGAGGCCGAATGGCTCTTCGGGAGCGCTCCCTCACCCGAACCGGTGCAGGGCGCTGCCGTAGGTCTTGAGCCAGGCCTCCGCCTCGTCGGTGCGCGGGCAGAGCTGGTGGGTGAGCTTCCAGAACCGGTGCGAGTGGTTGAGCTCGCGCAGGTGCGCCACCTCGTGGGCCGCCAGGTAGTCGAGCACGAAGGGCGGGGCCATGATCAGACGCCAGGAGAAGCTGAGCGCCCCGGTGGCCGAGCAGGAGCCCCAGCGGCTCTTGGTGTCCCGCACGGTGATCCGCTTGGCGGTCACGCCCAGCGCGGCCGTGTGGCGCTTCACGGCGGCCGCGAAGTCGCGCTTGGCCTCGGCCTCCAGGAAATCCTGCACCCGGCGGGTCACATGGGCGATGTCCCCGGTCACGGCGATGATCGGCTGGCCCTCGGAGTCGCGGGCGGCCTGGGTCGTTCCCCTAATGTTCGACCAATGAACGACCCTATGGGGCACCCCGCGCAGGGGCACCAAGGAACCCGGCTGGAACAGGACACGCTCCGGCACCTTGGCGAGGCGCGTGGCGATCCAGCCGCCGTGGCTGTCGGCGAATTTCTGGGCAAGGCCCACATCGGTCCGCTCAGGGATCGTCAGCACGACCTCCCCGGTCGCGTTGGACACGCGCAGGGTGATCCGCTTGGCGGTCAGGCGGCGCTTCAGGGCGACCTTGAAAGCCTGACCGTCGTGGGAAACCTTGAGATAGGGAGGGTCCGCAGGAACGCGGCGGAACAGGGCGAATCTCATGTCCGCAATCTGCCCCGCCGGGTGGTTTTTGTCAGCGCAGCCGTTTGCCGCTGCCGTGAACCTATCCGGAACGGGCTTAGGCTCTTGACGCCCTGCGCGGGGCTGGTTCTCGATCGGCGGCCTGGGCGTGATTCTGAATGAATTCAACGATTCGAGGAGCGATTTCAGCCCGGAAACGAGAACCGTTGAAGACGCCATAGTGCCCGACGCCCTTCTGCAGATGGTAGAGCTTCTTGTCCGCCGGCAGATTAGGCGTCAGATCGAGCGCTGCCAAGGTCTGGCCGACGCCGGAGATGTCGTCCCGCTCGCCCTCGATCGCCATGATGGCGCAGCGGCGGATCGCCATGAGGTCCACCGGCTCGCCCCGATGCAGCATCTCGCCCTTGGGCAGCTCGTGCCGGACGAACACCTTCTCGACCGTCTGGAGGTAGAACTCGGCCGTCAGGTCCATGACGGCGAGGTACTCGTCGTAGAAGTCCCGGTGCTTCTCGGCCGAATCGCCGTCGCCGTCGACCAGGTGGTTGAACATCTCCCAATGGGCCGTCAGGTGCCGGTCGATGTTCATGGCCATGAAGCCGGACAGCTGCAGGAAGCCAGGATAGACGTCGCGCCAGAAGCCGGGATTGCCCGGCGGCACCTTGGTGATGCAGTGGCTCCGGAACCACTCGATGCCGCGCTCCTCCGCCAGCTGGTTGACGGCGGTGGGGGAGCGGCGGGTGTCGATGGGGCCGCCCATCAGGATCATGGAGCGGGGCGTGCGCGGATCGTTCTCGGCCTCCATGCGGGCGATGGCGGCGACCACCGGCACGGCCGGCTGGCACACGGCCATGACGTGGAGATCCGGCCCGAAGGTCCGGAACATGTCCTTGAGATAGTCGATGTAATCGTCCAGGTCGAAGGCGCCCTCGGCCAGCGGGACGGTGCGGGCGTCGGCCCAGTCGGTGATCATCACCTGGTGGGTCGGCAGGAAGGTCTCGACGGTGCCGCGCAGGAGGGTGGCGTAGTGCCCGGACATCGGGGCCACGATCAGGAGCTTGGGCTGGGTGGCGGCGGGGCCCGATTCGCGGTCGAAGGCGATCACGTCGCAGAAGGGGCTCGACCAGACGATCCGCTCGGTGACCGCCACCTCCTCGCCGTCGACCAGGGTCGTGGCGAGACCGAATTCCGGCTTGCCGTAGCGCCGGGTCGTCCGCTCGAACAATTCGCAGGTCGCCGCGACGGTCCGTCCATAGGGAGTGTCGGCCAGAGGATTGCCGGGAATCTCGAACAAGGACTTCGTTGCGCTGGAGGCTACGCGGGCCGGCCCTAGCAACCAATGGGCCGTCTCATACCAATAATATGAAAAGTTCATACAAATCCCCACGAACGGTCGGGCGCCCGGTTTTCCCTCGCCGACAGCGAGTTTGAGCTTATTCTCCAACCAGAGGGTTAAGATGAAAGTTCCGAAACGGTTTTGCAATGCTGTTAAGCCTGAAAAGCCGGCTTCTCATGCTTTAGACGAACGCCGGATCGCGGTCCGGGCACGCATTTAGGAAAATCCTGCTCGCCGGCTTGCTTGGCGAATGCTTCAAACACCCTATCCTGTCTGTCCATGGTTGAGATCAGACCCAAGAATCTCACGCGCAACGCCCGGCAGCTGCGCCTCGACACCCTGGTGCGGCTGCGCTGGCTCGCGATCGTCGGCCAGGCGGCGGCCGTGACCGGGGTGCGGTTCGGCCTCGGCTTCTCGCTTCCCTTCGGGCTGTGCTTCCTGGTGATCGCGGCCTCGGTCTGGGTCAACCTGCTGCTGCGGATCCAATTTCCCGCGAGCCACCGGCTCAGCGACAACGCCGCGACCGTCCTGCTGGCCTTCGACATCCTGCAGCTCGCGGCCCTGCTCTACCTGACCGGCGGGCTCGAGAACCCCTTCGCGATGCTCTTCCTGGCGCCGGTGCTGATCTCGGCGACGGCCCTGAAGCCGGAGCGGACCCTGGGGCTCGGCCTCCTGGCGGTGGGCTCCGCCAGCCTGCTGGTCCTGGCGCACCGCCCCCTGCCCTGGTTCCCGGGTCAGAGCTTCACCCTGCCGTTCCTCTACGTGTCGGGGATCTGGACCGCGATCCTCCTCGGCACGGCCTTCACGGGGATCTACGCCTGGCGGGTGGCCGAGGAGGCGCGCCAGCTGGCGCAGGCGCTAGCCGCCACCGAGCTGGTTCTCGCCCGCGAGCAGCATCTCTCCCAGCTCGACGGGCTGGCGGCCGCGGCCGCCCACGAGCTCGGCACGCCGCTCGCCACCATCGCGCTCGTGGCCAAGGAGCTCAACCACACCCTCGGCCGCGAAGGCCCCGTGGCGGACGACCTCAAGCTCCTGCGCGAGCAGGTGGACCGGTGCCGCACGATCCTGACCAAGCTCACCTCCATGGGCCAGGAGCAGGGCGGCTTCCTGGAAACCGTGTCCTTGAGCCATCTGGTGGAGGAGATCGTGGCGCCGCAGCGGGCGCTGGGCCTCGACATCGAGGTGGTGGCCAAGGGCGAGGGACCCGAGCCCATGGGGCACAAGAACCCGGGCGTGATCTACGGCCTGTCCAACATCCTCGACAACGCGGCCGATTTTGCGGCGAGCCGGGTGACGGTGGAGGCGTGCTGGTCGCCTCACGAGGTTTTCATCGAGATCCGGGATGACGGCCCAGGTTACGCACCCGATATTCTTCTCAGGGTCGGAGAGCCCTACGTGACCACCCGGAGCGCCGCCCAGCGCTCGGAGACGGACGAGGAGGACGGCGGTTCGGGATTGGGCCTGGGGCTGTTCATCGCCAAGACGCTGATCGAGCGTTCGGGCGCCCAGCTCACCCTGACCAACGCGGCTCCGCCCGCCTCCGGCGCCATCGCGCGGATCGTTTGGCCGCGTCACGCGTTTGATCGAGGTGCGGCAATTTCGCCGCAGGGGGTCCCTGCCGGGACCCTCAAAGAACAGGGGAGGAATTCCCATATGTAGGAAGGGCGTAAAGGCCCGCCTTCAAAGGAGTTTTTCCGAATGCAAGGAGATGTTCTGATGGCCGACGCGCCCCTGGCGTTCGAAGATCGGGCCGACAAGAGCCTCTTGATCGTGGACGACGACCGTCCGTTCTCGACCCGTCTCGCCCGCGCCATGGAAACGCGCGGCTATGAGGTCCGCGTCGCCGAGAGCGTCGCCGACGGCCTTGCGGCGATCGAGGCGGATGCGCCCGCCTTCGCGGTGATCGACATGCGGCTCGGCGACGGCAATGGCCTCGACGTGATCGAGCGCCTCAAGAACCGCCGTCCCGACGCTCGCGGCGTCATCCTCACGGGGTACGGCAACATCGCCACCGCCGTGACGGCCGTGAAGATGGGCGCCTTCGATTACCTGGCGAAGCCTGCCGACGCCGACGAGATCCATGCCGCCCTGATGGCCCAGCCTGGGGAACGGGCGACCCCGCCCGAAAACCCGATGTCCGCCGACCGGGTGCGCTGGGAGCACATCCAGCGGGTCTACGAACTGTGCGGCCGCAACGTCTCCGAGACGGCGCGCCGGCTCAACATGCACCGCCGCACCCTGCAGCGGATCCTCGCGAAGCGCGCTC
Source organism: Pseudomonadota bacterium (assembly GCA_023426505.1). Taxonomy (GTDB): domain Bacteria; phylum Pseudomonadota; class Alphaproteobacteria; order Rhizobiales; family Beijerinckiaceae; genus Microvirga. The sequence goes on from JAFAAP010000262.1 coordinate 17,597, forward strand.
CGCGCTGATGTCCCCTTCTACAGGCGCCCGTCCGGAATCCCGTCCGGATCGGCAAGCGCGTGCAGCAGCGATGCGGCTGCGTGGGCGAAGCGCAGGGTGACGGCCTTGCGGCGCGCGCCTGCGAGCGGATGATGGGCCGCCTCGCGCATGATCGCCGCCCCGAAGCTGTCCGCTAGGATGAGCCCACGATCCTCGGGCAGGATGTCGAACGGCACCGTCTCGGGCACGGCGAAATAGAACCGGTCGCAGAAATTCTCGTAATCCGGCCACTTCCGGTCGGCGCGGAAGTCGGCGACGCTCGACTTGATCTCCACGATGGTGAACGCGCCGCCCGGCGCAAGCGCGATGATGTCGGCGCGCCGGCCGTTGGCGAGGGTGAATTCCGGAATGGTCACGTGGCCGAGCTGCGCGAACAGGCGGCGCACGCCGCGCTGGACGCCTGCGGCGACGGGCGACTGGCGGCCGTCGATCAGGATCGGGGCTTGCGGCTTCAGGAGGGCGGGCGAATCGGACATGACCCCGAGAGTACCCGCCGCGGAGCCCGCCGCAATGGCGGCATTGTCGCGCTTGCGGGCAGGGCGGCCTCGAGAAACATCCATGCTCAAGCTGAAACAATGGGGGGCGGCTGAAGTTGGGTCCAGGCGCATCGTGCGGAAAAGTGACCTCGGTTTTCCGCTCGAACGATGCGCTGCTTTAGCGGCCGGGCGAACGCACTCAAGCGGATCGCGGCGGAGCCGCACTTTCAGGGACAAGGAGACACCCATGGATCGCCGCATCCTTCTGGCCGGCATCGCCTCGCTCGCCGTCATGCCCGCCCTCGCCCAGACCGGCGGATCCTCCGCCACGCAGCAGCCGGGCGCAGCCTCGGGCTCCGCTTCAGGTGCGCGCATGAACCAGGCGAACGGCCAGATGAGCCAGGCCGACATGCAGCACATGCAGCAGACCATGCAGCTCGGCATGGTGGCGCTCGAGACGAGCCGCATCGCGATGCAGAAGGCCCAGAATCCCGAGCTCAAGCAGTTCGCCCAGTTCGAGGTGCAGGAGCAGACGACCCTGTCGGAAGTGCTCCGGTTTATGATGGAGCCGGCCGCCACCGCGGCGACGTCCGGCCAGTCCGGTCAGGCGGGCAGCTCCACGGCCTCCGCCGGCGCCATGCCGATGGATCAGCAGAGCCGCGACATGGTGCAGAAGCTGCAGAGCGCCCAGGCTGGCGCAGAGTTCGACCGCCAGTACCTGCAGGGCCAGATCCAGGGTCACCAGAACCTGCTTCAGGTGCAGGAGCGCTATCTGCAGTCGAACCCGAAGAATCGCGAGCACATGAACGTCGCCAAGATGGCCCGCACGCAGATCCGCGAGCACATCGCCCTGCTCGAGAACATCCAGCAGAAGATGCGCTGAGATCACCAAAAGAGGCGCGCCCCGGGTCTGGAGCGCGCCTTTCCTGCCGCCGGCCTCAGAAGAGGAAGTCCGCCTCGCTGATGTTGCGCACGTTCACCCCCTCCAGGACGATGACGTCATCCCCGAACGCAATGACCGTGTTGCGGCCTGAGGCGGTGATCGAGACGGCCTCGACGCCCTCCCCGACGAGGGCCGAGACGTCGAGCTTGTCCTGGCCGCCCGACGGGTCCGCGTCGAAGCCCTTGATCGTGTCGCGGCCGAACCCCTTGTGGAACACGAAGACGTCGTTGCCCGTCCCGCCGTCCAAGGTGTCGTTGCCGGCGCCGCCCTCCATCGTGTCGTTGCCGGCTCCGCCCTTGAGGTTGTCCGCGCCGCCGAGCCCCTTCAGGGTGTCGTTGCCGCCGGCGCCGTCGAGGGTGTCGTTCATCGCCCCGCCGGCGATGTGGTTGCCCAGGTCGTTGCCGGTGCCCGAGAAGGCGCCGCCGCCCTTGTAGACCAGGTGCTCCACGTAAGCCCCGAGCCTGAACGAGGAGGTCCAGGCCTCCACCGTGTCGGTGCCGCCGTTGGCCGTCTCCGTCACCGAGTCGGACCGGCTGTCGACCCGGTAGGTGTCGTCGCCCTTCTCGCCCCACATCTTGTCGTCGCCGGCGCCGCCGTCGAGGGTGTCGTTGCCGTCGCCGCCGTAGAGCTTGTCCTCGCCGGCCTCGCCGCGCAGGTCGTCCTTGCCGCCGCCGCCCTTGATGGTGTCATGGCCTGATCCGCCCCAGATCTGGTCGTCGCCGCCCGCGCCGTCGACGCTGTCGTTCCCGCCCAGCGCCTTGATGATCTCGTGCTTCTCCGTGCCGGTGTGCTTGTCCGACCTCTCAGTCAGCTCGACGAGCACGTTGACGGGCGGAGGCGGGCTCGCGGGAGGTGCGCCCTTGCTGCCGGTGGTGCTGCCGTTCGACGACGCCAGGAACACATGGTCCGACAGGCCGGTGATGCCCGTGTTGCGCATGATGATGTCGGCGAAGGTCTGCGCGTTGTCGGGGGACTGGAACAGGCTGTCGTCGAGGATCTCCAGGTAGTAGAACCGGTCGCCGTCCTGGAGCCGGTCGAGCTGCTCGAGGAAGATGTACCCGAAGGTCGAGCCGAGCTGCCCCTTGGCGGGCTTCTCGGCAAGGCCGCCGATCCACAGGTCCATGGCCTGGAAGCCTTCCGGATAGGCCTGCTTGAGCTGGTTGATGAAGGCGTCCGACAGCCCGTTGCGGGACTGGAAGTCGGCCCAGCCCGTATAGGGCCTCAGGCTCGACAGGCCGGTCTTCGCATAGAGCTCCGCCCGCACCGTGTTGAACGGCGCGATGCCGGTGTCGCGACCGCGGAAGATGTTGAGGGCGGCCAAGTCGAGCGGCTGGCCGACGAGCTGGTTGCGCAGGGCGTTGACCACGTCCACGTCGATCGCCTGGTGCGTGACGCCGGTGGCGCCGAGCAGCAGCTCGTCGATGCCTACGTCCTTGATCTTGCCGGGATTGAGGAAGGCCTGCACCAGCGAGAGCTGGCCCATGATCCCATCGGCGCCCCTGTAGCTCACGGTCTCGTTGAGCATCGAATGGCCGAACCGGTAGGCCACGTGCGCGAACTCCGCCGAGATCGACGGGTCGACCGTGGGGTCGTAGCCGTCGAAGCCGTGCTCCTCTTCGCCGGGATCGATCCCGCCCGCCATGGCGTCGGCGAATTCCGTGAACACCACGCGCTGGTACTCGGCCACGTTCACGATCTTGGCGGCCTGGAAGTACTCCTCCTCGGTCCATTTGTTGCCGGTGCGCTCCTTGAGCACGTCGACCCAGAAATTGTGGTTGCGGGCCCAGATCGTGTGGATCGAGGTCAGCATCACGTTCTCGTTGAGGCGTCCGTCGCCGGCCACGAAGTAGTGGCCCATCTTGTCGAGGTCGTAGCCGTTCGCCGGGTTGTTGTTGACGTAGGACGGGATGAAATCGAGCAGCAGGGCATGGCCCGTGCCGTCGAAGTTGGAGATGTCTTCCGACGTCAGCTCCTGCCCGCCCGTCATGATCCGGTAGTTCTCGCGGATGTGGTTGAGGGTCGGCAGGAGCGCGCGGCCCGATCCGTCGAGATCGCCGGTCAGGAGATAAGCCGTCTGGACCTTGCCGGATGGCCCCGTCTCCCACTTGCGCAGCAGGTCCGTCACCGCCTCGTGCGAACCGTAGGCCTGGTTCTGGTCCACGTAGGGCGAGGTCATGTTGAGGTGCTGGGCGGCGATCTCGTCGCCGTTGTTCGGGATGCCGTCCGGATCGATGCCGGTGCCGGCGATGATGTTGGCCCGGGACGCCGTGATCGGAAACCCGTCGGAGCCGATCTGCACCCGGCCCGACGCGCCCTTGGGCACGAAGTCGAGGCCGTGGTCGAAGTACTGGCCGAAGAAGGTCAGGAGCGCGGAGCCGCCGAACGCGTTCGGGATGTTCTCCTCGATCCCATCCCCATCGTTGTCCTGGTTCGACACGATGTCGGAGATCTGCCGGGGGGTGTTGACGGTGGTGCGGATGCCCGATGCGCCGTCGGTGTAGTAGGGATTGGTGAGGCGGATGAAGGGCTGCGCCGCCGCTCCCCAGGTGGGATTGGCGACGTTGTTGCCGTAGCCGCTCGAGTCACGGGTCTGGCCTGTCCGAACGAGGTTCAACAGGTCCGCAATGTCTTCACTGTCGAGTTGCAATGCCATCGTCGCCTTCCCTCGCGATTCGCCGCATGGGCAATGGAAAGACGATGAAGACGCCGGTTTTTCCTGACTATCGGCCGAAGGTTCCGGACCCCATGGACCAAGGTCCGATCATTCGAATTCGACATTCTACTTCGAACGAAGGACCGAAGACTGTCTGAAACGGCATGACGGAGCGATCATCATTTCAGACGACCGGCTCCTCAAAGGATAGCTCAAACGGCTCGGGCGGATCCGCAGCGTCCGGCCCGCAGCGGTCCGTCACGGGTCCTCCGTGGCATCGTCCGCGTCGGCCGGGCGGCCGCCCCTCACCGATCGCATTAATCCATCCCGCTATCCGGCCCGGGGCGCCATCCGAACGAGGCAGGACCACGGCTGAAGCGGCGGGCGCAACGGGGCCGCCTGGGAAGCGCCCCGACCTTTTTTGCCGCGTCCTCGCTTTGGGGTTAACGCTCTCAATGCAGCATGAGAAGCTGCGGGTCGAGATCGTCGAGGAGCTCGTGGAGGCCGGCCATGTGCGGGTTGACCGAAAGGGCGATCTGGAAGGCCGCGCGGGCCTCGTTGAGATGGCCGTTGCGCAGGCAGATCTGCCCGAAGCCCGAAATGGCCCCGAAATGCCGCGGCTCCAGCTCGAGGGTGCGCCGGATGTCCTCCAGGCTGTCCCGGTCGCGGTTCTCGATATAGGCGAGCGTCGCGCGCTTGTTCCAGGCCTCCGCCCAGTCGGGATGCTTGTCCACCAGATGGTCCAGGAGGGGCCCCGCCTGTTTCAGGGCGCCGGACGCCATGGCCTCGACGGCCGCCCCCATGGTTTCCTCGGCCACCCGGTCCTCGTGGGACATCCACAGGGCCCAGATCTGGTCCTCGATCTCCTCGGCGTCGCAGGGCGGGTCCGACTTCGCCAAGGTCCGGAACAAGGTCGTCAGGCGCCTCGGCATCCTGGGCGCGGGCCTGCGCGCCGTCAGGTCGAGAATGAGCTGGAGAACGGGATCGACCGGGAGGGACGACGTCATGGCGGGCTCGACCATCCTCCTCTGGACAGGCCTGCGGGAGGGGAGAGATAGAGTTCCCGATCGCGGCGGCGAGGGGGCGGCGACTTTGGGCTGGCCGTTCCGCCAGGGCTTGGATAACGTCAGGCCGCACGCCTGACCCTTGGGAGACCACATGGAGCGCGATCCGCTGCGCCTGGCCTGGAACACGAAGCCGGTTCGTCACATCTTGGGATTCTGTCTCCTGATCCTGGCGGGGCTGCTGATCCTCGTCGGGCTCGATCTCGTCCGCATCGTGGTGGACCGGGCGATCGGGGGCGCCCCCGCGCAGGCGGAGAACGCCTTCCTGCGCCTTGTGATCACGCCGCCCGCAAGCCTCTGGCCCGAGCCGGTCGTGCTGTTTCAGGGCTTCACCCTCGGGGCCGACGCCTTCGCGATCGCCTCGATCGGCGGCCTCGTGGTGGTGCCGGTCCTGATCGCTCTCGTGATCGCCCTTGTGGATTTCCTCAGCGTCGGCATCGGCACCAGCGCGCTGGCGCGGCTGCGGGCCAAGGTCGTGGCCGCGGTCCTCAAGGCGCCCTCCGGGGCCCGGGACGAGATCGCGACGATCACGGCGCTCGCCGGAACGACGCTTGCGCGGGAGAGCGCTGTTCTGGGCGCGGCGCTGCTCACGCCGATGCAGCTCGGCGGCATGATCGGGCTCGCCTTTGCGTATGTGCTCGTCACCGACTGGCACTTGGGAGCGACGCTCGCGGTCGCGCTGGCCCTTGCGGCCGTCCTCAACTCCCGCCGCCTCGCCCTGCGCATGGAGGCGGCCCGCGCCCGGCAGCGGGAGGGCGAAGGTGCGGAGACTGCCTTTGCGGATCTCGAGCACCGGCTCCCGGCCCTGCGCGCCCATGGCACGTCCCCGTTCGAGAGCGACCGGCTCGGCCAGGCCCTCGGCAGAAGCCACCATCCGGTCGAGTCCCGGGAGCGGCGGATCGCGGTTGTGGATGCCTTGGCGGCCGCGACCCTGATGGTCGCGCCCCTGGCGGTTCTGGCCGTGGCCGTGTGGTTCGCGCCCGAGCGCCCGCCGTCGGCGGGCGCCGTGGCCTCCTGCATCCTGGCCGCCTCGCTTGCCGCCTTCGGGGTGAAGGAGCTCGTGCAGTGGCAGCGGCTGACCACCCGGGTCCAGACGCTGCTGTCCGATATCGCCCTGAGCCTGATCGCGCTGCAACCCCGGGACGGGCACCCGGCCACGGCCGCCCTGCCCGAGCACGGCACCCTCGTGGCGCAGGGCGTCTCGGCCTACGACCGTGTGAGCGGCGCCCGGATCACTGGCGTGAACCTGAGCCTCGCCTTCCCGTCCCACGTGGCCCTCGTGGGCGACGGCGATGCGGGGCCGCGGGTCTTCGCGGCGCTCGTCGGCGGCCTGATCGATCCGTCGACCGGCCGGCTGACCTATGGCGGCGTTGACCTGTCGGGCGTCGCGCCCGTCGAGCGGGCGCAGCGCATCGCGCTGGCCGGCGACACGGTGCTGATCCCCGGAACCCTGCGCGACAACCTGCTCTACGGCTGCTCCGCGCCTTCCGACGAGATCGACGGGCGGCTGTGGGAGGCGATCGCCGTGGCGGGGCTCGACCACCTGATCCATGCCCGCGGCCTCACCGGCACCCTAAACCCGAAGCGAGAGCCCCAGGTCGCGGCCGCGATCGTGGAGTCGCGCCGCGCCGTGCAGGCGGCGCTCGCCGGCGAGAACCTCGACCGTCTGGTCGACCAGTTCAACGCGGAGCGCTACAACCGCTATGCGACGATCGGCGAGAACCTGCTGTTCGGCAAAGCGATCGGCGACACCTTCCGGGAGGACCGGCTCGCCGCCCACCCCTTCGTGCGGGCGATCCTGGAGGCGGAGGACCTGACCAAGCCGCTGGCCCGCATGGGCCTGTCCATCGCCACCAGCATGATCGAGATCTTCGCCGAGATCCCGGACGGCCACCCGCTCTTCGACCGCTTCGGCTTCTTCGCGGCCGCGGACCGGCCCTATTTCGAGGACCTGGTGGAGCGCCGCACCGAGAAGCGGCGCGGAGCCCAGAACGCCCGCGACCAGGAGCGCCTGATCGGCCTCGCCCTGCGCTACAACGAGAACCGGCACCGCCTGGGGCTTCTCGACGACGCCATGGAGGCGCGCATCCTGGCGGCCCGCGCGGACTTCACCCGCATGCTGCCGGTGAGCCTCAAGCCCTCGATCGAGTTCTACGACGAGAACCGCTTCTGCGCCGCCGCGAGCGTGCAGGACAACGTGCTGTTCGGGCGCATCGCGTCCGACCAGGCCGGCGCCGCGGAGGCGGTCCAGCGGGTCATCCGCCGGGTGCTGACGGAGCGCGGCCTCGACGGCGAGGTCTCCCGCATCGGGCTCGGCACCCCCGTGGACATCCAGGGCAGCGACCTCACCTTGAGCGAGATCGCCGCCGTCGATCTGGTGCGCTGCCTCGTCCGGCGCCCCTCGATCCTCATCGTCCAGCGCGCCCTCGACGGGCTGCCCGGGCCGGCCGCCGAGCGCCTCGTGGCGAGCCTCAGGCGGGCCATGATCGGGCGCGGACTGGTTCTCGTCACGCCGGGTATTTCGCCCGCGATGGATCGTCCGCCCTTCGACGCCGTTATCCGTTTCGAGCGGGGCGAACCCGTCATGGACAGCCGCGCGAGGGAGCCGGAGGCCCTTTCGGCATGAGCGATTGGCCCTTGACCCCCGGTTCAACTCGCGGTCAGCTAAGGCGTCGTGCGGAAAGGCGGACCTGGTTTTCCGCGCGACACGACGTCCCACTCGAGGAGGAGCGTCGGGTGAGGCGAGAAGGTGGAAACTATCCCGGGTCCGATGCGCCAGTCGCATGTGCGCTGGCGCACACGGCACAACCGACAGATCGGCCATGATGGTAAAATGAGTTCACGAGCTGCATCTTCCGACCTGCTCCAGATCCGCTTCTGGGGGGTTCGCGGCTCGACATGCGCGTCAGGCCCTCAATTCGTGGAGTTCGGCGGACATACGCCCTGCGTCGAGATCCGCTGCGGGGAACGCCTCTTCATCGTGGATGCCGGGACGGGGCTGTCGGCCCTGGGCGCCCAGCTCGGGCCCTCGGCCCCGAAGGACATCGACATCCTCCTCAGCCATCTGCATCTCGACCATATCGGCGGCCTGCCCTTCTTCAAGCCGGCGCTCCTTGGCCAGGACCGGGTGATCCGCACCTATTGCGGCAACTTGGAGGGCGACAGCGCCATGGCGTCCCTCGACCGCCTCTTCGCGCCGCCGCTCTTCCCCGTGCGCCTGGGCCAGCTTCCGGCCCGGTTCGAGCATCACGGCTTCAAGGCGGGCCAGCCCCTCGTGTTCGACGACGGCGCCCGGGTCGAGACTTGCCTTCTCAACCACCCGGGCGGCGCCACCGGCTACCGCTTCCGCCACCGCAACCGCAGCGTCTGCTACATCAGCGACGTGGAGCACTCGGAGCCCTGGCCCGATCCCGATCTCGTGGCCTTCATCCGCGACGCGGATCTCGTCATCTACGACGGCATGTTCTGCGACTCCGAATACACGAACTGCCGCGGCTGGGGCCATTCCACCTGGCAGAAGGGCGTCGAGCTCGTGCAGACGGCCGGCGCCAAGGCTCTGGCCATCTTCCACCTCTATCCCGGCCACGACGACGCCTTCCTGAAGATCTGCGAAGCCGAGATGCAGAAGAACATGCCCACCGCCTTCGTGGCCCGCGAGCGCCAGCTCGTGACGCTCGAAGCGGAGGAGGAGCCGGTAGCGGTGGCCGCCGAGCCGAAGGCGGTTCTGGCGAAGGCGTGACGGGGCGCGATTAGCGTCGAGCGCGCCCGCCGTTGACGGCACCTGAGGCACGATTGGCCGCTCCTTGGCGCTCCTCTGCGGCATCTCCAACGTGACGTTTTTCAGCGGCAACCCCGTATAGCCGCGCTTCCGTTGCGGAAGATGTGTGTCCCGGCACGACGCCCTCCTCCCGTCAGGGCGTCCCAGGTTGCGTTATTGTTACGATGTAGCGTATTTATTCCCTTCAAAGCCCCTGGATCATCCACGGGCAGCGTGACCACGCCTTCGAGGGGGAACAGCCATGAACGACCGTCATTCCAGCCCGGCCCTGCTTGCCGTTTCGGCGTCAGACACGGACGTGCAGCCGCTTTCCGAGACCGCGCCGGTGCTCGGCAATCTGGATGGGGACCTCGTCGCAGCCGCTCCATATGAAGCAGCCCTCCTGGATCTCGGCAGCAATGCGACCCTCGCCGATTCCGACGGGGATCTCACCCGTCTGACCGTTCTCCTGATCAATGGCGACGCCTCTGACCAGTTAGGCGTTCGGACAGAAGGCACCGGCATCACCATCGACGCGCAGAGGCGGATCTGGATCGACACCGCCGACGACGAGGATCCCGACAACGATGTCCTGCTCGGAACCTTCGCGATCACGTCCGGCTCGGTTTCGCTCAGCATCGATTTCACGGACGAAGCGACTCCCGAACTGGTTCAGCGGCTCATCCAGGCCCTGACCTATACCAGGAACCTGACCGAGACTGCCGACACGGTGACGAAATCCATCACCGTCATCGTCCATGACAGCAACGACCAACATGCTCAGGCTTGGATCGACGTGGTCGCCGAGGGGGCCACGGTTCATGCTCTGACGACCGGCGTGGATGATCTTTCGGGCACCGGCGGCCGGGATATTTTCGTGGCGCGCGGTGAAGACCTCAACCCCGGCGATGAGATTCATGGCGGTGCCGGCGGCGATCTCCTGCGGCTCGAAGGCGGAGCCGCCAGCCTGAGACAGAGCGTCATGACCGGAATCGAGACGATCCAGGGCTCCACCCTCACGGATTTCATTACTATCTCCGCAGAGCAACTGGCGGATGTCGAAGCCATCGATGGGGGAGGCGGCAACAGCGACCGGCTGTTCATTTACGGAATGAATATCGACCTCACAGGCAAGACGATCTCGAATTTCTCGTCCCTCTATCTGATGACGGACGGCGCCACGATCACCCTCGGCAGCAAGGAGCTTGCGAACAAGGTTTCGGGTTTTCCATCCCAAGAGGACAAGCTGATCCTGACGTCGGGCACGCTCAGCGAAGCGGAGCGCCAAGCCTTGCACCGGCAAGGCGTCGATACGATCGAAGACGAGACAGGTTACACGACGACGAACGACGCGCCGCAGGTGTCGAACCTCGGCGGCGACCGGGTGGTCAGCGACGGCAGCAACCCGGTCCTGCTCGATACCGGCACAGGCGCAACGGTCACGGACGACGAAGGAGAATTCTCTCAGCTAACGGCCTATGTCGCGAGCCGCACCGATGACAACGACGTTCTCGGGATCGCGGTGCGAAACGGCGTCACGGTCGATGAATTTTGGATCTCGGTCGATGGAGTGGAAATAGGCGAGATCTATGATTTCACCGGTGAGGCATCGCAGCTTTCCATTGCTTTCTGCGAAGGCGTCACGGCTGCGCAGGTCGAGAAGGTTATTCAGGCGCTGACCTACCGCCGCGCCTCCGGTGCCCTCGATCAAGACCTGGAGATCAAGATCGACCTCTACGACATCGGTGGACGTAGGGCCTCGCACATGGTCACGGTCGCGGAATCCGCCGATCCCGGCCCTCTGCCCACTGGCGCCCCCCTCATCGCCGACCTCGCCGGGGATGAGGTGTTCAGCGTCGGGACCGACTGGGTCTATCTCGACGACGGCACGCTTTCGACAGTCACGGACGATGGTCATCTGACCAAGCTCCAGCTCATCGTCGCGAATGCCGTAGAAGCCGCCAAGAGCGTGTTCGAGATCACCGCTTTCGATGAGGATGTGGACGGCAATGCGATCGAGCTGACCGACGGGATGAGCCTCGACAGCATGGTCCGGGTCAAGCTGCCGGGTGACGTCCTCACCACGGTCGGCACGATCACCAGCATGGGCGCGGGTGCCGGCGGCCTTACCGTCACCCTGAACGCGAACGCGACGCCGGACCGGGTGAGCCTGCTGCTGCAGTATCTGTCCTACAGGCGCACGGACGATACGGCCCATGCGCCTTTCCAAGTGCAGATCAAGCTCACCGACGACGACAACCTGACCGCCACCGCCGCGGTGACGGTCAAATCCGTCAACGAGCCTGTCCCGCCCACCGGCACCCCCGTCATCGCCAACCTTAACGGCGACCGGGTGTTCAGCGCCGGGACCGACTGGATCCACCTCGACGCGGATGCGCTTGCGAGCGCCAGCGACAACGGTCGCTTCACCAAGCTGGAGATCCGGCTCGGGAACGGCGTGAGCGATCCGGCGAGCCTGTTCGGCCTCGACATCGGCGATGGCGTGAGTCTGAGAAGCGGCCTCGCCTGGGGCAGCGTCGTCACCGTCGACGGCGTCGATATCGGCATGATCGACAGCGAGGGTGAGGGCGTCTCGACCCTGAGCATCCAGCTCACCAGTGTGACGACATCGGCGCATGTCAGCAAGCTCCTCCAGCATCTCACCTACAAGCGCATGGACAACGCGGCGCACGATCCGGTCGAGGTCGAGATCAAGCTCACCGACGACAACCTGAGCACCACCGCCACGGTGACGGTGAAGTCCGCCACGACGCCGCCGCCGTCGAACGCCGCTCCCACGGGTCTGTCGCTGAGCGCCGGCAACGTCCAGGAGAACGCCGCCGCCGGCACGGTCGTCGGCACCCTCGCGGCCACCGATCCGAATGCGGGCGACCGCTTCACCTACACGCTCCTCGACGATGCCGGCGGGCGCTTCGCCGTTCAGGGCGACAGGCTCGTGGTCACGCGTGGGGACCTGCTCGACTTCGAGCAGAAGGCCTCGCACGACGTGCGGGTGCGCGTGACGGATTCGGGCGGCTTGAGCCTGGACAAGACCCTGACGATCAGCCTCACCGACATGGTCGATACCTTCATGGGCACCTCGGCCAGGAACCGGATCATCGGCACGGCGGGCGACGACGTGATCAACGGCCGGGGCGGCAAGGACACGCTCGCCGGCCTGACCGGCCGGGACAGGTTCGTGTTCGACACCCCCGTCAAGAAGGGCCAGTTCTCGTTCGTGACCGACTTCAAGCCGGCGGACGACCAGCTCGTCTTCAAGGCGTCCGTCTTCAAGAACAAGCAGATCAAGAAGGACAAGGGGCTGCACAAGAAGTTCTTCAGCCTCGACAAGCCCAAGGACGGAAACGACCATTTCATCTACAACAAGAAGAACGGGATCGTGACCTACGACGCCGACGGAAGCGGGGGCAAGAAGGGCATCGAGATCGTCAAGGTGAAGCCCGGCACCAAGCTTGCGGCCGCCGATTTCGAGTTCATCTGAGCCGGTCGGGCCCTTCCGGCTCCCCGGCTCTGCCG
>JAFAAP010000102.1 GCA_023426505.1 Pseudomonadota bacterium
TTCTTGGTCAGGATCCGCTAAACCTGAACCGCAGCAAGGGAATGGAACGCAGCCGACATGACAGAGCAATCCAGGATCACGCCGAACGAGAACGACGTCCTGATCGTCACGGACGTCCAGTACGACTTCCTGCCCGGAGGCGCGCTCGCAGTTCCGGAGGGCAATGCGGTGATCGAGCCGATCAACCGTCTGGCGAAGGCGTTCCGCCACGTGCTGCTGACCCAGGACTGGCATCCGCCGGGACACACGTCCTTCGCGTCGAGCCATCCGGGCAAGAAGCCCTTCGAGCTGATCGACCTGCATTACGGCCGGCAGGTTCTCTGGCCGGATCACTGCATCCAGGGGTCGCCCGGCGCGGAGATTTCCCGCGACCTCCATGTCCCGCACGCGCAGCTCGTGATCCGCAAAGGCTATGATCCGGCCATCGACAGCTATTCCGGCTTCATCGAGGCCGATCGCAAGACCTCAACGGGCCTTGCCGGTTATCTGCGGGAGCGGGGCTTCAGGCGCGTGTTCTGCACCGGCCTCGCACTCGACTTCTGCGTCCACTGGACCGCGCTCGACGCCAAAGCGGCCGGGTTCGACACCTACGTGATCGAGGATGCCTCGCGCGCCATCGATACGAACGGCTCTCTGGCCCAGGCGAGGGCGGATCTCGACGCCGCGGGCGTCAAGATGATCCACAGCGGCCAGATCGTTTCTCCGTAAGGAGGACGGCGGTCGTCAGACCGCCGTGCCGTGCAGGTCGTACTCGTCCGAGCGTTGGATCTTGACGTCGACGATCTCGCCGGCCTTGAGCGGCCGGGCCGAAGCCACGTAGACGGCGCCGTCGATTTCCGGCGCGTCGTATTTCGTGCGGCCCGTTGCAACAGTCGCGCCCGGCTCGTCGATGATGACCGGAAGCGTCTTGCCGACTTTTGCCTTGAGCAGCCTCGCGCTGATTTTCTGCTGGGTCTGCATGAAGCGGTGCCAACGCTCCTCCTTGACCTCCGGCGGCACGGGCGCCGCGATGTCGTTGGCCGGTGCGCCCTGCACGGGCTCGTACTGGAAGCAGCCGACGCGATCGAGCTTGGCTTCCTTCAGCCAGGAGAGGAGGAAGTTCACGTCCTCCTCGGTCTCGCCGGGGAAGCCCACGATGAAGGTCGAGCGGATCGCTAGATCCGGGCAGATCGAGCGCCACTTCTGGATCCGTTCGAGGGTCTTCTCCTGATGGGCCGGACGACGCATCAATTTGAGAACGCTCGGCGACGCGTGCTGGAACGGGATGTCGAGATAGGGAAGGATCCGGCCCTCGGCCATAAGCGAGATCACCTCGTCCACGTGCGGGTACGGATAGACGTAGTGCATGCGCACCCACATGCCGAGTTCGCCCAGCTCCTTGGCAAGATCGAAGAACCGGGTGCGGACCTCCCGGTCCTTCCAGAGGCTCGGCTGGTACTTCACATCCAAGCCGTAGGCGCTGGTGTCCTGGGAGATGACCAGCAGCTCCTTCACGCCGGCCTTGGCGAGCTTCTCTGCCTCCCGCAGCACGTCGCCGACCGGCCGGCTGACGAGGTCGCCGCGCAGCTTCGGGATGATGCAGAAGGTGCAGCGGTTGTTGCAGCCCTCGGATATCTTCAGGTAGGCGTAGTGCCGGGGTGTGAGCTTCACGCCCTGGGGCGGGACGAGGTCCAGGAAGGGATCGTGCGCGGGCGGGACGGCCGTGTGCACAGCCGAGACGACCGACTCGTAGGCCTGAGGACCGGTGATCGCGAGCACGTTCGGGAACTTGTCCCGGATCTGCTCCGGCTCTGCGCCCATGCAGCCGGTGACGATCACCTTACCATTTTCTGCCATGGCCTCGCCGATGGCCTCAAGAGACTCGGCCTTGGCGCTGTCGAGGAACCCGCAGGTGTTGACGATGACCACGTCGGCCCCGTCGTGCTGGCGGGTCAGCTCGTAGCCCTGGGCCCGGAGCTGGGTGATGATGCGCTCGGAATCCACCAGAGCCTTTGGGCAGCCCAGGGACACGAACGAGACTTTCGGCGCGGGAGCATTCATCCGCCAAATCCACTCTTGCAAAGCTTGTACTGACATCCGGAGCGCGCCCGCCTACGGCGGCATCGGCGCAAAATCATGGCGGAGGGGGTGGGATTCGAACCCACGGTAGGCTTGCACCTACGGCGGTTTTCAAGACCGCTGCCTTAAACCACTCGGCCACCCCTCCGGGGATGATGCGGCCTGCTCGCGCAGCCTCCCGCTCTCATGGTTCAGACGGTGTCTAAGGCCGCAGGCCCGGTGCCGTCAACTCGAACCCATCTGTGACGGTATCGCCGAACCATCTCGCTGCAGGCAGAAGAAACCGACGCTCCGCTGCCGCTGTTTCGCGTTTTGGTTAAGAATGGGTGGGTCGCGGCGGAGCGTCGCGGTCGTGATATCGGCAGGGCAGCATTGCCGCCGCTCCGGAGCACTTTCAGCTAAATCGTTGCGGATCAACGCAAATATATCGAACACGATCCGAGCTTCGAGGCGCGCCTTCGAGTCGTCACACCACGTCGTTGCTTCACGACCCTCACGCTTTCGAATTGGGCCGAGACGAGTCGGTTAACTCGATCAAGCTCTCAACTTGCCAAGTCAACCGTTTGAAAGAATTTATCTTTGTTCGTTAATACACATTGTTGCATTCGATCAGGCTTGGCCATTGACAAGCGGAGCCGTTTAACATTTCTTTAAGCACCAAGAAGCACGTTGACGGGACGTTCATGGCAAAAGCCGGCCCGCAGCAATCGTGCGGGTAAGGGGATGCAAGACGATATGCAGGGCAACCGGACCGGATCGAAGACGGGGCCGAAGGGGCGTGGCGCCTCTTTGAACCATCGGACCATTCTCCGTGTCGCGGGCGTGACTGCAATCGCCCTGACGGCCGCCAACTGCTCCTCCAATGTGCGCGGCGGGATCGACCCGAAATACGGTGTCGCCCCAAGCCCCAAGGTCGTTGCCGACGGACAGCCCGTGCCGAAGGGCGGTGGCCGCAACATGGTGGGCCAGCCCTATGTGGTGGCCGGCCGCACCTACGCGCCGACCGAGAACCCGAACTACAAGGCCGAAGGCCTGGCTTCCTGGTACGGCTCGAATTTCCATGGCCGCATGACGGCCAACGGCGAGATCTTCGACCGTGATTCGATCGCGGCCGCCCATACCACGATGCCGCTGCCGAGCTATGCCCGCGTGACCAACGTGCAGAACGGCCACTCCATGATCGTTCGCGTGAACGACCGCGGGCCGTTCCACGGCAATCGCGTCATCGACGTTTCGGAGAGGGCGGCCCTGGCGCTCGGCTTCAAGGCTCAGGGAACGGCCCGCGTGAAGGTCGAGTATGTGGGCCGCGCATCCACCAACGGCAGCGACGACCGGATCCTGCTCGCCAGCCTTCGCACCGACGGCCAGCCTGCGAGCCTGACCAACACGGCGCCTACGATGATCGCTCAGGCGACGCCGCGGCCGAATGCGCCGCGCCAGACGATCGCGTTGCGCAGCTACGAATCGGACGACGGGGTAGAGGAGGCAATCTCCGCCACGCCGTCTCGGGCCTCACAGCCTCTGACCACGGCCGCGAACGCGGGAGCACCGCTTGGCGGGTCGGTTCCGCTGCCGCCGGAGCGCCCCTTCGACCTCGGTACGATTCCGGGTGCGGCGACCCCGGTTCCGGTCGCATCGCTTTCGAGCCGCCCCGTACCGCCGTCCCGGCCGGTCCTGGCAGGTCTCTATTATGCAGAGCCTGAGGCCACGAAGGTCGGCTTCCAGAAGAGCTCATCCTTCACCAATCTGGACCAGTCTCGCTTCCTTCGATAGCCGCCAGCCGCGACGTCCGCGGTCGAGCGTGGCCTTGGCGTTGATTTGTGCTTGACGCGCCACAAATTCCCTCTCTCCTAGCGGGAGAGTTGGAAATCCTCACGATGCGTCAGTTTCGAATCAACCGCGCGGCGGCAGCCTTCGCGCTTCTGTTCAACGCCCTGGTCCTTGCCGCTCTTGCGCCAGGCAGCGCCCGTGCCCAAGGGTTCCAGACCATCGCGCCGACGGCCATCCTCATCGACGCGGAATCGGAAGCGGTCCTGTTCGAGAAGAACGCGGACGAGCCGGTGGCGCCGGCCAGCATGGCGAAGACCATGACGGTCGAGGTCCTGTTCAACGAGATCAAGAACGGCCGGATCTCGATGGATACCGAGTTCACCATCTCCGAGAACGCCTGGCGGAAGGGCGGGGCGGGCTCCGGCGGCTCGGCCATGTTCGCCAAGGTGAACAGCAGCGTCAGGGTCGAGGATCTGCTGCGCGGCATCATCGTCCAATCCGGCAACGATGCGGCGATCGCCGTCGCGGAGGGCATTGCGGGAACGGAAGACAACTTCGCGCGGATGATGAACGAGCGGGCCAAGCAGATCGGCATGACCAACTCGACCTTCCGGAATGCCACGGGGTACGGCCATCCCGAGCAGAAGGTGACCGTCCGTGACCTCGCGAAGCTGGCGCTCCACATCATCGAAACCTACCCGGATCTCTACAAGATCTTCGGGGAGCGGGAATTCACCTGGAACAAGATCCGTCAGCAGAACCGCAATCCGCTCCTTACGATGGAAATCGGCGCCGACGGCCTCAAGACCGGCAATATCGACGAGTCGGGATACGGGCTCATCGGCTCCGCGGTTCAGAACGGCCAGCGACTCATCGTGGTGGTGAACGGGCTGAAGACAGCCAAGGACCGCGCCAACGAGTCCCGGAAGCTCCTGGAATGGGGCTTCCGCGCCTTCGAATCGCGCCAGCTCTTCGCCGAAGGGCAGGTGATCGGGGAGGTGCAGGTCTTCGGCGGCGACCGCCGGTCCCTGCCTCTCGTGGCCAAGAAGCCGGTTCGTGTCCTCGTCAACCGGGGCGAGTCCGAGCGGGTCTCCGCCCGGATCGTGTATACGGGACCCCTGAAGGCGCCGGTCAAGAAGGGAGCCGAGGTCGCCAAGCTCAGGGTCGACCGGGGCGACATGCAGGCACTCGAAATGCCTCTCTACGCCAACGAGGATGTCCAAGTCGGCACCCTCAGCCAGCGCGCCCTCGACGGCCTCCTGGAAATGAGCACGGGGTGGGTCCGCAACGCCTTCTCAAGCCTTGTCGACCGTTTGTGATGACCGGTTGCTTCATCACCTTCGAAGGCGGGGAGGGAGCCGGCAAGTCGACCCAGATCGAGCGCCTGCGCCGGCGGCTCGAGGCCCTGTCCCAATCCGTCCTCGTGAGTCGCGAGCCGGGCGGGTCTCCGGACGCCGAACGCATCCGCGCATTCATCCTGGAGGGTCGCGCCAAGGCTCTTGGCCCCTTTGCGGAGGCTCTTCTGTTCGCAGCGGCTCGCATCGACCACATCGACAAGGTGATCGTGCCGGCTCTCCGGCGCGGCACCCATGTGCTCTGCGATCGCTTCGCCGATTCGACCCGCGCCTACCAGGGAGCCCTCGGCAATCTCGACGGCACCCTCATGGAGGCTCTCGAGCGGGTCACTCTGAAGGGAGTGAAGCCCGACCTCACCTTCATTCTCGATCTTCCGGCCGAGGTGGGCCTGGCCCGAGCCGGCCGCCGGCGCGGGGAGGGCGAGGGGGCGGACCGCTTCGAAGGCGAGGACATCACCTTTCACCAGGCGCTCCGGCAGGCCTACCTGGCAATCGCACGCGCGTTTCCCGAACGTTGCGTGGTGATCCATGCCGATCGCCCGGCCGAAGAAGTCGAGGACATCATCTGGAACGCGCTGTCTGAACGGCTTCCCCGGCTGACGCAACATACAGCGAGACCTCTCGATGTCGCGTGAGGAGCGGGAGACCACCGAACCGGACCAGCTCGAAGGAGCGCCTCATCCCCGGGAGCAGTTCGCCTTTTTCGGGCACAGGGAAGGGGAGGACGCTTTCCTGGAGGGTCTGCGCAGCGGCAGGCTCCACCACGCTTGGCTGATCGGCGGCCCGCAGGGCATCGGCAAGGCGACGCTCGCCTATCGGGTCGCCCGGACGGTGCTTGATCCCCGCCGGAGCGGCAATCCGGCCCTGGCAGACCTTTCGATGTCTCCGGACAATCACGTGGCCCGGCAGGTGGCGGCCCTGTCCCATCCCAACCTCGCGATCCTGCGGCGGGCGCCGGCGACCGACAAGAAGGGCCCCTCGGCGACGATTCCCGTCGAGGCGGTCCGCCGGGCGCTTGCGATGTTCGGATCGACCGCGGCCGACGGCGGATACCGCGTCTGCATCGTCGACAGCGCGGAGGATCTGACGATCTCGAGCGCGAACGCGCTGCTCAAGATGATCGAGGAGCCGCCCCCGCGGTCGCTTTTCCTGATCGTAAGCCATGCCCCGCAGCGGGTTCTCCCCACCATCCGCTCGCGCTGCCGGCGATTGCTCCTCAGACCTCTGGACGACGCCGACATCCGGTCGGTCATCGCCTCTCTGGGGGCGCCTTGGAATGGGATTGATGACGATGTCATGGATCAGGCGCTCCGGTACGGCGAAGGCTCGGCCCGCCGGACGCTCGAGCTCCTCGATGCCGGCAAGGTCGGCTTCATCGACCAGGTCACGCGGCTGCTGCAGTCCCTTCCCCGGACCGACGTGCGGCAGGTCCATGCCCTGGCGGAGGCGCTCGCCAGGCGCGACGCCGACGACAGCTACGAGCTCGCCATCGAGACGGTGCAGCGCTGGGTGACGGAACGCCTCCGGGAGCAGGCCGGCCTTGGCGCGTCACGCCTTGCGCCTTTGGTGGAGGTATGTGAGAAGATCGCCCGCACGGCCCGTGAGATCGACGTCTTCAACCTCGACCGCCGGCCATTCATCCTGACGCTGTTCGACGATCTCGCCGATGCGGTCCGGCGAACGGCCTGACTGCCGCCGGCGAGGATGACGGCGGGTTCGAAGGTTCTGACGGCAAGGGTTCAACATGGCCGACAAGCAGAAATTCTACATCACGACGGCCATCTCTTATCCGAATGGCGCTCCCCATATCGGACACGCGTATGAGATCGTCGCTTCCGACGCGATCGCGCGCTTCAAGCGCATCGACGGGTTCGACGTGTTCTTCATGACCGGCACCGACGAGCACGGCCTGAAGATCCAGCAGACCGCCGACCGGAGCGGCACGACTCCGAAAGCCTTCGTCGACGAGATGGCGGCCAAGTTCAAGGCCATGGCCGACCGACTGAACTGCTCGTACGACCGGTTCATCCGCACCACCGATGCGGACCATCTTCCATCGACCCAAGAGCTCTGGCGCCGGATGGAGGAGGCCGGGGACATCTATCTGTCCAAGTATTCCGGCTGGTACTCGGTCCGGGACGAGGCCTATTACGATGAAAGCGAGCTGACCAAGCAGCCGGATGGCAGCTGGCGCGCGCCCACCGGCACGCCGGTCGAATGGATCGAGGAGGAGAGCTATTTCTTCCGCCTCTCGGCCTACCAGGACCGCCTGCTCGACCACTACAAGGCCAATCCGGACTTCATCGGTCCGGACACTCGGCGCAACGAGATCGTCAGCTTCGTCCGGTCCGGCCTGCAGGACCTGTCGATCAGCCGCACAACCTTCAACTGGGGCCTGCCGGTTCCGGGCAACCCGAAGCACGTGATGTACGTCTGGGTCGACGCCCTCAACAACTACGTGACCGGCTGCGGCTTCCCGGACGAGAGCAACCCGCGCTGGCACTACTGGCCAGCCGACGTGCACATCATCGGCAAGGACATCGTCCGCTTCCACACAGTTTACTGGCCGGCTTTCTTGATGTCGGCAGGCCTGCCGCTCCCGAAGCGGGTCTTCGGCCACGGCTTCCTGTTCAACCGCGGGGAGAAGATGTCGAAGTCGGTCGGCAACGTGATTGATCCCTTCGACCTCGCCGATCTCTATGGGGTGGACCAGCTCCGGTACTTCTTCATGCGGGAGGTCCCGTTCGGCCAGGACGGAAACTACTCGCATGAGGCCATCGTCAACCGGATCAATGCCGATCTGGCGAACGACCTCGGCAACCTAGCCCAGCGTTCGCTGTCCATGATCGCGAAGAATTGCGCAGGCGCGGTGCCGCAGCCGGGTGAGCTCACCCAGGCGGACCAGGACATGCTCTGGCTCGCCGATGCCCTGCCGGGGAAGGCGAGGACGGCCATGGAGGGCTTTGCCGTCCACAATGCGCTCGCGGAGATCTGGGCCGTAGTGGCGGAGGCAAACCGCTACTTCGCCTCGCAGGAGCCGTGGGTGCTCCGGAAGACGGATCGGGCCAGGATGGCCACGGTCCTCTACGTGACGGCGGAGGTCCTGCGGGCGGTCGGCATCCTGGCCCAGCCCTTCGTCCCGGAAGCGGCCGCCAAGCTTCTCGACCTCCTGTCGGTGGCTCCGGAGAACCGGGTGCTGGCCCTCGTCGGGCCGGAGAACCGGCTGGCGCCCGCCACGCCCTTGCCGCAACCAGCGCCGATCTTTCCGCGTTACATCGAGGCGGAGGCATCCTGACGCTTCCGCTTTGATGGGCCTTTGGGCCTACGGCGGAAGCGTAAGATGTACACCACCTTCATGTTCGCGACCGGGATCGAAAACAGCATCCCGACCATCAACAACGGCCGCACCCGCATCGACCAGATGGAGAAGTGCGGCCACTACAAATACTGGCGGACGGATTTCGATCTGCTCGAAGACCTCGAGATCCAGGTCCTCCGCTATGGTCCGCCGCTGCACCGGACCTTCCTGTGCCCTGCCCGCTACGACTGGAGCTTTGCCGACGAGACGTTCGGCGAGCTTCACAGGCGCAACGTCATCCCGATCGTCGATCTCTGCCATTTCGGGGTGCCCGAGTGGATCGGCAATTTCCAGAACCCCGACTTTCCGGCGCTTTTTGCAGCCTACGCGGAGGACTTCGCCCGCCGCTTTCCCTGGGTCCAGCTCTATACCCCGATCAACGAGATGTTCATCTGCGCCACGTTCTCGGCAGCCTATGGCTGGTGGAACGAGCAGCTGAGCAGCGACACCGCTTTCGTGACGGCCCTGAAGCATATCGTGAAGGCCAACGTGATGGCGATGGAGCGGATCCTGAAGGTCCGGCCCGATGCGATCTTCATCCAGAGCGAGTCCTCCGAGTATTTCCACGCTGAGAACCCGGATGCCATCAAGCCGGCCGAGATCCTGAACTCCCGCCGCTTCCTGTCCCTCGACCTCAATTACGGCCGCCGGGTCGACTCGGAAATGTACGAATTCCTGTTGGACAGCGGCATGACCCGTGACGAGTACCATTTCTTCCTCAACCGCTCGTCCCTGCGTCACCACTGCATCATGGGCAACGACTACTACGTTACGAACGAGCACCGGGTCACGGAGGACGGCAGGTCCGTGGCGGCGGGCGACGTGTTCGGATACGACGAGATCACCCGCCAATACTACGACCGCTACCGGCTGCCGGTCATGCATACCGAGACCAACCTGATGGAGGGTCCGAACGGGGACGAGGCGGTCAACTGGCTCTGGAAGCAATGGGCCAACGTGCTTCGGGTTCGCAACACGGGCGTTCCGATCGTCGGCTTCACTTGGTACTCGCTCACCGACCAGATGGATTGGGACACGGCGCTGCGGGAGGAGAACAACCGGGTGACCCCCGTCGGTCTCTACGATCTCGAGCGGAACATCCGCCCCGTCGGAACGCGCTACAAGAATCTGATCTCGCACTGGTGCGATGTGCTCCCGGCTCAGAGCGTCTGCCTCACCGTGCCGGTCACGCGGCCGCAGGATTGCGACGAGCAAGTGGTGCAACGGCATCAGGCACGGATGCGGCAGATTCGGGAGCACGAGAAGGACGATACCCAGCAATCGTCCGTTGCCGAAATTGGTCGTCGCTAGACGGAACGGTATCATCCGCTTATGGGTGAGGCCACGCAAAGCGAGGCGTCGGAAGAGGAGGGCGCCTTTCCTCATGTTGATCGACAGCCACTGCCACCTTGATTTTCCCGATCTCCAGGCCCGCCTCCCCGAGGTGCTGGCCCACGCGGCCGAGGCCGGCATCGGCCGGATGGTGACCATCTCCACCCATGTGGCACGGTTCGAGACCTATCGCGCCCTTGCCGAGGCCCATCGGGACGTTTTCTTCACGGTCGGGACGCATCCGCACAATGCCGCCGAGGAGCCGGATGTGCCGGCCTCACGCCTCGTCGCCCTGTCAGTGCACCCGCGCTGCATCGCCATCGGAGAAGCCGGGCTCGATTACCATTATGACAAGAGCCCTCGTGACGTGCAGCGGACGGTTTTCCGAACCCATATCGCGGCCGCCAGAGAAACCGGGCTGCCCCTCGTCATCCATGCCCGCAACGCCGACGAGGACATGATCGATATCCTGTCCGACGAGATGAGGCGAGGGCGGTTCAGCGCCGTTCTGCACTGCTTCTCGTCCGGCGAGGCGCTGGCAAGGATCGGTGTCGAGCTCGGGCTCTATGTCTCGTTCTCGGGGATCCTGACGTTCAGGAACTCGGAGGATATCCGCCGCATCGCCGCCCAGGTTCCACGGGATCGGCTGCTGGTCGAGACCGATGCGCCCTATCTCGCGCCGGTTCCCTACAGGGGCAAGACCAACGAACCCGCCTATGTGGCCCACACCGCCAGAACGCTGGCAGAGGTGATCGGCGCGACCGAAACCGAAGTCGCCGAGATCACGACCGCCAATTTCTACCGCCTCTTCTCGAAGGCGGTTACGGCTGACAGGCAAGCCGCCGCATGAGCCTGAAACTAACGATCCTCGGCTGCGGCTCTTCCGGCGGGGTTCCGCGCGTCGGCGCGGGCTGGGGCGCCTGCGATCCGTCGAACCCGAAGAATCGGCGGCGGCGGTGCTCGCTCCTGGTCGAGCGGGCAGGGTCCGAGGGAACGACGAGCGTTCTGATCGATACCTCGCCGGACCTGCGAGAACAGCTTCTCGGGGCCGACGTGAAGCGCCTCGACGCCGTGCTGTATACGCACGAGCACGCCGACCACACCCACGGGATCGACGACCTGCGCCCCCTGGTGATCTCGATGCGCCGGAAGATCCCGATCTATGCGGATCGAACCACGAGCGAGCTGCTGCTGATCCGCTTCGGTTATTGCTTCGAGACGCCGCCCGGCAGCGGCTATCCGCCCATTCTTGAGGCCCACCGTCTCGATCATGATCGTGAAACCGTTGTCTCCGGTCCCGGCGGCTCCATCCGGGCTATGCCGTTCCGCATGGTACACGGCGACATCGATGCCCTCGGCTTCCGGTTCGACAGGATCGCCTATGCGCCTGACGTGAGCGAACTGCCGAAGGCCAGCATGCGCCACTTTCAAGACCTCGACGTCCTGATCATCGATGCGCTTCGCTACACGCCGCATCCGACGCATTTCTCGGTGTCGGAAGCGCTCTCCCTCATCGAAGAGGTCAAGCCGAAGCGCGCGATCTTGACCAACCTGCACTCGGATCTGGATTACGAAAGGCTTCGGGGCGAACTCCCGCCGAACGTGGAGCCTGCCTACGACGGAATGCAGATCCTCGCGGACTGAAGGCTCACCCCATGCCGACTTGACGGTTGGCAGCTTCAGAAATCCGGCCACGCAGGGCCGAAAGATCATAGCCCGCATCCCGAGCCGTCTTCAGGATTTCCTCTGGAGGCATCGCGTCGGCAGACGCGAGCGCCCACAGGGTCGCCGACCGTGTGCCGCTGCGGCAGAAGGCGAGGGCGGGTCCTTGCCCGTCTGCGAGCGCCTCCTTGAAGGCTGCGACCTGCTCGTCGGAGATCTGGCCTGGGACGACGGGAACATGGCGGTAGTCGAGACCGTGCCGCCTTGCGGCTGCGGAGAGCTCTGCGCTGGTCGGCTGATCCTGTGCCTCACTGTCCGGGCGGTTGTTGATCAGGAGGCGGAAACCAGCGGCGGCCACGGCCTCGAGATCCTGTTCGGTCAGCTGAGGCGCCACCGAGAAACCGTCAGTGAGCTTTGCGATCTTCATGGAATTCCCTTTCCGTTCCAGGGCGGTGTCGCCAGCCGCCCCGGTGCTCAGAACTGGCCGAGGCTCCGGACCAGCATATAGAATGCCACGGCGAAGATGAGCGCCGCGAAGACCAGGTTGAGCGCGCCGCGCTTTTCCGAAAGTCCCTTCGCCGAACGGGCGCCCAGCAGGCCGCCCATGATGCCGCCGGCTATGAACAGGAGTGCGAGTCTCCAGTCGACGAGACCGGAAAAGGCGTAGTTCACCGCCGTGGTCAGGCCGAACGCCGTGACTGCGACAAGGGATGATCCGACCGCGTTCAGGATCGGCACGCCGGTCGCGAGCATCAGGCCGGGGACGATCAGGAAGCCGCCACCTATGCCGAAGAAACCCGACAGAGCGCCGGCACCCAGCCCCAATCCGACAAGCTTCGGCAGGTTGTCGCGGCTGAGCCGAACCGACGCGTTACCCTCGCCGTGACGCCCCCGGAGCATCAGGGCGCCGACCAGCATCATCAGAACCGCGAAGAGCGCGAGAAGCTTCTGACCATCCACCATCTTGCCGAGCGTCGAGCCGCCGAAGGCCCCCAGGACGCCCGCCGCGGCAAAGACCAACGCGCAGCGCCATTTGACGTTGCCCGCGCGGGCATGGTTCACGAGGTTGGCCGCCGCGTTGGCCGCGACCGCAATGGCGCTTGTGCCGATCGCCACATGGGGGTTCGAGACGCCGACCAGATACACCAGCAGCGGCACGGCCAGGATCGATCCGCCCCCGCCTACGAGGCCGAGGGAGAAGCCGACCAGCGAGCCTGACGCAAGCCCGAGAGCGCCTTGGGTTAGGGACAGCATATCCGCCTCCAGAAGTGTTCCGATCAGGCGGTCCGAGCCTTATCCGACCGGCCATAGACCGCCCGGTTCCAGGGCGCTTTCGCGAGAACCCGCGCCAGACCGCAGAAGCCGGTGATGCCTGCCACCATCAGCCCGGCTCCGACGAAGCCCGGTACGATGAAGAACAGCGGCGAGAGAATGAGCCCAAGCAGGGTGCCGAAAAGCGCAAGGCTGCCGGCGCCGAGCTGCACCTGTCTTTGGATCTCGAGCGGCTGGCGCCGATCGACCACGACCGGCAGACCGGCCTTCTTCCAGGCATCCAGGCCACCCTCGACGATATAGGCATCGCAGGTACCGGCGACCTTGCCGGTGAGGCGTGCAGCATTGCCTTTGGTGCGCGCGCCGCTGCGGCAGTGGAAGATCACCGGCTTCCGTTCATCGAGGGCGAGATCGGCCTCATCGAGCTT
>JAFAAP010000023.1 GCA_023426505.1 Pseudomonadota bacterium
CCCTACCAGACAGTCAGGTTTGCCGTCCTAGAAAAAAGGGCGCCCGGGGGCGGGGCGCCTTGGAGGTGACCGGTCAAGGGGATCTCCAGCGAGGCTGGAGAGAACTACGGTGGGCCGGTGTTCGATAACGGCCGAAACCCGGGCCTTATTCCACGCGCGCGCGATATTTCTTCGCCGGCATCGGGCCCGTGGAGGATTGCGTCATTGGTTGCAAGGACTTAGCCGCGACCTTACCGCCGCTTCTTCGCCGCATCGCGGCGCAGGATGCCCACCACTTCGAGATGCGGGCTGTGCTTGAACTGGTCGACCGGGATCACTCGCTCCAGACGGAAGCCCGCGCCCATCAGGATCGCGGCGTCACGTGCGAAGGTGGCGGCGTCGCAGGACACGCTGACGACGAGGGGCACCTTCGAGAGGGCGAGTTGCTTCGCCTGCGCCTCCGCGCCGGCCCGCGGCGGGTCGATCACCACCGCATCGAAGGCGTTGAGCTCCAGGGTGAGCAGCGGACGGCGGAAGAGGTCGCGGGTCTCAGTCGTCACACGGCGCAGGCCCGGCGTTGCGCGGAAAGCCTTGTCGAGGGCCGCGATGGCTCCGGCCTCCGTCTCCACTGCATGAACCTCCGCCTTTTCGGCGAGCCGCAGCGCGAAGGGGCCGGCCCCCGAAAAGAGGTCCGCGACGCGCTTGGCGCCGCGGCAAGCCTCGGTCACGAAGCCCGCGAGCGTTTCCTCGCCGAGCCGCGTCGCCTGAAGGAAGGAGCCCGCGGGCGGAACGACGGAGGCGCGCCCCATGAGGATTGCGGGCGGGCGGCGCTCGACGATCACGTCGCCGTGGATCGAGAGCCGCGCCAGGTCGAGCCGTTCGGCAAGCTCAATGAGGCCGAGGCGGTCCTTGTCCTTCAACGGACCGTGCCCGCGCACGTCCACGTCGAACCCGGTCGTGACGGCGGTGATCTGGATGTCGAGCGGCTTGCGGGCCGCACGTAGATGCTCGCCGATAGCGCGGGCGATCGCCGGCGCGGCGCTCTTCAGGGACAGTTCCGCGATCGGGCAGAACTCGATCTCGACCACGTGGTGGCTGCGCGCCGCCATATAGCCTACATGCATGGCGCGGTCGGGAAAGCGCACGTGCAGCGTCACCCGGCGGCGACCCTCGCCATGGGCGTCGATGAGTTCCTCGATGGGCGCTTCGATCCGCGCTTGCTTCAGCGTGTGAACCAGCGTGTCGCGCTTCCAGGCCTGGTAGAAGCCGTGGGGCATGTGCTGCGTCGCGCAGCCGCCGCATTCGGCGAAATAGGGGCAGAACGGCGTCTCGCGCTCGGGCGAGGGTGCATCGACAGAGACGAGCCGCGCCCGCTGCCCGTCGCGCTCGATCGTGACGGTCTCGCCGGGCAGCGTGTAGGAAACGAAGACCGGGCCGGACCCGCTCTCCGCAATCCCATCGGCTTTGGCGCCGAGGCGCGTGATGGTCACCTGTTCAGCCACGGCGTGCTCCCAAAAGGAATTCCCGGTTGCCGTCCCCGCCCTCGATCGGCGAGGGGACGATGCCCATCGGCTCGAAGCCGAGGGATTGGACGAAAGCCGTCATGTCCTCGCAGACGGCGCGATGCACCGCCGCGTCGCGGACGATGCCCTTCTTCACGTTGTCGCGCCCGGCCTCGAACTGCGGCTTCACGAGTACCGCCAGCAGGGCATGAGGCTTCAGCAGCGGAATCACGGGCGGCAGGACGAGCTTCAGCGAGATGAAGCTCACATCGGAGACCAGCAGGTCGATGGGCTCCGGAATCAGGCTGGCGTCGAGCGAGCGCGCATCCGTTCCTTCCAGGTTCGTCACCCGCGGCTCGGCCGCGATGGTCGGATGCATCTGGCCGTGGCCGACATCGACCGCATAGACGCGCGCGGCGTCCCGCTTCAGCAGCACCTCGGTGAAGCCGCCGGTGGAGGCGCCGATGTCGAGACACACGAGGCCCTTTGGGTCGATCTGGAAGATGTCGAGGGCCGCGGCCAGCTTCACGCCGCCGCGGGAGACGTAAGGATGCGGCTGCTCGGCCGTGATCACGGCTTCCTCCGGCACCGTGTCCGAGGCCTTGCGGATCACCGTGCCGTTCACGGTGACGAGCCCGGCCGCGATGGCCTCCTGAGCCCTGGCGCGGCTCGTGAAGAAGCCGCGTTCGACCAGAACGACGTCGGCGCGCTTGCGGGTCATGCGATCCTCGCCATCACAGGTGGTTCTCATCCCTCGGGGCGGAACTAAGATCCGTCCCCATCACATTTCCATGCATGACCCAGATCACCGGATCGGAGCATTCGCCATGATCAACCGACGCGAAGTCCTGTCCGGGGCGGTTCTGCTCGCCACCAGCGCTGCCATCACCGGCGTTCGGATGCAAGCCCTGGAGATCATCACGCCCGTGCCGGCCGTCGCTATGGCCGCCGATGATCGCTCTGCCGACGCGAGGGCGAAGGCCGCAAAGGCCGGCCCCTTGCCGACCTGATCGTTCGGGCCCCGAAGGCGGAGCACCGCTTCGCGGATCACAATCCCTTCAGATGCCGGAACCGGACCCTAGATGCGGCATCATCCGTCCGGACGCCCGCGACGGGCCCAACCGAAGGAGCCGCCATGATCAGCCGCCGCCATCTCTTGACGGGCGCAGCCCTGCTCGCCACCAGCGCCGCCATCCCACGGGCCTGGGCGCAGGCGCCGAGCGGCCCGTTCAAGCTCGACCCCCTGCCGTATGCGCCGTCGAAGAACGAGCCCCATATCGACGCGCAGACCATGGAGCTGCATCACGGCAAGCATCATGCCGCCTACGTCAACAATCTCAATGCAGCGGTGGCCCAGAATGCCGAACTGGCGAAGACGCCCCTTCACGAGATGCTGGCCAATCTGAACGCGGTTCCGGAATCGGTCCGCACCGCGGTTCGCAACAACGGCGGCGGGCATGCCAACCACACCATGTTCTGGCAGATCATGGGCGGACAGGGCGGAGAGCCCTCCGGCGAGCTGAAGGCCGCCATCGAGCGCGATCTCGGCGGGTTCCAGAAGTTCCAGGGCGACTTCAACACGGCCGGCGAGAAGCAGTTCGGCTCCGGCTGGGTCTTCGTGACCGTCGACCGGTCCGGAAAGCTCGCGCTGGTGGCGAAGCCCAACCAGGACACGCCCCTCATGGACGGGCAGCGGGTGCTGATGGGCAACGACGTGTGGGAGCACGCCTATTACCTGAAGTACCAGAACCGCCGGCCGGAATACCTGAAGGCGTGGTGGAACGTGCTCGACTGGGACAAGATCGGCGAGCGCTACGCGGCCGCAAAGGCGGGGACGCTGACGATCTGAACTCTCAGGCGCTCACGGGGTGTCCTGGCAGATGTCGATCCACTCGGCATTCACCAGTTCGGCCATCCGCAGCGGATTGATGCGCACGGCGGCATGAATGTCGCCGGCGGCCGGCACCACCTCGTCGAACGCCCGCAGGGACAGGTCGCAAAAGACCGGAAGCGGCGTCGCCAGCCCGAACGGGCAGACCCCGCCCACCGGATGGCCGGTCAGCTCCTGGACGGCTTCCGCGTCCAGCATCTTCGGCTTCGCGCCGAAGACCGCCTTGGTCTTGCGGTTATCGAGGCGGG
The DNA here is from genome assembly GCA_023426505.1 of Pseudomonadota bacterium. GTDB lineage: Bacteria > Pseudomonadota > Alphaproteobacteria > Rhizobiales > Beijerinckiaceae > Microvirga. The sequence goes on from JAFAAP010000023.1 coordinate 3,621, forward strand.
CGTCGCCCCGCGCGACCACCAGGATCGCGCGCTCGCCGATCTTCAGGGACAGGGTCTTGGCGATCCGTCCGGGCTCGACTCCGTGGGCCTCGGCCGCCTGCGTCACCGTGGCGGTGGAGACGTCGAGCTCGATGATGCGGATATCCGGCGCCTTCTCGCTCAGAAAAGCGCGCACCGATTCCAGGCTCATCAGGCACGCGCCTTCTTCGTGGCGGCATCCTGGCCGAGCGCCTCGAACACCCGGGTGACGATCCCGGCCGCGTCGAGGCCGGCCTGGGCGTACATGCGCTCCGGCTTGTCCTGGTCGAGATAGAGGTCGGGCAGGATCATCGAGCGCACCTTCAGGGTGCCGCGGTCGAGGGCGCCCTTGTCCGACAGGAGCTGGAGCACGAAGGAGCCGAAGCCGCCGACCGAGCCTTCCTCGACGGTGATCAGGACCTCGTGGTCGCGGGCGAGCCGCAGGATCAGCTCCTCGTCGAGAGGCTTGGCGAAGCGGGCGTCGGCGACGGTGGTCGACAGGCCGCGCGCCTCCAATTCCTCGGCCGCCTTCAGGGCCTCGGACAAACGGGTGCCGAGCGACAGGATCGCGATGCGGCTGCCCTCGCGCACGATGCGGCCCTTGCCGATGGGAAGGGGCACGCCCTTCTCGGGCATGTCCACGCCCACACCTTCGCCGCGCGGGTAGCGGAACGCGATCGGGCCGTCGTCGTAGGCCGCGGCCGTCGCCACCATGTGCACGAGCTCCGCCTCGTCGGCGGCGGCCATGACCACCATGTTGGGCAGGCAGCCGAGATAGGCGACGTCGAACGAGCCCGCATGGGTCGGCCCGTCGGCGCCCACGAGGCCGGCGCGGTCGAGGGCGAAGCGCACGGGCAGGTTCTGGATCGCCACGTCGTGCACGACCTGGTCGTAGGCCCGCTGCAGGAAGGTCGAGTAGATGGCGCAGAACGGCTTGTAGCCCTCCGTCGCCATGCCGGCCGCGAAGGTGACCGCATGCTGCTCAGCGATGCCGACATCGAAGGTGCGGGCCGGGAATTCCTTGGAGAACAGGTCGATTCCGGTGCCGGTCGGCATGGCGGCCGTGATGGCGACGATCTTGTCGTCGGCCTGCGCCTCCTTGATCAGGCTCTCGCCGAAGACCTTGGTGTAAGCCGGGGCATTGGCCTTGGCCTTGGTCTGGGCGCCGGTCACCACGTCGAAGGTGACGACGCCGTGGTACTTGTCGGCCGAGGCCTCCGCCGGGGCGTAGCCCTTGCCCTTCTGGGTCACCACGTGGACCAGGATCGGGCCGGTCCCCGAATCGCGGACGTTCTTCAGGATCGGCAGCAGGTGGTCGAGGTTGTGGCCGTCGATGGGGCCGACATAGTAGAAGCCGAGCTCCTCGAACATCGTCCCGCCGGTCCAGAACCCGCGGGCGAATTCCTCGGCGCGCTGGGCCTTCTCGTAGATGAACTTCGGCAGCTTCCTGGCGAGCTGCTTGGCCGTCTCGCGCAGGCCCCGGTAGGTGCCGCCGGAGACGAGGCGCGCCAGGTAGGACGACATGGCGCCCGTGGGCGGGGCGATCGACATGTCGTTGTCGTTGAGGATGACGATCAGGCGCGAATGCATGGCGCCGGCGTTGTTCATGGCCTCGTAGGCCATGCCGGCCGACATGGCGCCGTCGCCGATCACCGCGATCACGTTGTTGTGCTTGCCCTCGAGGTCCCGGGCGACCGCCATGCCCAGGCCGGCCGAGATCGACGTGGAGGAATGAGCCGCCCCGAACGGGTCGTACTCGCTCTCGGCGCGCTTGGTGAAGCCGGAGAGGCCGCCGCCCTGGCGCAGGGTCCGGATGCGGTCCCGGCGCCCCGTCAGGATCTTGTGCGGGTAGGCCTGGTGTCCCACGTCCCAGATCAGCCGGTCTTCGGGCGTGTTGAACACGTAGTGGAGCGCGACCGTCAGCTCGACCACCCCAAGCCCCGCGCCCAGGTGCCCGCCGGTGACGGAGACGGCGCTGATCGTCTCCTGCCGCAGCTCGTCCGCCACCTGCCTGAGCTGGTTTTCGGGAAGCTGTCGGAGATCGTCCGGGGTCTTGATGGTGTCGAGGAGGGATGTGGACAAAACTGTTCTCGCCAATGCGTCTGCAAGCGGCCTTCTGATCTGCAGATAGGGTCAGGATCGGCCTTGGTCAAACGGGAGGCTGGGTCATTTCCCTTCGGAAAGCTGGGCTATTCCGCCACGTCCAGGGGAGTGGTTCCGGAAGCCTGGCCGTCGGCCCCGACCGTGATCTTCTCGATCCGGGCCTCGGCCTTCTTCAGCAGCAGCTCGCAGTGCTTCTTGAGGGCCTCGCCGCGCTCGTAGATCATGATCGAGTCCTCGAGCGGGACGTCGCCGCGCTCTAGGCGCCGCACGATCTCCTCGAGTTCGGCCAAGGCCTTCTCGAACGGGAGGGTCTTGATGGTAGTGGTGTCGGTCATGCCCGCGATCCGCTGTTGCCTGATCCTGCGTTATGCGGATTGCCGCGGCTCCTGGCAAGTTTGGAGTAGGCGCGGGACGCCGCGCCTCAGGCGAGACGGAGCGTGAACGGCGTGCCCTCCATGGCCTCCGCCCCCCGGCCGATGGCTCGGATCGCCTCGACCATCCGGCCCCTGCGCCCGAGGACATCATCCGCGAGGGAGACGAGACGGGCATTCGGCGTCGCGCTGGGCGAGGCCTCCCGAAGGGCCCGGGCGATGGCGGCCTCGCTTCGCTCCGGCGCGAGGGCGCAGGCCGAGATGTAGGCGGCGGCGGTCGAGCGGCTGATGCCGGCCCAGCAATGGAACAGGAGGGGGCTCTCCCGGCCCCAGGCCCGGACGAAGGCCAGCAGCGTCTCGATGTGCTCCCCCGCCGGAAGGGTATGGCCGTCGAGGGGCTCGACGATGTCGCTGACGCCGATGACGAGGTGCCTCTCGGGCGCGATGGCGGCGGGCCTCTCCACCTTCGCCCCGACCCCTATGAGGGTCACCACGTGGCTCGCGCCGGTCGCCGCGACGGTGTCATGCAGGCGGGACAGGGAACAGACGTGCAAGGTCGGCATGACGAACTTTCGGGTGGGAGAGGGACGGGATCCGGCTCTCGTCGTTTCAGGGACAGGTCCGGGCATGAACCGTCTCGATCCGATCTTGGAAACGGCGCTGAGCCTCCTCGATCGGCCAGGGCTCGAGCAGGGCGAGGATGTCGCGGCTGAACGGCTCCGGGCGGCCGAAGAACTTCAGGGCCTCCTCGCGGGTGAAGCCCGCGAGCCTCGTGGCTTCGAGAAAGGCCGCCTGCCGGTCGGCCTTCTTGATGAAGCGCTTGAGCGCCGCAGACGGCTCCGGGCTCAGGCCGAAATGCACGTGGATCGCCGCGAGGAGCCGTCCCTCGATCACCTTGTAGGCGTCTCCGATCACCGCCTTGAACGGCGAGATGATGTCGCCGATCACGTATTCGGGCGAATCGTGCAGCAGCACGGCGAGCCGCACGGCCCGCGGCATGTCCGGGTCGAGGTGCGCAGCGATCGCCTCCACGAGCAGGCTGTGCTGCGCCACGGAGAAGATGTAGGGCCCGACCGTCTGGCCGTTCCAGCGCGCCACGCGGGCGAGCCCGTGCGCGATGTCCTCGAGCTCCACGTCGAGCGGAGAGGGATTCAGGAGGTCGAGGCGTCTGCCCGAGAGCATCCGCTGCCAGACGCGCGGCTCCTTCGACATCACAGGCGCTCGGCGATGGCGGCGCATTCCGCATGGCGGAAGCATCCGGTCAGGTGGTCGTTGACCATGCCGACCGCCTGCATGAACGCGTAGACGATGGTCGGGCCGCAGAAGTTGAACCCTTCAGCCTTGAGGGCCTTCGAGATGCGCCGCGACACCTCCGTCTCGGGACGGATGTCCGCGCGGGTCTTCAGGTTGTTCTGCACGGGACGGCCGTCGATGAAATCCCACAGGAAGGCCGAGAAGCCGCCGCGCTCCTGAATGGCGAGCCAGGCGCGCGCGCTCGCGATCGTGCTCTCGATCTTGGCCCGGTTGCGCACGATGCCCGCATCGAGCATCAGCGCCTCCACCTGCGCCTGGTCGAAGCGCGCGATCACGGCAGGGTCGAAGCCCGCGAAGGCCCGCCGGAAGTTGTCGCGCTTGCGCAGGATCGTGATCCAGGACAGCCCGGCCTGGAACCCGTCCAGGATCAACTTCTCGAACAGGGCCCGGTCGTCGAATTCCGGCACGCCCCATTCGGTGTCGTGATAGGCGACATAGAGCGGGTCGGTGCCCGGCCACCAGCAGCGGGCCTTGTTGTCGGGGTGCAGGATCAGTCCGTCGGTCATGAGTGACGTGTAGCGGGCTCGGGCGGAGTCGGGAAGACGGGGCAGGACAATGTTCACCTCTCCCTGAGGGAGAGGTCGGACCGCAGGTCCGGGTGAGGGGTTACGGCTTGTTAGGATGAGGCGCTTGTTCCCTCCCCCTTGCGGGGAGGGTGGCGCGAAGCGCCGGGTGGGGGTCGCAAACCCGGAGCGCTGCACTTGATGATCAAAGGCTCGGCAGATTG
>JAFAAP010000034.1 GCA_023426505.1 Pseudomonadota bacterium
GCCGAGCGCCGTCAGCGCCGCCGCCCGGTACAGCCGCGAGCGGAAGGTCTGGAACACGAGCTTGCCCAGGGCTGCGAGTACCTCCTCGTAGCGGCCCAGTGCATAAAGGGCGATGCCACGCTCCTCGACGCACCACACCGGCAGCAGCGGGTCGAGCGCCTCCGCCTCGTCGAGCAGCCGCAGCGCCTCCTCAGGTTCCCCGATGAACGTCGCGACGGCCGCGCAGCGGGCCCGGATGTAGGCATCGGACGGGTTCAGCTCCATCGCCCGCCGCATCAGGCGCGCCGCCTGGTCAAAATCGTCCCTGAGCAGCTCGTAGAAGGAGGCGATCCGGTTGGCCTCGGCGTCATGGGGGTCGAGCTCCAGCGCGCGCCGGATGTCCGGCTCGCCATGCTCCGGATAGCTGAACTCCGGCAGGTCGGACGCCGCGCAGACCCGCCAGGCGTAGGCCGCCCCATAGTCGGGGTCGAGTTCGATGGCACGGGTGAACCACTTCACCGCCTCGCGCGAGTGTTCCTCGAGCACGCCGCCGAGGCGGTGGTGCTCGAGGCCGCGCAGGAAGCACTCGAACGCCGACATGTTTTCGGGCGGCTTGCGCCGGGCCGTGATCATGCCGGCATCCTCCACCCGCCCGAACACGGTGGCGGCGATCCTGGCCGCCATCATGTCCAACAGATCGAGGAGTGCGGAGAACGGCCGGGCGATCTTGTCGCTCCATATGACCGTACCCTTCTCGGTCTCCGTCAGGGTGAGGCCGATCCGCACCTGACCCCCGATCCTCCGGACCTGCCCCTCCAGGACATATCGCACGCCCAGCGTGGCTCCGGCCCTGACCGGGTCGGCATCGGCAAGGGCAAAGCTGGCGCTGCGCGAACTGACGAGCAGGCGCCGGAAGCGGGCCAGCTCGACGATGAGCTCGTCGGTGAGGCCGTCGGCCAGGAAGCGCTGCTCCTCGTCCCCGCCCACGACGCGGAAGGGCAGGACCGCGAGCGATAGCGGACGCTTCTCCGCGCCGTTGGAAACCCGCGTCGGCGCGGATTGCAGCCGATGACGCGCCATTTCCTCCCGCAGGCGGTAGATGCGGATCGGCTCCGACAGGTTCTTGAGGCGCCGCTCGCCGAGATCGTCGAAGGCAAACGGTGAATTGCGCCGCACGTGGTCGAAGAACACGCCGCTCACGCAGATACTGTCGGGCTCCGCCTCCTGCTGGATGCGGCTCGCGACGTTCACGCCGTCGCCAATCAGATCGTCACCCTGGACCATCACGTCCGCGAGGTGGAGACCGAAGCGCAGCCTGAGCGGAGCGGCCTCCATGCTCTCGGTGCCGGCGAGCGTGCTGCGGATCTCGGCCGCGCACCGCAAGGCGTTGATGGCGCTGGGGAACTCCGCCAGCCAGGCATCGCCCGCGGTGTTGAAGATCCGCCCGCCGAGGGACACCACCCTCTCCCGGATCAGCTCCCGGCAACGGGCAACCCGGTCGGCCGTATGCTCCTCGGCCTCCTCCATCAGGGCCGAGTAGCCGACGATGTCGGCCACCATGATCGCGGCCAGCCGGCGCTTCATGCCACACTCCCAGCGTTCAGGCGGTATTCGCCCAGTCTACGCTTCAGTGGCCGGAAGGACGAGCCTTGTCGATCGGCTACTTCCCACCGGGTGCCGGGGGGTCATCCGCTGCTCCGAGAACCCTCCACGGAACCGGGATCAGGGTTCCGGGCGGTGAACGTCACGATGACGCCGCTCGCGCGGTCTGGCGGCACGGTCAAGTCAGCCCCGTGTCCGACACGACGCCGCCTGTTGCCCGCGCCGCGGCGGCGATGTCGTCGACCTCGAGGGTGACCGCCAGGCCGCCCTGCTCCTCGAATGTGTCGAGCCACTCCTCCGGGTATCGCTGCCGGGCGACTGCCCTGTCGAGGTACACGATGGCGGCCCGGTCGGGCGCGGTCTGAACCCTGTAGCTGCCGTCCGGCTCCGCCGTATGAGGCATGCCGATCAACCCCGACAGCTCTGCCGCCGCTTTCATGGGTTCATTGGCGAGCACCTCGATGGAAAGCAGGCGCCGAGCGGTGTTCGCGTGCCGCTGCAACGCTGGGAGCCAGACCGCCTCTGGTGTGAGGTGCTGGACGGCAAAGATGCGCATCCCGGCCGGAGCGCGGTCCAGAGGCCACTGGATCGTGCGGAACCGGGCCTCGGCCGTCCCGCCGCCGGGCAGGGCCACGGGCCGGCTGAACTCCTGGGGACCAACGACGGCCACGCCTTTTCGCCTCAGGTCCCCGGCCACGGCTTCGGCGTCCCAGGCGCGCAGCCCGGTGCGTTCGATCCCCTCGCGCCGCTCCAGGCGGGCGCGGCTTGGGGCGTTGAACTCGGTCGGGGTGAGGACGCCCTGAAGTTCCAGGTAGTCCGGTCCCAGCATGATCGTGTGGTTGCCGGTGCCGCGCTGCGCACTGTGCACTCCCCGCCGGGACAGGGTGAAGCCGAGAGAAGCCCAAGTGTCACGCGCGCGATCAAGGTCCCGGACGAGAACGGCGACATGGTCGACTCCGCCCAAGCCTTCGATCATCCCGTCCCTCCAGGCCTTTGGAGTGGTTATCTTACATCGACACGGCAGATTTTCGAGCAAAGGCGGTCACCCTACTCCGGCAAACCTACTCGGCGCGTGCTGCGGTGAGGGCAGTGGCGAGCGCCTTTACGTGCGCCTTCAGGCGATGGTCGGGGCAAACCCCGACCATCTGGCGAGCGGAACACCGCCCAAGCCAGGCCAACGCTGGATCAGAACCATGAGGAAAGCTTCGGCCGAGACGGAAGGACGGGCCGGTGTCCTGCTGTCGACAACTGTCAACGGGACGTCCCGATCGGTCAAGCAAGCACCCATGGGCGAGATAGAGTGAGTTGATCCGGCAGAGCCACATACAGGAGCGGATCATGAAGCACGCTTTGCTCGTCCTGGGCCTTCTCGGAGGTTTCCTCGCCCTACTTCCGACCGAAGCCGGCGCGGTCACCTGTGCCCGCGGGGTCTACCGGGCAGGCTGCGCCGGCCCACGCGGAGCCGTGATCACGCATCGCCCTGTCACCGTGCCACATGCCACCGTGGTCCGTCGGGGTGTCTACGTCCGGCCGCGATACTGACATCACCGGGCAGACGGGAATGGCATCGCGCCATCGTGGCCGCCGAACCACGGTTGGACAGCCCATCCGATCGCCTCAGCGAGGAGCTGCGCCACGTGCTCCGGAGCAAGCGGGCGATGGCCACCGCCATCTCATGATCACGCCCGACGAATGGGCGGGCATCCTCGATGATTTCCAGCAGACCGTGGACAAGTTCCCGGTGCCCCTGCCCGAGCAGGACGAACCCGAGGTCATCGTCGGAGCCACCCGGGACGCGATCGTGATCGCGCCGGTACGGGACAGCCCCCGGCGCAGGATCCGCAGCCGCCTCACACCGCAACGGCTTGAGAAGCCGAGACGATCGGGAGAATGGCCATGACCCTAATGATCATCCACCACCGCGTGCGCGATTACGCGACCTGGCGCCCGGTCTTCGATGCCCACGAGCCGGCCCGAACTGCTGCCGGCCTGAGCAACGGTCGGGTGTTCCGCTCGGCCGACAACCCCAATGACCTCATCCTGCTGTTCGACTTTGCCGACCGGCGCAAGGCGGAGGAGTTTGCCGCCTCGGACGAGCTGAAAACGGCGATGCAGCGGGCGGGCGTCGAAGGCCGGCCTGACATGCACTTCACGGAAGCCCGCACCGCCGCGTCGACGTGAGTGCCTTCCTTCACGTCGTCATTGAGTTGGCGATTGGCGGATTGGCTGGCGCCGGCGAGGTTCGGAACCGGCTCGTGCGGACTCCGTAATTCGTCGAAGCGGCGTTTCGGAATGCGGAAGCTTTCCGGACAGGACAGGAGGCGGTTGTCCGTTCGGACGCGGTGCTGCATAACAGCGCCCCATGAAAACCGCAGCCGAATACAGGCAACACACCGAAGAATGCCGAGGCCTTGCCAAGCAGATGTCCGAGGGGGAGCAGCGCAACCAGCTTCTGGAGATGGCCCGTACCTGGGACAATCTGGCCAGGGATCGGGAGCAACTGGTCCGCAACCACCCCGAACTCGACACCTCGAAAAGGCCGACGAGTTCTGAGGAACGAACACCGCGTAATTCGCGGTAGCCCCTTTATGGAATGTCCAGAAGACCTTTACACCTCGGGCGTCTTGAACTCGATCCGGATGCCCCGGAAGCCGTGTGGCGCGTCGGCCGCGACCTCAATGGCGTGTAGCGGCTGCGGGGGCAGGCGCAGAGCCCGCGGCAATGCAGGACTGGCCGGCGTCCCGCCCGATGGAGGGATTTCGTTCCCGTCCGCGTCGAAGTTCCGGTAGTCCGGCCGGGCCAGCACCACCATGATGCTCGGCCAACGATGGTGATGCACGTTCTCGCGCTCGCCAGGCGCGACGGTGACTTCCAGCACCCGCACGGCGTCGTCTTCAAACAGGAGGCGGTGGTTGGCTGGTGCTGCCACCAGTGCATCCAGGTGGGGCGGCCATTCCGTCTCGTTGGTCTCATGCATGTGGCTCTCCATGAAGAGGCTCACACATGATGTCATCACGACCATGCGAAAAGTATGTCACGGTTGAGCCGCCAAGGTGGGCTCAGGGTCAGGCTTTCACGTTCAAAACTCTCAATGAAGATCGGCTTTTCCCACTGAGGCGGTCCAAGCTTCTTGATCCGGGATGTGCACCGCGTGTCATCATAGGACGCGCTCCCAGGCCCAGAGTAATAACCAGGTGCAAAACTTGTTCGCGCTACCGGATCAGGTCGCAAGGACAATCACGCCAAAATCTCCGACTCGCTGAAACCCAAGGGCTTCGTAGGAGCGGCGTGCCGCCGGGTTCTCCGTGAAAAGCACTGCTCGTGTTATGCCTTCCTGTCCCGCTGCCAAGAGCGCCTCGGCTACAACCCGGCGAGCATAGCCGCGCCCGCGCAATTCGGGCGGGGTCCAGACGCCTCCGATCTGCACCGTGTCAGCGGTCCGCGCATTGTGGGTGCACACCGACACAGGGACCTCATCCACCTTCAATAGGAAGGCTTCTCTACGCTCGATGTGCCCCTCGATTGCCCGAGCGGCAAACGCACGCGTCGCATCCACATCCGGCAAACCCGTGCACTCGACCTCGTAGCCGAAGCGCCAATCCCGGAGCAGATCGAGATCGCGCTCCTCAGCTCGGCGGCAGGAGGCGGCACATGTCCCGGGAATCGGGAGAATCAGATTGGAAAGGTCCAGGGCGAACAGATCCTCGGGGGACCGCCGTTGCACGGCAGGAGCACCCAGCCCGGCATGCACCGCCTCCACCTGGGACCAAGGGCCACCAAAGGCGACGAGAGGCCGTCCGGTTGCCTCTGTCACCATTTTCGCAAGAGCGGCGGCGCCCTCCGGTGCTTGCAGGAACAGGTTTCCGTTCCAGGCGTGCATGGCGACGCCGACAACCCGTCCGGCACCGAGGGCAATCGCATAGGTGCCCTGAAGCGGCCTGCCCTCATCGACCAGACCACCCCGCGCCAGGAACGAGCGCAAGAAGAGGGAGCTGTCAGCATGCCGGACCAGAAATGCTTCAATCCTGGCCTCGTCGCCCGGTCGGGCGAGACGAACCGTAGAGTTGCCCATTCACGCGCCTCCTTCAGGCTACCTGACCCTCCGAGAATCGAGCTGAGTTCGGATGGGCGATGTTTCACGGCCTTACACCATTGATCGATTAACCGGTGATCACGATCTCTGCTTCAACTTCAACGGGAAAGTTGAGCGGGAGGCCGGCAACGCCAATGGCCGAACGGGCATGCCGGCCGACCTCGGGGCCAAAGACATCAAGGATCAGCTCCGAGAAGCCGTTGATGACAGCGGAGGGCTTATCAAAGCCAGGCACGCAGTTGACCATGCCGAACACGCGGCACCAGCCTGAGATCCGGTCGAGATCGCCCAGCTCGCGTTGCAAGCTGCCGAGAACCGACAAGCCCACTTTTCTGGCGACCTCCCGCCCTTGCTCGACAGAGATGCTATCACCCACCGAACCGAACGGGCCGGACGGACTGCCATCCGCCTCCTGAGGACCATGTCCGGACACGAAGGCGCGGTCGCCTCGGATGTTCACCCAGGGAAATGGCAGGACCAGCCCCGGAGGCCCCTTCAAGGGTTCAGGCAAGATCAGTCCAAGCTCCTTAAGCCTTGCTCCGATCCTCGACATCCAACTCTCCCTCATGCACTGGTTAAGCTTGAAGTTAGCTATTCTCGCCTGGATGAGGATGGGTGCATGAGAGGTAGGAATTCCCCAGATTAATTTAACAGCGGGGAGGAACATGGGAATGTCGTGTTAGGGTCAAAGATTAACGTTGGGCGGACCAAATGAAGGTCCGCTTCTCGCGCCTTTGCAGAAGTTTGTCGTACTTCTGGAACGTGCCGATAGTGTTGATTTAGTCGGGCGTTGATTGAGCCGCGTTGGCGTGATTGCATTCTCCTGTCGCTTTGCGGAGGGCAGGACGATGATGGGCATGCAAGTGGCTCCGGCGCAGCTCTTCTACGACTTCTGCCTTGATGATCACGTGCCTACCGATCATCTGCTGCGCCGCATCGACCGCTTCCTTGATCTGGAGAGCGTCCGCACGGCCCTGAAGCCGTTCTACAGCTCCATCGGCCGGCCCTCTGTCGATCCCGAGCTGATGATGCGCATGCTGATCGTCGGCTACTGTATGGGCCTGCGCTCGGAGCGGCGCCTGTGCGAGGAAGTCCACCTCAACCTGGCCTACCGCTGGTTCTGCCGTCTTGGCCTCGATGGGAAGGTGCCAGATCATTCCACCTTCTCACGCAACCGTCACGGCCGCTTCCGCCAGAGCGACATCCTGCGCCACCTGTTCGAGACCGTCGTCGAGCGCTGCCTGGCAGAAGGTCTGGTGGGCGGCGAAGGCTTTGCGGTCGATGCCAGCCTGATTGCGGCTGATGCCAACAAGCAGCGCTCCATCCCAGGAGCCGAGTGGCAGGCCCACGACCATGGCACTGACGCCAGTCGCGCCGTTCGGGAGTATCTCGCCACTCTGGATGATGCCGCCTTTGGGGCCGCCAGTGAGGTCACGCCAAAGTTTGTCTCACCGTCAGACCCAGCAGCCCAATGGACAGGCGCTCACAAGGGGCATGCCTTCTTTGCCTATGCCACGAACTATCTGATCGATACCCAGCACGCGGTCATTCTCGATGTGGAGGCCACGCGCGCCATCCGTCAGGCGGAGGTCGGAGCTTCTCGCACCATGCTCGAGCGCACCGCTGAGCGGTTTGGCCTCAAGCCGCAGCATCTGGCGGCCGACAGCGCCTATGGCTCGGCCGAGAACCTGGCTTGGCTGGTCAAGAAGAAGCAGATCGCGCCACACATCCCGGTGATCGACAAGGCCAATCGCACCGACGGCACGTTCTCACGATCCGACTTCGTGTTTGATCCTGACCACGACCACTACACCTGTCCGGGCGGCAAGCTGCTCGTGCAGTACCGGCGCCAGTTTGCGGTTCCCCGCACTGGCATCACCAAGGATGGCACACGCTTGTACAACGCCAGCCGATCCGACTGTCAGAGCTGTGAGCTGAAGCCCCGGTGCTGCCCCAACACGCCCCGGCGGCGGGTGCCGCGCGATCTGGATGAGGATGCGCGATGTGGCTCGAGCCCTGGCCGGCTCGGCCGCCTTCGAGCGCTCCCGTCATGATCGCAAGAAGATCGAGATGCTGTTTGCGCACCTCAAGCGCATCTTGAGGCTAGCTCGTCTGAGACTGCGTGGGCCGAATGGAGCAAGGGACGAGTTCCTGCTAGCCGCCACAGCTCAGAACCTGAGACGGCTCGCCAAATTGCGGCCCATGCCCGCCTTTGCTGGGGGAGGAGCATGATGATGTGCCTACAGCCAGCCCGAATTCGGCTCTGGAGCCAAGACGCCAGGCCGAACACGGCCATCCCGCAATTCTGAGAAGCTCGGAGCAGACCGTCCGTGCTCCCGCTGGCCGACTAAATCAACGAAATCTGCCAAAAGCGGCCCTTCAGATTGATAGAGTCAATCGAAAGTGACCGTGAAAAACTCTCATTCGTTCGAACCTGCCTTTCTGCTCGTGTAGCCTGGATCTGAACGCCTGGCTCTCGGCATGCGAAGGTCGATAGTTCCTGAGGCGTCTATGATGAAGCGCCCGGAGCAGGACCGAGGAGGAGACACTATGCTTGGTGTCGAAAGGCTGACGAACGGATTCGATCCTTAGTTTGGGGGCACAGGTCGAGGACGGCTTCCGCTATCAATTGCAACGAAGGTAAAACTTGCTTCAGTGACCTTAACTGACTCGTCTCCATCGCGAGACCGACGCCACGCTTCGACCTTGAATTTCATTGACGTGCGTCCAACAGAGAGAAGTTCAGCGAAGACAGAAATCTCATCGCCAACATGGACTGGGCTATGAAAGGTCATCCCATCAACAGCAACGGTGGCGCACCGACCGCGCGCTCGTCGGGCGGCCGCATTGCCTGCGGCTAGATCCATTTGCGACATGAGCCACCCACCAAAGATATCTCCAGCCGGGTTTGTATCAGATGGCATTGCGATCGTGCGGATGACGGCTTCTCGAGGAGCATCTGATTCTTGGCTCATTTGACTGATCTCCTTGTGATGCCAGCGGTACTGGCCGACTCCCAGTGTCCGCCCTAGCCTAGGTTTCTGCTCCCGGAAGCAGGAGGATGAGATGTTGGATAGTCCAAGAGGCGAGAAGCCAGGAGATGAGGTATCTCCTGGCACCCCTCAATCGGGCGAGAATATCTGCCCGACCTGTCACGGCACCGGGCAAGTTGATAACAGTCCTTGTCTACAATGTAAGGGAACTGGAACAGTTACAACACTGGTTGGCGACGCATAACAGCACTTGTTGGTCTGCCTCTACTCACTGAGAGTCTAGATTATGGCTCGTTTATACGTAAGGCCATCAATCCATAGCAGAGTCCGCGACAGAACTCACCCTGATGGTATGTCGGTCGATGGCCAACATATCATCAGTTGATCAGCGTGCGGCTCCTCCACAACGTCGGCCCCTCTGGGAATGAAAGGCTGTGGAGATGAAAGTGGACAATCCTCTGCTTGAACTTGGTAAGGCTGCAGCGGACTGGCACCGGCGTCCTCTTACCGAAGAAGTACAACATGCTGCCCGCCGAGCTTTGCTCGACTGGTTCGCCACCACTCTGCCCGGTTGTGTTGAGCCGCCTGCCACGCTGCTGGCACAGGCGCTTCTCCCTGGCGGCGGAGCGTACTGCTACGTCAGCGGCGCGATGCGTCCTCCCCGTGAGGCGGCGCTTCTGAATGCGACCGCGAGCCATACGGTTGAATTTGACGACATATTCCGCGACGGTGGCTATCACCCGGGCAGCCCAACTATGGCGGCGGCGCTGGCGTTGGCGCAGGATCGTGGAGCATCACTGGTTCAATTTCAGCGTGCTGTGATTGCCGGCTATGAGATCGGCTGCCGGATCTCCTTGGCCATCCAACCGAGCCATTATGCCTATTGGCATACGACGTCGACCGTCGGGACAATCGGGGCGGCGGTAGCATCCGCTATGCTGCTGGGCTGCGGTATGGTCGAAATCGCCCATGCCATTGCGCTCGCCTCTAGCTTCGCCGGTGGGCATCAGCAGAACCTGCAAGGGGAGGGTATGGCAAAGGCGCTTCATCCTGGCCATGCGGCCGAGGCTGGAATGCTTGCTGCCTTCGCCGCTGCGCGGGGTGTGACGGGATCACTTGACAGTCTGCACGGCCCAAAAGGCTTCGCCGCCGCAACCAGCGCTTCAGCCGGAGACTGGGATGCCGCGCTGGCTGGAATCGGAGAATGGACGCCTATCACGCGGATAACCATCAAGAACCATGGCTGCTGCGGCCATATCTTCCCTGCTCTGGACGGTTTGGAGGTAATGCAGGCGGCTCACGGCTTCAATGCCAACGACATAGCTTCAATCGATGTCGCGGGATACGGTGCAACACGTAGCATGTGCGACAGGCCTAACGCGCGGACGGCACAGGAGGCACGGTTTAGCGTACAGTATTGCCTTGCCGCCAAATTGGTACTCGGCACCGTACGGTTAAATGCCTTTAGTCCCGAGGCGCTAGAGCACTCTGAAATCCGCAGGCTCATGCCGAAAGTCAGCGTTACCGAGGATCGCGATCTTACGGCCGCCTATCCAAGGCGACGCATGGCTCGGCTTAATGTCACCCTTAGTGACGGACGGGCACTTTGCCATTTCCAGACGGTGCGGCGGGGCGACCCCGAGCATCCGCTGTCGGACGCCGAACTAGCGGCGAAATTTGACGAGCTGACTGCAGGAGTGCTTGCACTTGGGACAGCCAATGGCCTGCGGCACCAGGTGCTGCGGGGAGCAGACCTGCCGGGTCGCGTGCCGTTGGATGGGCGGACGCACCATACCTAACATTTAGTTAGTCAGGCGCCCCCTTATCGTCGGTTGTCGGAGCCCAGCCCCCTCTGCCATCACTTCAGCATACCGCATGAACTGCGGTCCCGGCCCAACACCCCGCTGATCGACCGAACTGCAATGCAGGTCAATCGCGACAGCGAGATGCCGGTCTCGAAAAGCTCGATGACGCTGTTGCAGGCTAAATTTTACCAGGGAGAGAAACAATGAAACATATGCCTAACGCCTTGTCGACCAAAGGGATGAAGGTTCTCAACTTCTTTCGGCCAACGAAGCTCCGGAAGCAGGTCCTGACCCTCTCGATGGTTCTCGTGACCAGCGCGGCCTCGGCTGCTTACCCCGAGAAGCCAATTCGCCTTGTGGTCCCGTTCGCACCGGGTGGCGGCACGGACCTCATTGCCCGCGCATTGGGCGCCAAGATGCAGACCGAATTGGGCCAGCCGATCGTCGTCGAGAACAAACCGGGCGGAGGCACGATCATTGGCACCGATCTCGTCGCAAAGAGCAAGCCGGACGGTTATTCGCTGGTCATCGCCACCTTCGCCCACGCCGTCAATCCGAGCCTACAGCCCAAACTTCCCTTCAATACCGAGAAGGATTTCGCCCCGGTCATCCTCATCGGCCGTGGACCCAACGTATTGGTTGTCCGGGCTGAAAGCCCCTACAAGACCGTGCAGGAGGTCGTCTCGGCCGCCAAGGCAAAGCCCGGCACACTAACCTATGCATCTCAGGGCGTCGGAACATCCGCCCACCTGGCCGGCGAGATGTTCACCAACCTCGCTAAGGTCGAAATGACCCATGTGCCGTATCGCGGGGCAGGTCCTGCCATCACGGACCTGCTCGGCGGGCAGGTCGATATGATCTTCGGGACCGCAGCGGCGGTGGCACCCTTCGTCCACAGCGGCAAGCTGCGAGCGCTCGGCGTAACCACCGCTGAGCGGTCACCTGCCCTGAAGGATGTGCCGGCGATCGCCGAAACAGTGCCCGGCTACGCCGTCGACAGCTGGTACGGCCTCTACGCACCCGCCGGCACCCCGGCCGATGTCATCGCCAAACTGAATGCGGCTGCGAGCAAGGCCGCCCAAACAGACGACTTCAAGCAGAAAGTTGAGAGCGAGGGTCTCGTCATCACCGCAGGTGCCCCCGACGAGTTGGACACGTATGTCCGCGCCGAAGAAGCCCGCTGGCGGAAAATCGTCAAGGAAAACAACGTGAAACCGGAATGAGGTCGGCATCATCCGATGGAGCACAGCATGACCTACAAATTTATTGATCTGCAGGTGGAATCCGGCATCGCCACGATCACCTTCAACCGCCCCGACAAGCGGAATGCCATGAGCGACGACATGCGGAGTGAGTTCATTGATGGGCTCGAGCGCGTCGCGGGCGATAAGGCAATCCGGGCTGTCGTTCTCACGGGTGCCGGCAAGGCCTTCTGCGCCGGCGGTGACATCGCGGGCATGGAAAAGCGCATGAACGCCCCAGCCGGCGAGGTAGGCTTCAACGGGTGGCATCGCCAGCAGAGGGTGCACCGCACGCAGTCACTCCTGCACACCATGCCCAAGCCCGTCATTGCTGCGGTGAATGGGGCTGCGTCGGGCCTGGGAGCGGATACGGCGCTCGCCTGCGACTTTATCATCGCCAGCGAATGGGCCAGCTTCACGTGGTCGTACATCCATCGTGGCATCGTCCCGGACGGCGGTGGCATGTATTTCCTGCCCCGCCGTGTCGGCTTGCCGAAAGCCAAGGAGCTGATCTTCACGGGTCGCAAAGTCGACGCGGACGAGGCGCTCGGGCTGGGAATTGTGGATCGCAGGGCTACAGCCGACACGCTCCTCGCCGAGGCCCAGGAGTGGGCCACCCAATTGAGCAAGGGCTCGGCAACGGCGCTCGCGCTGACCAAGACCATTCTCAATCAGAGCTTCGAGCTACCCGCACAGCAGGTGTTCGCGCAAGGCAGTCAGGCCCAAGGCATCTGTTACACGAGCACCGAGCACCGCGAATCTGTGATGGCCTTCCTGTCCAAGGCCGCCGTCTAGCAAGGAATGAATGATATGGACGCGATCTCACGCCTCATAAAGCCACGCAGCGTCGCCGTCATCGGAGCGTCCGCCGACGCCAGCAAAACCGCCGGGCGGCCGGTCTCCTATCTCGTAAAGCATGGTTTCACGGGTGAGCTTTATCCGGTGAACCCCAAGGCCAGTCATATCGGCGAGCTGCCGTGCTATCCTGACGTGGCCTCGCTGCCCAATGCACCGGATGTCGGCATCGTGCTGCTCGGCGCCGAACGTGCACACCTCGCCGTGCGTGACCTGGCGGCGCGAGGCACTGCCGCGGCCATCGTGCTAGCCAGTGGCTACACGGAAACGGGCGAGGTAGGCGCCCGTCGCCAGAAGCAGCTGCTGGAAGCCGCCGGCTCCATGCGCATCCTTGGACCGAACACCATTGGTCTCGTCAACCTCACCGACAACATCGTGCTGTCGGCCACCGGTGCACTTGAGATGGAGCACTTCCCGGTCGGATCGATCGGGGTGGTTTCCCAGAGCGGCGGCATCCTCGGCGCTCTTCTGTCGCGAGCCGCCGCACGCGGCATCGGCCTGTCGAAACTGATCTCGACGAGCAATGAGGTTGACCTGGAGCTGGCCGACTTCATCGACTACCTGGCCGAGGACGAAGCCACTAAGGTGATCGCGCTGTATGTCGAAACCGTGCGCAATCCCGAGAAGTTCCGTGGCGCGGCTCTGAAGGCGGCACGTGCAGGCAAGCCCGTGGTCGCCTTCAAGATCGGCCGTTCCGAAGCGGGTGCCAAGGCCGCCGTATCCCACACGGGCGCGCTGGCTGGTGCCGACCGGATGTACGACGCCCTGTTCAAGCAGGTAGGCGTGATCCGCGCCCAGACTTTCGGCGATCTGCTCGACATTCCCGCTGCGCTTGCCACCGGGCGTAAGCTGCGTGGCAACCGCGTTGCCATCCTGACATCCACCGGTGGAGCGGGCACGCTCGTGTCGGACGACCTGGGGTTATCCGGATTCGATACGCCTGCGCCCGATGCCGCAACGGCTGAAGCATTGCGGGCTCTCCAGTCCGGCGACCATGCTGTGCTGGACCGCAATCCGATCGATGTGACCCTGGCCGGCCTCCAACCCGACCTCTTGCGTGGTGCCATCAAGGTCCTGCTGCAAAGCCCCAGCTACGACGCGCTGACGATCATCGTCGGATCGTCGAGCTTGGCGATGCCCGAGTTGCTGGTGAACGCAATCCAGGACTGCTTGCCAACCTCGGACAAGCCTGTGATCGCGTATGTGAGCCCGCATGCCCCTGAGATCGGAGCGCTGTTGACCCAAGGCGGCGTGCCAGCCTTCGCCGCGGCAGAAAGCTGTACCGCTGCTCTCCGCGCCATGCTGGAGGTTGGCCGTTGGAAAGGTCCCGCAGCATACAGTGCCACGCAGCCCGTCGCTGTCGACGACCTCCCTGCTGGCTCACTCGACGAAGCCGAAGCCAAGCAACTCTTCGCCCGCTTCGGTGTCCCGTGTGTCCGCGAGGCGATCGTCACGGCGCCGTCGGAGGCTGGAGCCGCGGCACAGGAACTCGGGTCCCGGGTCGTGCTGAAGATCCTGTCGTCCGAGATTACGCACAAGAGCGATGTCGGAGGCGTCGCGGTGAACGTTACGCCTGAGCAAATCGGTCCACGCCTTCAGACAATGGCCGACGAAGTCGGAGCTAAAGCTAACGTGCGTCCGGAACGCTTCCTCGTGCAGGAAATGGTCAACGGTGGGACCGAACTAATCCTCGGTATGCACCGCGACTCCCTGGGGACAGCAATCCTGCTCGGAATGGGTGGCGTTACCGCTGAGCTCTTCAAGGACACGACGATGCGCCTGCTCCCGCCCGAGGGCGGCCTCAGCCGCGAAGACGCCCTCGAATTGGCACAGGACCTGAAGACCTGGCCGTTGCTTGACGGGTTCCGCGGGCGCCCTAGGGCAGACGTCGAGGCCCTGGTGTCCACCATCGTTGCCTTCTCGCAGATGGCGGCCCAACTGGGTGACCGCCTCGAGGAGGCGGAGATCAACCCGTTGTTTGTGCTGCCACAAGGGCAAGGTGTACGGGCGGCGGACGGCGTGGTCGTGCTCACGGAGGGGGCGTCAAAGGCCCAGCCCAATGGCGCTATTGATCAAGAACGGGTTGTGGAGGCCTGATATGACTTCACGCGTGCATCTGGAACGGGATGGCGATGTCGCCGTCATTGTCATCGACAACCCGCCGATCAATGCAGGGTCGGCTGAGGTCCGCCGAGGCCTGCTTGAGGCGATCGAGGCCGTGCAGCAGGAGGACGAGATCCACGGCGCCGTGATTATCGGTGCCGGCACCACCTTCATCGCCGGTTCGGACCTACGCGAGTTCGGCCTGCCCCTGGAATGGCCCCAGCTGCCTTCTGTGATTGCCGCGATTGAGTCGTCCGATAAGCCCTTTGTGGCGGCGCTGCATGGTGCCGCCTTAGGGGGCGGGTTCGAACTGGCGCTTGGATGCGATTCACGCGTCGCAGCCCCGGGCACGGTGGTGGGGCTTCCAGAAGTGACCCTCGGTATCATTCCCGGTGCGGGCGGCACGCAACGGCTGCCACGCATAGTCGGAATACCCCGAGCGATCCAGATGGTGTGCAGAGGCGAACGGGTGCCGAGTCCCGAAGCGCTGGCCGCCGGGTTGATTGATGAGGAGGCCGCCGGTGATCTCCGCCAAGCGGCTGTGGCTCGCGCCCGCATTTTACGCGGCCACAAGCAGCGCCTACGGGACCGATCGGTTCCCGAGGCGAACTCCGCGGCCGTGTCTGCTGCATCGACTGCTGCACTGAAAGCCGGCAAGGAGCGCCCCGCGGTGCGGGCCGCGATCGACGCGGTAGTCGCATCGTCCCGGCTACCGATTGACGACGCATTAGCCGAAGAACGGGCAGTGTTCGAGAAACTGCGTGTGTCCCGCGAGGCGGCCGCTCTTCGCCATCAATTCTTCGCCGAGCGCGACAGCGGCAAGCACCCCTGGCTGGCAAGTGTGACTTCCAGGGAGGTCCAACATATCGCTGTCATCGGTGCCGGGACGATGGGGTCCGGCATCGCCGTCGCGGCTCTCGACGCAGAATTCGACGTTATTCTGCTGGACCAGGACGCAGCGGCGCTGGAACGGGGTTTGGCACGCATCCACGAACATTATGCCAGCCGGGTGAAGGCCGGTAAGATGGGGGCCGCCACGGCGGCGCAACGCAGCGCCCGCCTCCGCGGCACTGTCGATTGGATCGTCCTATGGCAGGCGGATCTGGTGATCGAAGCGGTGTTCGAGGATCTCGGCATCAAGCAGGAGGTCTTCCGGCGGATCGACTCCCTTGCACGTCCCGGTGCGGTGCTGGCGACGAACACCTCGTACCTCGACCTCGACGCAATTGCCTCAGCGACGGCGCGGCCGCAGGATGTAGTCGGTCTGCACTTCTTCAGCCCGGCCAACGTCATGCGCCTGCTTGAGGTCGTAAGAGGCCAGGACACTGCGCCGGAGACGCTCGCCACGGGCTTGAAGGTCGGCAAACGCCTGAAGAAGCTGCCGGTGGTCACCGGCAACGCCTTCGGCTTCATTGGAAACCGCATCTACTCGGCCTATCGACGTCAGTGCGAATTCATGATCGAGGAGGGTGCCTGGCCGGAACAGGTAGATTCCGCCCTTGAAGCGTTCGGCTTTGCTATGGGGCCGTTTGCGGTAGCCGACATGTCTGGACTCGACATTGCCTGGCGGATGCGACAGGCGCAGGCAGCCACACGCGATCCGGCAGCTCGCTACGTGCACATCGCGGACCGGCTGTGCGAGGCCGGCCGCTTGGGCCGCAAGTCAGGCGCCGGGTACTACCGGTACGGCGCCGAAGGAAAACGGCAGGTCGATGAGGCGGTACACGGCCTGATCGAACAGGCAAGCGCCGAGAAAGGTCTGGTTCGCCGGAGCTTTGATAACGCGGAAATTCAGCTCCGGGCGCTTTTAGCTATCGTCAACGAGGCTGCCCTGCTGCTTGGCGAAGGCGTGGCCGAGCGCGCCACCGACGTCGATGTGGTGATGGTGAACGGCTACGGCTTTCCACGATGGGAGGGCGGGCCGGTGTTTTGGGCTCGCGATCGCGGCGCCGAAGCACTGTCCAGAGACATCGATCGGCTGGCGGAGCTCAGCGGACCCGGGTTTATCCGCGGCGACATAAGGCACATGTTCGAGAAGCCGGAGCAGACCGCGTAAGACGTCACGATCCAACGCAGGCATCTGCTGACAACGACAAAGTCAACGGCTGCCCCGCAGAGCTACCTGAACAATAAAAACAAACAGGTACCCGCTGTTAGCAACAGCCACATTGGAGGAGACAAACAGTGATAGCAATTCGCAACCCAAAAGACTTCTGGATAGGTATTATCTACCTGGCCGCCGGCACGATCGGAGTATTAGTAGGGAGGGATTACGCCTACCTGGGCTCAGGTGGCCGCATGGGCCCTGGATACTTCCCATTCGCTATCTCCTGTTTCCTTCTCATTTTCGGCGTCGTCGGCGTCGGGCGGTCCTTTCTTTCGGACGGTGAACCGATTGGAGCGTTCGCTTGGAAAGCCATCCTCTTGGTTGTCGGCTCAGTGGTCGCCTTTGGCGTCCTCCTGCCCACGGCTGGTCTGATCATCGCGATGACAGTCATGGTGCTCATGAGCGCGGCTGCGAGCAGCAAGTTCCGGTTCGAATGGACCGCCACAGCCGGACTCATCGGGCTCGTCGTGTTCTGCTCGGTCGTGTTCGTCAAAGGCTTGGGTGTGCCCATGCCTCTGCTTGGATCATGGTTCGGCCAATAAGGTCTGCCTAGGCAATTGAAGGGAGAGCGTCATGGAAGTTTTCGCTAATCTCTGGCTCGGTCTCGGCGAGGCCATGAGCCTTGCCAACTTTACCTATTGCTTTGTCGGCGTGTTCTTAGGCACCGCTATTGGCGTGCTGCCGGGTTTAGGTCCGGTCGCGACCATCGCCATGCTGTTGCCGGTCACATTCGGCTTGCCGCCTATCTCGGCCTTGATCATGTTGAGTGGTATCTATTACGGGGCGCAATATGGCGGCTCCACCACGGCCATCCTGGTCAACCTGCCAGGAGAGTCGTCCTCGGTCGTGACTGCTCTGGATGGCTATCAAATGGCCCGACAGGGAATGGCCGGAAAGGCGCTCGCCACCGCTGCCATCGGATCTTTCTTCGCCGGCACCATTTCGACCGTGCTGCTGGCGATGTTTGCCCCACCGCTGGCCGAGGTGGCTTTGCAGTTCGGTCCGGCAGAGTACTTCTCGTTGATGGCGCTCGGGCTGGTCGCGTCAATTGTGCTTGCCCACGGCTCACTCTTGCACGCACTCGGCATGATTCTGCTCGGGTTGCTCCTCGGTATGATAGGCACGGACGTAAACTCAGGCACGGCCCGTTTCACGTTTGACACGCCAGAACTCGTCGACGGCATTAATTTCGTGGTGATCGCCATGGGGGTCTTCGGCATCGGCGAAATCATTGCGAGCCTGCAACACGAACTAACCCGCGAGGTGACGCTGAAAACCGTGACTGGTCTGTTCCCCTCCCGCGAAGACTGGAAACGCATCACCGGTCCCATCCTGCGTGGCACGGCATTGGGGTCCGTGCTTGGTATCCTGCCGGGCGGCGGGGCCATGCTGGCTTCCTTCGGCTCCTATTCGCTCGAGAAGAAGATATCCAAGAACCCAAGCGTGTTCGGCAAAGGTGCAATCGAGGGTGTCGCTGGCCCTGAGGCCGCCAACAACGCCGGTGCCCAGACCTCCTTCATCCCGATGCTGACCCTCGGCATCCCGTCGAATCCGGTCATGGCGTTGATGATTGGGGCGATGATCATCCAGGGTATCCAACCCGGACCGTCGGTCATGACCGAGCAGCCGACCCTGTTCTGGGGCCTGATCGCATCAATGTGGGTCGGTAATCTCATGCTGTTGGTTCTCAACTTGCCCCTGATTGGCCTGTGGGTACGTATGATCTCAGTTCCCTACCACCTCCTCTATCCGGCTATCATCGTCTTCTGTGCCATCGGTGTTTACTCACTCAGCAACACGACTTTCGACGTGTTCCTGATGGCTGTGTTCGGGTTCCTGGGCTATGTGTTCCGGAAACTCGACGCAGAACCGGCTCCCCTGCTGCTCGCTTTTGTCCTAGGCCCAATGATGGAGGAGTTCCTGCGCCGAGCAATGCTGCTCTCCAAAGGAGACCCTACCGTCCTGGTCACGCGCCCGATCAGTGCCGTGATGCTGATCCTGGCGGTTGGTCTGCTGGTGCTTGTCCTCTCGCCGACCATCAGCAAACGCCGGGAGGAGGCATTCCAAGAGGAAAGCGCCTAAAGATATCGAAGCGGCAGCCTTCTTGGACAGGCGCGACTTGGAGGCTGCCAATCAGGGACGACGTTTAATGGTCACGCGACCTCCGGGCCCCAAATGATACGAAACGACTGCTCCGCTCAGCATCAATTCGTGTGCGGCATCCCCCTTCTCGGAAAGTTGCACGGTATCGGCACCTTGGTTCTGACCTCCATCGTGGGTGGGCGCCATTCCCGAGCAGGTCTTCGCCCACAAATTCAAGCTTGTAAGGAGATCCAGAGAATGGATGTCACAGATCGAGACCCAAACAATGTAAGCCAGAGCACACCCTTCGATCCTGCCTCGCATGGATGGGAGGCTATTGCAGACGACGGTTTCGTTGGCCTAGTGGGTCCGATCTGGCAAAAATCCAATGGGACCGGAATGCGGATTGCGTTCCTGGCGGATCCAAAACATCATAACCGGCGAGGCGTCGTCCATGGGGGGATGATTATGACTTTTGCCGATCGTGCGCTAGGCATGACGGCGCGTTATGCAACCGGCAACAAGCCTCATGCGACAATCCAACTGGATGTTCACTTTGTGGACGCCGTCCAGATCGGCGAGTTTATCGAGGCCCGAGCCGTGGTCGTACGCCGGACACGCTCTCTCATTTTCATGAAAGCCGATCTTGTAGTTGGCACCCGAGTGGTTGCAGCGGCCAACGGTATCTGGAAAATCCTGGCGGTCGAATAGCCCATTCGGCGTCCAACAATGACTCAGCTAAAGACGCTACTAGCGCGTCCTAGCAATTTGCTGTGTGACGCGTCCTCAGGACACAAGGGAAAGAGAGGGATTCTCGGGTGCCAAGCCGGCCCGGCTCTCAGCTTCCATCTGCTCACGGAGCCAAGTCTGGAACTTGAGCAGCGTGGGAGACGGGGTCGCACTCTTGGGCCAGGTCAGATAATAGCCCTCGCCAATCTTGCAGCTGAGGCCGAAGGGAGCGACAAGAGTCCCGACTTGCAGTTGCCGCTGGACAAAGACCTTCACGGCGATCGCAACGCCGATCTCGAGTGAGGCCGCCTCATAGGCGAGTGCGGAATTCTCAAACCGAATGCCCGGTGCCGGGTCGATCCCCGCTCCGGTCGCCGTGATCCAAGACGCCCAGTCATTCGGTCGTGCCATGGAATGCAGCAACCGCACCCGCGCCAGATCCTTTGGTGACTTGATCTGCGCTGAGGTAACCAGCCCTGGCGAACAGACGGGGATCAGCTCAATGTCGACGAGTTTCTCCGCATGCAATTCTGGCCAGTTGCCCCGCCCGGAGCGAATTGCGGCATCGAGGTTCTGGGTCTCGAAATCAACCGGGGCTGTTGAGGACGAAAGGCGGACCTCGATCTTCGGGTTGGCATTATGGAAATGTGCAAGCCGCGGGATGAGCCAGCGCTGTGAGAAGGTGGTGTAGGACTGGATCGCCAGAATATCGCGCCGTCCCCGGCGGGAAACGAGCCGGGCGGCATCGCCAATGTCACGGAAGGCACTGGTCACTCCCTCGTAGAGCTGCCGTCCTTCGCGTGTCAGCTCGATGCCCCGGTGAATCCGACGGAACAGCGCGACTCCGAGGTAATCTTCTAACACTTTGACCTGCCGGCTGACCGCGACCTGCGACACGTTCAATTCCTCGGCAGCCAATGTCAGGCTGTTCAGCCGCGCCGCAGATTCGAAGGCTTTCAGAGGGTTGAGTGGCGGAAGCGGATTGGTCATCCGGCAATGATAGACGTGCTAGGAACCGATGCAATACGGAGCAGGTTCGGCCCGCGTGCACTCGCGGCATCCCCATACATGATAAGGGGAAGCCTCCCGCCTCTCCACCTAACTAAATGTTTGAGAAGGCGTATCAGATGGGAAGTTGAAGGCTGGGGTTTTTGCACTGAAAAGTTGGTCACGGAGCGGAAGCCTGAGAACTGCATCATCCACGCACTGCAACTATGCAACATGCATGCGGTGTCCAAGAGTGGCGCCTGATTAGGAGTTTCCTAACGCGGGCATACAACGAAACGGAGCCGAGATGACTGAAGTCTTCATCTGCGACTATGTTCTCACACCCATCGGACGGTTTGGCGGATCGCTTTCATCGGTTAGGGCCGATGATCTGGGAGCGGTGCCGCTACGTGCACTGATGCAGCAGAATGGGGGTGTGGATTGGGAAGCGGTCGATGACGTGATCTTCGGCTGCGCCAACCAGGCCGGCGAGGATAACCGTAACGTTGCCCGCATGTCCCTTCTCCTAGCCGGGTTGCCCAGCTCGGTACCCGGCACAACCATCAACCGGTTATGCGGGTCCGGCATGGATGCTGTGATCGCTGCTGCCCGCGCCATAAAGGCGGGAGAGGCGGAGCTGATGATCGCGGGCGGGGTCGAATCCATGTCCCGGGCTCCCTTCGTCATGCCGAAAGCCGATACGGCGTTCTCCCGGCACAATGAAATCCATGACACCACCATCGGTTGGCGGTTCGTCAACCCGCTCATGAAGGTGCAATACGGGGTCGACTCCATGCCTGAGACCGGCGAGAACGTAGCCGAGGATTTCGGCATCAGTCGCAAGGATCAGGATGCATTCGCGTTCAGATCACAGACTAAGGCCGCCACAGCTCAGGAAAATGGGCGGCTCGCCCGCGAGATCACACCAGTAACGATCCCGCAACGTAAGGGCGACCCGATTGTGGTGGAGCGTGACGAACACCCCCGCGTGACGACCATGGAAGCATTGGCGAAACTATCCACCCCTTTCCGCCAGGGTGGCACGGTCACTGCGGGCAATGCCTCAGGCGTGAATGACGGTGCGGCAGCTCTGATCCTTGCGACCGAGGAGACGGCCACGAAACATGGGCTCACCCCGATTGCACGGGTGTTGGGCGGGTCGGCGGCTGGGGTACCGCCGCGGATCATGGGAATCGGCCCGGCTCCGGCCTCGAAGAAGCTGATGAAGCGGCTTGGGCTGACGCCTGCGGATTTCGACGTGATCGAGTTGAACGAGGCCTTTGCGTCACAAGGGCTTGCTACACTACGGGATCTCGGAATCGCAGATGATGACCCACGCGTGAACCCGAACGGCGGTGCGATTGCCCTTGGCCATCCGTTGGGAATGTCCGGCGCACGGATCACCGGCACTGCGGCGCTGGAACTTAACCTCAAGGGGGCAAAACGGTCACTCTCCACCATGTGCATTGGTGTGGGTCAGGGCATCGCCATAGCACTTGAGCGCGTCTGAAGGCCCAGCGTAATGGCCGAACTCGTCTTTGCATCTATTAGTAGGGTGGACTTGTAGCATCCGATTATCCGAGGCTGGCAAGACGCTATGCGTGGGAATGCCTCTGGCATATCGCCATCGCTGCCGGCGTGCTCGGCCTCACCTACGTGCCCGACCTTCGCTGGCGCTTTACGCCCAAGACGCCGTGGATCACGGTGACGGCGACCTGACTGATAACGACAGCAGTGGGGATGGACATGCGAAAGACGAACGTAGGCGCTGCGGTGCGCCCCCCATATCGCTTGGCTTCCCTTATGGTCCCAGCGACCTTCTTCGGGATGGTCCTCGGTCTAGGCGGGCTCGGCAACGGCTGGCGCGCCGCCGCCCGGGTGTGGGATGCCCCCACGTTCGTCGGCGAGGCGCTGTCCCTTGCCGCGGCGCTCGTCTGGCTCATTTGGATGGCACTTTATGTCCTGAAGTGGGCAACCTCCCGCGAGGAGGCGCTCGCCGAGTTCCGGCATCCGGTCCAGGCCTTCTTCATTGCGCTGGTTCCAGTGGCGACCCTCATTGCCGCGATCGCCGTTGCACCATACCTGCCCGCCGTGGCGTGGACGATGTTCGCGCTGGGTGTCGCGAGCCAAGTCGTGTTCAGTGCCTGGGTCGTGGGCGAGCTGTGGCAGGGCGGACGCCACACGGACGCGACTACCCCGACCCTGTACATGCCCACTGTCGGCGGATGTTTTGTCAGCGCCATTGCCTGCGGTACCTTCGGCTACCCAGAAGCGGGACTGCTCTTCTTCGGGGCAGGCTTCCTGTCGATGGTCGTGCTTGAGTCGATCGTGCTGCACCGCCTGATGATTCATGCCTTGCCGGTGGCGTTGCGGGCCACGATGGGCCTGCACCTGGCGACCCCTGCCGTCGGATCCGTCGCGTACCTTGCCGTGACCGAGGGGCCGCCGGACCGCTTCGTGCAGATGCTCTTCGGGTACGCCCTGCTCCAGGCGCTGGTCATGCTGCGCCTTGTGCCATGGCTGCGGCAGCAGCCGTTCTCGCCCGCGGCGTGGGCCTACACCTTCGGTGTCTCCGCCCTGCCGCTCGCGGCCCTGCGCTTTGTCGAGCGGGGTCAGGCGGGGCCGATTTCCTTCCTGGCCATCCCGCTCTTCATCGGTGCCAATCTCATCATCGGCTGGATCGCTCTGCGGACGCTGCGACTGGCTTTGACAGGCAGGCTCCTGCCCCGGCAGTGATCTCACATCATCCGACGATGTTGAGACCTGATGAGGAAGGTCTGGTGCGGGTCAGGCACAGCCATTTAGCTCGATCGTGTAAAGGTCAGCTTCCTGGCTGATTCCTGACGTTTGTTGATTTTGTAGTAGGATCTGAGCCGTGGGTGAGCCCCAGGATAGCGATTAGCTAGCGCACTCTGGCGACCTTGCTTCCCATACGCTTCCCATTCGCACTTCCTGGGAAGCAGCGCCAGCTAGGAAAGCCACTAAGTCCTTGAAAGAGATGGTGAGCGTGGATGGAATCGAACCATCGACCCGCTGATTAAAAGTTTGCGGTTCAATGCACCCATAACCAGCCAAGCGCCGTCAAAGCCTTACTCCATAAGAGTTTACGCTCTCGACTTCCCGCCACAGCCCCGCAAGAGTACGCTCTAGCATGGTAGCTAATTCGACAGGTAGCAACCACATGCCCGAGCGTCAGCGTAAGATCACCAAAGCTGTTGTGGAGGCGCTCCAACCGGGGGAACTCGCCTGGGATGCTGATGTCAAAGGCCTTGGCATCCGCCGGCAGCGCCGCGATCGCGTTTACATGATCAAGTACCGCTCCCAAGGTCGGCAGCGTTGGTACACCATCGGCAAGCACGGCTCTCCCTGGACACCAGAGCTCGCCCGCCGGGAAGCCAAGCGCATTCTCGGATTGGTCGCCGAGGGCAAAGATCCAGCCGATCGAAAGCAGAAGGACCGCTCTGCTCCTACCCTCGGCATCCTGGCAGAGCGCTTCCTGGAGGAGCACGTCTCAGCCAAGGCCAAGGACCGGACCTACACCGAGTACAAGCGCTTGGTGGCGCGGATCATCACCCCTGAGCTTGGCCGTTTGAGGGTTGATGAAGTGCGTTCGTCCGATATCGAGCGCCTGCATCTGAAGTTCCGCGCAACTCCTTACCAAGCGAACCGGCTCCTGGCCCTGCTCTCCAAAATGTTCAACTGGTCCGGCCGGCGCGGCGAGCGCAATCCATGTGTCGGGGTCGAACGGTTCGCGGAGCAGAAGCGGCGGCGCTATCTCTCCTCGGCCGAGCTTGCCCGCCTTGGGGCCGCTCTCGTCCAAGCTGAGGCCGGGCTCACCTCCCCGTATGTGGTGGCCGCCATCCGGCTGCTGGTGTTTACCGGAGCGCGCCTGACTGAGATCCTGACGCTGCGGTGGGACCATGTTGACCTGGAACGCGGTCTTCTGAACTTGGCCGATAGCAAGACTGGTGCAAAGACGGTGTACCTCAACTCTGCCGCGCGGGAGCTGCTCACCACGCTGCCCCGTTTGGAAGGCAATCCCTTCGTAGTACCAGGCGAGCGCAAGGGGCGGCACCTCGTAAACCTAGAGAAACCATGGCGGAAGGTTCGCACCATCGCGGAGCTTCCAGATGTGCGCCTGCATGATCTGCGCCATTCCTTCGCTTCAATCGGTGCCGGGGCAGGCCTAGGGCTTCCCATTATCGGTACTCTTCTCGGCCATGCGCAGGCTGCAACAACGGCCCGCTATGCTCACCTTGCCGCTGATCCATTGCAGCAGGCCGCGGACAAAATTGGACAGACACTCGTTGCTGCCATGAGTTGCTGAGCGCAGATAGCAGATTAAAGGCCGACAGCTCTTTGGGGCACATCACAGGCAGCTTCGCCACTGGAGTGATCCTCAATGACCTACAATTTCCAACCCGAGAAGTGCTCACTTCTGCAAGCAGTTCTCTGTGTTACCCGACAAGGGCAGCCAATCCGGGACCGGTATGTCGACCCAGCCGCATTCACACTCGAGCCGTCTGAATTGGCGTCTGATAACTTCAGACGTCTTGAACAGGCGCTGCGCAGTGGGGAGCTCACGTCATGGGCGGATCTAAGGTTTTCCGGAAGTGGCGATGATCATCCGTTTATTCCCCGCAGTGCCGTGGCCTATGGGGTCAAAATTCCTGCTTTGTGTTGGCGTGGGTCGTCCGTGCACTGGCAGCGCTCAGAAATCACGGGTTTGGACCTCGAGGCTTTTCGCAGCTCCTATGCAATCCAACCTGAGCCAAGAGACAAGGTGCTAGAACAGTTTTTTGCGACGTGCCAGGAAATAGAACGAGAATACCCCGCACAGACGCTGTGGGTTGGCTGCATAAAGGTCAACGTTGCGACACTCCTCAACCTTTTCGCAGGAGCTTCGAGCGCTGAACAAGAGCCCTTTCAGCCAGAATCTCCGCCAGCTGAGAGCCAGTTTGAACATTATATTTCGCCCTACGTCGCGATGCTGGTGCGGCTTTGCGACAAGCTGGACCTGAGCCCAAACAAGCGGCTGCCCAGGCGTGAGATTGAAGCAAGCGTAAGGAGTAACTGGCCAGCCGCCTTCGGTCCGCTGTCTGAATTTAAGCTTAAAAATATAATAACCTTCTTGGGCGACCCCGAGGATGAGAGGGGCGGATTCTACACGCCGAATCGGAAAAACCCTCAGGATTGGCCAAGATTCCGGTACCGCATCTTGGACTGAGTGTTGGGTCAAACCTCTTAAAGGTATTGCATTAAACAGTTAAGAAGTTCCATCTGATGTGCGGACGAACATAAATGCTCTGTCACCAGCCGCCATGGTCCGGCAGTGACACGGAGCAGTACGATGGTTAACCCTCATCCCGCCGCCACCGCGCATAGATCTGAATCCCTGGACTACCTGGAGAGGATTTACCTTACACAGAGGGAAGTTGCAGCGCATCTGCGCATCTCTGAACGCACTCTGGAGCGCCACCGCCTGGCCGGTACGGGACCAGCATTCGTCAAACTCGGGCGAAGGGTTGTCTACCGACAGGGAGACGTCGAGCGCTGGGCAGAATTCTGCACCCAGTTCAGCACGTCTGAGCGGGAGGCATAATTATGGGAATGCTCGATTTCTCAGCCGTGAACCGAGCTGCTCAGGCGGTTCTGCCCGAACTTCTTCATCACTGGCTCCCAAATGGCCACCAGCAAGGTACCGAATGGGTCGCCCTCAATCCTTGTCGGAATGACCGCCGGCCGGGATCGTTCAAGATCAACCTACGAACCGGCCGCTGGGCCGACTTCGCAACCGGCGATAAAGGAGGTGATCTGATTAGCCTGCTCGCTTACCTGCGGGGTGTTTCGCAAGCTGAGGCGGCATGCCTCCTCCTGCGCGAGCTGCGGGGGCTCCGTCGATGATCGCTGTCCCTATTTCACCCGTCTCTGCCGAGGGCGGTACGGTTTATACCCCCTCCGTTCACGCTGCAACCGTGCAACCGGTCGGCTGCACCCTTCAGACCTATGCGGCTGCCAAGCGGCTGCCAGAAGAGTTTCTGCGTGAGATTGGGTTGAGCGATACCGCGCATATACGCGTGCCAGCGCTGCGCATCCCTTATTTCGACTCCACCAGCAAAGCCTTAGCGGTCAGAATCCGCCTCGCGCTCGATACCCGCGAAAGCGAGGGCAGCCGTTTTCGCTGGAAGCGGGGCTCAAAGCCATTCTTGTACGGCCTGTGGCGCCTCCAGGCGGAGAAGGCGATCACCGTTGTGGAGGGCGAAAGCGACTCCCATACCCTCTGGGTTCACGGGATCAATGCTGTCGGGATCCCCGGGGCAGGCCAGTGGAACGAGACCCGCGATGCCCGGCATTTGGCAGGCTTCGAGACCATATACGTGCTAGTAGAACCGGACGCCGGAGGGGAAGCCATGCTGCGGTGGGTCTCCACCTCAGCCCTCCGAGAGAAAATTCGGCTCATTCGCCTCGACGGGTTTAAAGACCCAAGCGCGATGCACGTGGCAGATCCGGAGCAGTTCGTGCCGCGCTGGCAGGCGGCGGTTGCCGCTGCCGCCCCTTGGGTTGAGGAGAACCGCGCCCGGCACGCACAGGCGCGCGACTGGGCCTGGATGCGCTGCGAGGAGCTCGCGACGGCGCCAGACATTCTCGGCCTTTTTGCTGTGGCGCTGCGCCAGGCCGGCGTGATCGGTGTCGACCGTGAAGCGAAGCTTCTTTATCTCGCCACGACGAGCCGCCTGTTAGGCCGACCTGTCTCACTCGCGGTGAAAGGGCCTTCTGCGGGAGGGAAAACCTACCTTTGTCAGACGGTATTGTCCTTCTTCCCCGAGGCGGCGTACTATCCCTTGACGGCCATGTCTGAACGGGCATTGGCGTATGGCGATGCGCCGCTCAAGCACCGCATGCTTGTGCT
The DNA here is from genome assembly GCA_023426505.1 of Pseudomonadota bacterium. GTDB lineage: Bacteria > Pseudomonadota > Alphaproteobacteria > Rhizobiales > Beijerinckiaceae > Microvirga. The sequence goes on from JAFAAP010000034.1 coordinate 27,487, forward strand.
TTATGAGGCGGAAGGCATGGCGGGCGACATCGCCTCCTATCTCATCCGCTCGCTCCTGAGCGAGGGACATATCCGGTATGAGACTGTCGAAAAGACTCCTAAAGGTCTTGGAGCCCGCCTGATCGAGCGGGAAGGCCCTACAGGCCTGATTGTCACCACAACACGAGACAGCCTGCATCCCGAAAATGAGACACGCCTGATCTCTGTGACCATCAGCGATACACCAGAGCAGACCCATGCTGTTCTGTTGTCTCTCGCCGATGAGGACCGGCGGAAGGAGGTTGATCGCGCACTGTGGATCGCCCTCCAGGAATGGCTCGCGGCTTCCTGCCGCGAAACGATCGTGCCGTTCGCATCTGAGATTGCGAACCTAACCGCCAGTGTGGCCGTCCGTCTGCGGCGTGACTTCAAGCTTCTCCTGAATTTGATCCGCACACATGCGTTGCTGCACCAGGCGACTCGAGAGCGGGACGGACAGGGACGTGTGGTGGCAACCATCGAAGACTATGCAGCTGTGTACGCTCTTGTCGCAGACCTCATTGCTGAGGGGGTGCAGACGACAGTACCCAAACGCGTTCGAGAAACAGTGGAACGGGTTCGACACATTGCCACCATCAAAGGCTCTGCCACGGTCCAGGACACTGCAGCGGCGCTTGCCCTCGACAAGTCGGCGGCCTCACGCCGGTGTAAAGTCGCAGCCGATCGAGGCTATATTCGCAACGAGGAGCCTAGCAAAGGAAGGCCGGCTCGCTACGTTCCCGCGGATCCCTTGCCTGAAGATCAACCGCTTCTACCCCACCCGAGCGTGCTTGCGACTTGTCTTTCTAAAAGCCCGGCAAAGAGCATCGGTTGCACGGTTGCGCGTCGAACGGAGGGGATGAGCAGTCCCACCCCCCAGCACAGTGCGATGCCTGGATCAAGGCGGAGGATTGTGCTGTGAACGCTCATGACCTCCTGCACGAGCTCAGATGGCGAGATATCAGCGTCGAGGTGGATGGCCCCAACCTGGTCCTGGAAGGCCCTACTGATGAGCTCAATGATGCTCTGCTGGAGCGCCTGCGAGCAGCAAAGAGCGACCTGCTCACAACCCTGTCAGCAGAAGCGTCCACACTAGGATGGGACCGGGACGATTGGCGCGCCTATTTTGAAGAACGGTCAGCTATCCGCGAGTACGACGGCGGTATCAGCAGCATTGCGGCTCAGCTCCTCGCCTATGGCGATACTGTGCAGCACTGGCTTCGCCTAAATCCCCCTTCTGTTGATGCGTGGCAGATCTGTGTGCACTGCGGCCAGCCAGAAGGTCCAGCTGGTGCCCTGCTCTCTCTTTTGTCGGGCGGACGACATGTCTCAGTACACGAGCGGTGTTGGGAGCCTTGGTCAAGATACCAGGAGGCACGAGCGGAGGAGGCCTTGCGCAGGTGCGGTATCGATCTGACCAACGGGCAATCAACCTCTTAAGCAAAAACTGGCGCTCTGCCGTTTCCAGAGCGCCAAGAGTGAGCTCACTGAATCCAAAGAGCACCTAGGCGCCCGAACCACGGGACGCATGCATGAAACAGAGCCACGCGACGGACCGACTGGTGCTGCCAATCACACCTGTAAGAATGGAGACCGACATGCATATTGAGTTGCGGATTGATGGAATCACTGCGGTTGATGAGGAACTTGACCTGCGGGCATTGATCGATCTCTTAGAGGAAGCAGATGAGGACGGTTTCTGGTGGAGCGCGCCGCTGACGTTCAGACAGGCGAAGGACCTCCTTAGCCGTGTCGACACAAGAACTCTCGAGCTCATTCGGCAAATCGTTCTGCGCGGCGGGAGCATCACCTGGCCGCACGTGGGGAGGATCTTTGGGATCGGGCCGAGCAATTGGCTCGAGCTCCATGCGGAATGGCTGATGCCGCTCAATCAACTTGCCGGGGCTGTCAGCCGCGAAACCAACCAGAATAGAAAGCTCCGTTGGCTTATCAGGTGGGATCAGATTACCCCAGAACGGGAAGCTAACAACTTGAGAGATGTCAAATACGAGATCGGTGACGCGGATCTGCAATCCTTGAGGAAAGCCCTGCTGGGCTAATGCGAAAGTGAGCCCCGCCCGCACAGAGGGTGGGTATCCCTGCCCTCCGCCCGCCGCTCCCTCCCGACCCTGTGTCTGCTGTTTTGGGAGCAGCTGCTCAACGAGGAGAGTCGGAAGTGATTACTGACGACCACAACAACAGCTGCAACGAAAGCCGCTCAAAGACCAGGAAAACGGCGAGGGAGCGGTTCTTCGCGGTCGATGCACGCTCTTGGCCAAAGGTCTGCGACATAGGGATGCCTGCTGCAGTCTCCTACCTCGTGCTCGCCTGCGGATCCGGCGGCGACCAAGTGACAACGCGGTGGTCGGTCGATGCCATTACCCGGCATACGGGCATTGGCAGGCCCCGCGCCAAACAGGCTGTCGCAGCCTTGGTGAACGCTGGCCTGATCAGAGTTGAGAAGGGCGGAACGCGGCCGCAGTACTCAATCGTTCACGTTCACCAGCAGGCCGAGGCATCTCTCACGAGCGAGGAGCAACGCATCTACGACATTATTGCTTGGGGCTTCAACACTGTGCCGAAGATCGGCCGAAATGACGATATATGGAAGTATGGAAAACCGTATGAGACAGCGCTTTCCCTCGCCCGGAAGGGATACCTGGAGGATCATGGAGGTTCCAGATTTACTCTTGCGGAGTCGGCGGCGGCACCGGATCTGATCTGGCTGCCATGCAGTCTGGTTGAGGTCGTGAACGAGGACCCCTCGGTCACGCCGGTCGAGCGAATCCGCCAATCCAACAATATTCGCGCCTTGCGGCTCTTTATCGACCTCTACCATGCCCATGACCTCATCAACGGTCCTGGCATCAATTGGCGCCCACCTCACGGTCTTCGGTACAAGTTCGAGCGTGTGCAGCTTGGGCAGTATGGCGAGTTCGTCGTGTGGGGTTTCAAGCCTCTGCATGCAGAAAGTTACTCCGCAGCAAGGTTTCTTGAGCCGCATCTCGACCACACTATAGAGGATGTTGCGACAAAATTCTGGGAAGCCTTCAAGATCCTGACCGATCTCCGTCTCCTCGCCCCAGTAACCTACCTTGTCGAAAATGACAGTCAGCATGGTGAAGAGCTGTGGCCAATTCCTATGGATGGCATCGGGGAAGAATGCGAACAGGCAGTCGGTCGTGCAGCCGCAAAGTTGACCTCTCTGATGCTGACTGAACGGCAGGCGGACAGGGCAAAGGAGCTGAAGCTCCGGGCCCTCTGCCCGGTTCCCAGGCATGTGGCCGACGTTCAGGCTGTGGGCATATATCGGCTCCGGCATCGTCCCCACACCGAGGCGACCAGAGCTTGGTTCGCGGACCTGCAAGATCAGTGCAAGGGCACGATCGAGCGGTTCGAGATAATCATCGCCAAGATTGAGCTCGCTGCAACAGCATCACCACATGCAACATCAAGGTAGGATCAAGGCTGTATCAAGGATGCATCAAGGTTGGATCAAGGAGAGATCAACTAACCCTTATCTCTCGTGTGAGCACAAGGTTCCGTCCTCGCTTCGCTCGGACGGCCCACGTAATGGGAGTTTGAAATGAGAAAGCGATTGAAAATCGACCTTTATATGCCCTGGCTACCAGCTGACAGCCTAGGTGTCGTCGATGCATCCACGCCAAAGGCCGGAAGGCCATCAGGGGCCGTCAACTACACCGTCCAGAGCCTTGCAGGTGGATGCGTGGTTTATTGGCTTAGCAGAAGGCGGCCGGAGAGAATTGCATGACGCATGCGCGATACGAGGATCTTACCAGAACGGCATCAGCACCTGTTTCGATAGGAGCCTCACTCCACCAGTCCGGAGGCAGCTGTCCTGTGCTGACGCGTCGGAGTGACGGTCATAGGAGCGTGGGAAGCGGGGCAGACTGATGCTCCTCTCAGCTTATGCCATCCGCATCAGTCGTAGCCGTTTTCTAGTTTACGGCCGCGGCGTTTGTATGCCCCGGCTGCTTCCCAATTTCCATTATTTTCCCCATTAAAAAATTGGGTTCTCGTCCAATCGGCAGAGTTCTGAGGAAAACGGCTTTCGACTTTAGGGGCCTATATAAGCCAGAAGCCACGAAGTTTTCGATACAAAGAAACAACAAGGCAGGCTGCATCGCTGTCCCAGTCCGTCTGGACGCCGACTTTGTCAACGCAATCTGCCAAGAGCCGACGTTGAGGTATTTGGGATACGCGGACTGAAGGCGACAAAGGTTTCTGATGGCACATGGATAGGATGGGGCTTCGCGCGAATGCACACCGCGCGGCCGACCACCATATGAGCCAGCAGTTCTGTGCTGGTTCGTCCGCATTTTGCATAGCTACGGTTCCGGCTGGTCGGAATTCGCTGACGACACGAAATATGTCGAATTGCAGGTACACTGTCACTGCAATGAGCCTGCAATGGCGCCACATTCCGCCCGCCTGCTGGCGCTCTTTTGGCGGC
>JAFAAP010000133.1 GCA_023426505.1 Pseudomonadota bacterium
GGACTGGACTGGAACGGCACACGTGAGATCATCCGCGCCATGATCCGACGCGTCGAAGTTGACGGCGACCACGTCAACATCGTCTTCCGAGTGCCGCCTCCCCCACCGCCAAGCGGCATTGGGCGCCCGTGCGGTCCGATGCCGTCTTCGGGCGAGGATTGGCAAGATTGTCGAGGCCGTCATCGCCCGGTCATTGGGAAAGATACCCACCACGTCCGCCCGTCGTTTGATCTCGCCGTTGAGCCGCTCGAGCGGATTGGTCGAGGCAATCTGCGCCCAGTGCTCGCGCGGAAAGCTCATGTACACCAGCACCTCCTCGCGCGAGCGGTCCATCAGCTCGACCAGCTTGGGGCAGAGCGCGCGCAGGGCGTCAGCCACCGAGGTCCATTGCTCCCGCGCCGCCTCGGCCGTCTCCTGGGCGAAGATCGTCTTGAGCATCGCCACCACGGCCGGGCGCTGCTTGGGGGCCAGATGCGCCATGGCGTTACGCATCCAATGAACCCGGCAGCGCTGGTGCGAGGCGTGGAAGACCCGGGAAGCTGCCGCCCGCAGCCCCTTGTGATCATCGGCGATCACCAGCTTCACCCCGCGCAAGCCGCGATCGGCCAGCGAGCGCAGGAAAGCAGTCCAGAACGGCTCGGCCTCCGAGGCACCGGTGGCGATCCCCAGCACCTCGCGCCGGCCATCGCTGTTGACGCCCACGGCCAGTATCACGGCACTCGAGACGATCCGGCCGGCTTCCCGGGTCTTCAGGTAGGTGGCATCGATCCACAGATAGGGCCACTCGCCCTCGATTGGCCGGGCCAGGAAGGCATTCACCCGCTCATCGATCTCCTCGCACAGGCGCGAGACCTGGCTCTTGGAGATGCCGGACGCGCCCATGGCCTTGACCAGATCGTCGACCGAGCGGGTGGAGATGCCGTGAACGTAGGCTTCCTGGATCACCGCCGTGAGCGCCTTCTCGGCGGTGCGCCGCGGCTCGAGAAAGGCTGGGAAGTAGGAGCCCTTGCGCAGCCGGGGGATGGCCAGATCGATCCGGCCGGCGCGGGTGTCCCAGGCCCGCTCCCGATAGCCGTTGCGGTGATTAAACCGCTCGGGGCTGCGCACGCCGGCCGGGGCGCCGGTCAGCGCCTCCACCTCCAGGTTCATCAGGCGCTCGGCCGCAAAGGCGAGCATGTCGCGGATGAGATCGGCATCGGCCCCTTTTCGATCAGCTCGATCAGGGCCATTCTCTCGTCGGTCATCGTCGTCTCCAGGTCAGGGTCAGGTGTCGCAACCCGAACTCTAACCGAAGACTGGCGATGACCACCTCACAGGCGGATTGCTCCTACACCACGTCCCGGGACGCTACCGTTGCCTTGACGCCGTACCGCAATCGAGACTCCGCCTTCGCCTTGGCGACCTTCCTCGGTCGCTTCTGGTCCACGCCAAGGCGGATCATTGATGCATTCCCGATTGATCGCCGGGAGCTCGCCGATCGTCCGGATCTCGGACTCACGGAAGACAGGGTGCGCGGTGCGATCCGGGTCCTCGAGGAGATCGGGTTTCTCGATCGGTCCGTTGCGTCCGGCTCGCGCTACAAGGCGACGGAAGACGGTCTCCGCCGTAAGCCCATCCTGTTCACGTTCGGCCCGGAGTACGCACCTGCCTTTATCGCAGCCAATAGGCGCGCAGCAGCGGCCCATGGCGGCCATCCTGGCGAGCGGAGGCCTCTGACCCCTTCCAGCAGTCCGCGCCCGTCTGCGGTCTTCCCTGTGGCTCAGCCGCTTAAGTCCCCCAAAAGCAAAAGCGAAGCGGAATCCTCTGTGCTTATGGGGGAGGTAAGGAAAAGCGGCCTCCCTCCATCGGCCTCTGAATCGAACCCAAAACTGGAAGCAGCCCTGGATCGACTGTTGCAAGGCATCCGGCAGAGCCGAGGCGGTTGAGGGTAGGGCAGAACTAGGTTTTGATACCAACACAACGGAGATTTTCAGAGGCCTTGGCAAACGTGGAGAGAGACGTGGATCAGGTTCAACCCAATGCGCTCGCCTCTGATAGAGATCGCCTACAGGCTGCGATCGAACGGCGCTACCGCAAGAGCAACTGGGGCTGCAAGATCGGAGGGAGCTTCCTCAACATCCTGCTATTTGGGTCTGTGGTTCTTACTTCCGCTGCGACAATCGTTTCAGCGGCGAAGTTGAGGCTATGGGATTTCGAGCCAACGACAATAAGTGCTGTGCTAACCGGCATTGCAACGATCTTCACAGGTTTCCTGACGACCGGAGGTGTCGAGCGAAAATGGCGCACCAACCGGCGTACTCGTGGTGAACTGGAGAAACTGAGGATGTGTCTCGACTCTTCTGACGCTAGCATCGAAGAGTGCCGGAAGCGCTTCATGGCAATAATCGATGACCACAACGACGGCATAACGGGCTCCTCTAGAGATTCATCAAGAAGCCCTTAGCGGGGTTACCGTGCCTGACGAGCTCCGGTCCCCGATCCAGCATCACCTCGTTTTGCACCGGATCGACCCGGAGCAGGGCGTCCGGCGGTTCTACAGCCTCATGATCGAGCGGGACCTGTTCGGGACAATCCGGCTCGTGCGCAACTGGGGCCGCATCGGCACCAATGGCCAAGTGCTGGTCGAGACCTTCGACAGCGAGATCGAGGCCGGGGAGGCGCTGGAGGCGATCGCACGGGCAAAGCGGCAGCGGGGGTACTCGGATTTGTGAGAGGTTAGTTCTTCTGAACCACACCGGAGCAGCAATCCATCAAGCATCATCACTGAGGGCAGTTGATCGGCCAGAGATAAAGCCGCTGGCTGACGCTTTGATGGTGGAGAAGGAGATGGTTTCAGAAGAGGCCACGGCCCTCACAGCTATCGCGCTGATGGTTACGATCTTCCTGGGCGCGCCAGGGGTTCTCTTATGGCTGTGCAATCGCGGCCCAGACGAGGAAAGACAAGAACCATAACCTATCGAGGCAGGCGCACACCCCAGAAGGTGAGTTGTGGTCGGGCGCTTCCGGCCTGATCCTTGAATGATCAAGCCGGGCGCAAATCAGATGGCTCTGAATCAACCCATTCCGGGTCCGATTGAAGGTCTGTATCTCCCCTCGCGAGCCTGGAAGGTTCTGCGGGCAGAAAACATCAGGACCCTTGACCAACTGATCACGGTGGCCAGCCGGATCGAACGGGTGACGCCAGGGATCGGTCGCAAGACGGCACGAACGATCAGGGCAGAACTCGCCCGTGTCTTGGCAGCCGAAAGGCAGCCCCTTTGAGGAACGGTCCTGAAGATGCCCAAGATCTGTGGCTGCCAGATTGAAATGTCCGCCGGGCTGCAAAATAGAAATGTCACTCCGCGGCAGCTAGGCGAGCCAGTGCCCGCTCACGCTTGGCAGCGATAGCCGGATCTGACATCACATCCGTCTTGC
>JAFAAP010000139.1 GCA_023426505.1 Pseudomonadota bacterium
CTAGATCTTTGTCCCGTCGCGGGTTCCGATCAAGGTTCGGTGGACGCGGCGGACGAACTCTCCTGCGCCGCGCTCCTTAAGGTCATTGACCGCCCTCAGGCGTCTTGCGCCCCACGCCAGATTGCCGGCAAGGCGCAGCGGCGCTCCAGCCACTCCGTATGTGGCCGTGAACATCCGCCTCCAGTGCTGAAAGCGGACCATGGCTCGGCTCCGCAATGCGGGAGGTATGTTGCATCCAAACAGCGAATGCAGGGCCAGCAACTGGGTCTCGAGAACATTGCGCCCGAGTTGATCCGGCATGATCTGATGAAGATAGACCCAATCGACACCGTCCTCTGCTTGAGCAAGCTCGGCGAGATCGTATAGGTGCCTGAGGTCGATGCGCGCCCGCCAATAGTCGCCCTCCTTGATGAGATCGTGCACAATCCAGTGCAACGCTCTCGAGGTGGCCGTCGGAACCCGGGCGCGAACACCCCCGCGCTCGACAAGCTGGGGCGGCTCTTCATGCTCCCGTGACAGATAGGCAGCACTGAGGGCGCTGGGGCGCTGACGCAGCTCAAGGGCGCCCACATCCTGCGGCCGCCCCATTCCGCGCGTCACGACCACGTCCTTGTAGCCGATCGCCATGAGACAGTCCCTTGCCGCCTCGCCTTCGTGCTCCTCGACGCTCAGGTCAAGATCCTTGGTCATCCGACTGCCCATGCGCTCGTCAGGGTCGCAGAACAGGCGCACGGCTCCTTTCAGCAACGTCGGCTCGATCCCGACACTGTTGAGCTGGCCGACAGCCTCGATCAATTGCGTGCGCAAGCGGATGTTGCGCTCCAGGTTGCACCCATGGATGAACGCCAGATAGGTGCGTCCGTCTTCCGGAAGATCATCGAGCCGAGAGGCACGCCGAAGCGCATCGAACAGCGCCGGGGTCAGCAGCGTCCGGTTCGCAATCTCGAAGATAGCCACCCAGTCAGCCTTGGCCGGCGGTTCGCCGCGAAGGCTGGCGACCAAAGCCTCCCACGCTCTGGAGCTCGGCATCATCGGCAGGCCCGCTGCAGCAGTTCGACGGCATCCTCCAGACGTGAGTAGGTCAGGCGGAAATACTCTGCCCGATCGACGGCGCGTCCGACGGCCCTGAACCCGGTTGTGGTGAGCCGGCGGCCTTGCGCATAGCCTTCCGCCAGTGTCCAGCTCACGGCGGTGATGGGATCGACAGGCGCCAAGGTTGCGGCGGCTTCGGGGTGCCGGTCGAGCAGCACGAGCCAGCCGACTGGATACGGCGAGGCTGGCACAAGCCCGCGCGGCGCAGGATAGCGTACGCGCTGGCGGTCGGGACGGCAAAAAACCGCAGTGTCGTAGATGTCAGGCCGGTAAGCAGCAACCAGATCCCAGGCTCCCTCCTTCACGGCCGGGGCGAAAGGAACCCCGCTCACATGGCCCTGTGCGTCCAGAAGAGCCAGGTCGTCTCCAGCAAACCCAAAGCCTGCATCGAGCAACGCCAATGTCAGAGTGGTCTTTCCCGCACCCGGACGACCGCACAGCAGCAGCATGCGGCCGGTGCGGACGAGGGATGCGGCATGAAGGGCCAGTTCATAGATCCCTGCTCCAAGCACCTCCTCCAGAAGCTGGCCCTTCAGCAGTGTGGCGAGTTCCTCGTGAGAGCACGAGAAGAGCCAGTCGTCATTACGGAACAGGTCGACCTGCTCCCCCCGCTCGACAAGCTCCAGCACGAGATCTGGCGCTATGCCCTGGACCTCGAGATGGTCGAAGACCGGAGCCACAGCGCAAGCAAGCCCGGTTGCGTAGCGGATGCGCACGGCTGTGCCGGCCACCTGGATGTCTTGGCAGACGAGTGGCTGATCCGGGAGGAAAGCCCCTGCGGATGCCGGCGCTGGCCTCATGAAGCCGAGGCCGATCCACTCGTGAACAGCCGTCTCGACATAAGCTTGTGCCGTTTCGGGCGCGAGCCCCTGGTCTCGCAACTCCTGCAGGATCGCCTTCTGCGCGAGACCATCCGCGACCGCGCACCAGATGTAGGCGGCTGTGTCGTTGATCTCGAACAGTTTCTGATCGGTCTCATCGAACAGAACATTGCGCCCGGCGATCGTTGCGAAGGACACCTTGGTCGATATGGACAGCCTTCCGGCTGCCAGTTCAGCCCCCATCGGGCCGACCGGCGCTTTCTGCAAGGCCGTAGGACTCATGGCTTGGCCTGGTTACTTCTTGCCGCCCCTGTTGCTCGTCGTCGACCTGCCGGGACCTCCGACCCACCCGCTCATCTTGCCACTGTAAGACATGTCTCGGGGTCCGCCTTTTACGGAATCGGCAATGGCGCTGGAGGTCAGGGATGTGGACAGCAGCATGGTGATCGCAGGAGGGGTCACCGCAGCGAACCTGCCGCATTTCCTCAGGAACTCGCGGCGATCTTCACCCTCAGGCCGCGTGTTTTGATCATCCATGCTGCTCTCCTTTTGGCTCAGAAGCTTCACCCGTGACCTACCGTACAGGAGAAACCGTCCGAGCGTGATCGCTTAAACGAGGTAGGTAATTAGTAGCGAAATGATCATAGATTAACATTTGTTAATTTAGTCATCTTGTACGGAATAATCTTGAACGTCTTGGCTTCGAATGCTGGAAAAGAAAGGATTAGTTGGATTTTGCCGACTTTTATTCCGCATACCCGCGAATTTCGGACAGGAGCAATGTTCCTGGTCTTGCGCTCTTCTTCCTCTGCCAGCGACTCCCGATGCAAGGCTGTCGCAGGAAGCCGGCGCCGTTAAGTTCCTGACGAGTTTGCTCCAGTGTCAGATCGCTGGCGTGCTCCAACAGCTTACGGATGAGCCCGACTCCAAAAAGAAGTCAGGCGTTCGATCACGTCTAAGTGTTCTCGAGAGTTTGCGCCAACTCCGAAGTGGCTCTTGGAGCCGGTTCTACGGGAATCACAGTGAGCGTGCCTCAAAACCCATCGGGAGGACTTGAACACTTCAAGATAAAACGGAATTCGGTTCTATAAATGCGCTTCTGCGAATTCCCCGTGAACCTCAACAGCGTGAGCCTTGAGAACCAATAAGTCGCTTAACGCTTGTTGAGTTTTCACCTGCCTTGAAAGGGAGACTGCCATGGTAGCGGGTACGCTGTTGTGGGGTTCATCGGCGCGCTAATCACAATCCTGCTGCTACTCTGGTGGCTCCATGGGCAACTCATCGCATTTCTTGGCGCACCATTCGCGGCAAGTTTGGTGGTCTTGACCATGGCGCTCCTGCTGGCGTCGCATTCCGATCGTCGCGGGCATGATGAACCATAAGTCTCAGCCTGCATCCCTCATTCCATAAAGCGTCTCCTCGGAAATTACTTACCGCCTCTCGCATGGCGACCGGTTCCGGCGCGGTGCGACGGTAGGCCCGCTAGGTATTCACAATGTGAATTCTCGCCACCCCAGATCGGCTGTCGGCCCATTGTAGTCCGATGGTGGAATGGTCAGCACCAGTTCCGAATTGTACACGAACGAGACAGCGCCCGCGTCAATAGCGGGTGATCCCGGCTTGAGACTAAAGGCACTCGTATAGAGCGGGTCCGCTCGCACGCTCGTTGCCTCATTAACGTTGCTACCTACATAGTCCGTGCCGTTACCGAAGAACAACGTATTCGAGACTACCGACGAGGCGTCGATGTTCTTCAGACCCAGCACCGCTGAGTTTGAGACGATGTTGTTGACCGCCACCAAGTTGTCGCCACCCGTGATGCCGTATGTGTTGCCGTCGAAGGTATTGTTGAAGACATGCACTCGCTCCGGAATGCTGGCAGCTCGGAAATCCTCGACAGTTTCACCGTTGTCCATCAGGCCGAGGCCCGCATCAGTACTCGCTCGAATGAGGTTTCGCTCGATCACGAAGCTTCGGTTCGAGAGAGCCGAATAATCGATGATCTGGATTCCATCCTCTCTGCTTCCGGTAATGGTATTGTTGCGGATGGTGTGCGTGACGTGCGGGCCCGTGTAGTTCTGATTCCGGATTTCGATGCCATCGTCGCCCGCAAACTCAAAAATGTTATCCTCGATAACGATGTTGCCGGTGGCCGCATCGACATCCACGCCGTCATCACCCGGGCTGAAGAAGTGATTGCCTCGCGCGACCCCGCCGACGTTCTCGAAGCTGACGGCATCCGAGCCGGTATCATCGAAGAAGTTATCGAGCGCCTGACCACCGTTCCCAAAGAACTGCACCGATTTGTTTCCGCCGACGAAGTGAAATCCTTCCACTATCGTGTTTGGAGCCGAAGCGGCGACGTTCACAGCTGGGGCACCCCCGCTGATGATTGTCTGGTTGACCAAAGATGGATCTCCGGCAGTCTGATAATGCGATGTAAGCGTGACAGACTTTCCTGAAATGAGGATACCGCCGGCATATGTACCAGGCCCAACCAGAATCGTGTCGCCGTTCCCGGCTGCGTTTACCGCATCCTGGATCGTGGCGTAGTCTTCCGGGACGCGAAGGGTACCGCTAGGCGGGGGCGGGGGCGGGGGCGGGGGTGGAACTGAGCCGTTGTCGATCGTGACTGTTACTGGGCTCGAGGTCGCTTGGTTTCCGGAGAGATCGGTCGCGACCGCCGAGAGAGCCACAGTGTCGTTGCCCACTGTGGCCGTGTCAAAGGTAATGGTATAGGGAGCAGTCGTATCGAGGCCGCCGATGCTTTTGCTGTCGAGCCGAAACTGCACACCTTTCACGCCGATATTGTCGGAGGCGACGGCACTCAGTGTAATCACCCCTGAGACCGTTGCTCCATCCGCCGGAGAGTTCATCGTCACAATAGGCCGTGTCGTATCAGGCTCTCCGGCGGCCCACTCCACGTGAAGTAGCGGAGCCTTTGCGGCGCCGCTTTCGAAGGCGCGCGCCGTGCGCGTGCCGGAACCGGTGATGAGAAAGGCCAGGTCGTTGCCGGGCGCCCAGCCGGGCCGGTCGACGATCTCCTGCACGACGGCGGAGAGGTCGGGCGTGCGCTGGGCCAGGCCCACTTCATCCACCTTGCTCCAGGCCAACGGGGCCCAGGCAACGGACGCATCCGTGATCGGAAGCAGCGACAGGCTGTTCTTAGCCGTGGTAAAGGCCCCCGCGGCGTCCACATCCTCGCCCCGGATCAGGAGCGATGTCGCAACCGAGCCAACTTCGTCCGTCTGGAACTGGATGTAGGCATTCGTGATCACCGCACCGGTCGGGATGCTGGTCCCGGTAAAGCGTATCCCAACCATCTGGCTGTTGCTTGCGCCATCGTTGACAAGCTCAAGGTCTGAGCTGTTCAGGGCTACAGAGCCCGTTGCGCTCTGTTCGACATCGTCCGCGCCCGTGGACACGCGCCGCTCGAAGACCTGCGTCGCCGTGCCGGCGACTTTCACGCCAACCGTGGCGCTGGACCGGTCGTCGTCGCGATCCGCGATGATGTAGGTAAAGCTGTCCTGACCGATAAAGCCCAGAGCTGGCTTATAGGTAAAGGTGCCGTCGTGATTATCGAGGACCGTGCCGCCGTTGGCGCTCGTTCCACTGACAGCTATGATGGTGGTCGGGCCATCGCCGAGATCGTCATTGGCCAGCACGTTGCCGGTTGTGACGGGGGTGTCACGCACAGTCGCGGCCGTATCATCTACCGCATCAGGTGCCCGGTTGATGGTAATCATGCTGACGGACGGGCTAGAAGTCGACAGCCCGTCATTGACCGTCACGGTGATCACGCGGTTTGTCGGATCCGGCGTCTCGCTGCTATTCCCGAAGGTGATCTGCCGCAGGGCGGTTTGGTAGCCTTCTTTTGTGGCCGACCCTGTGAGAATGACCTTGTTCGGTGTGGAGGTGGGGTCGACGGCAATGCCGTCCGACAGCGGCCCGTTCACACTCAACAGGTCGTCCGTCTTGGCATTGGTAAGCGTGATGGTCATGCGCTCCATGTGAGTGTCGTCGGCGTCTACGATCAGCACGGAGGCCGGTGCCACCGGAACAGGCCCGTTGTTCTCGGTGAAGACGGTGGCATAGCCGGTCCCGTCGGCCGAACTATCGAGGTCGAGAGCCGGCGTCGCATTGGTGCCGCTGGGCAGCGTATACTCGACATGCAGCAGCGGCGCCCGTGCGGCGCCGCCCTCGAAGGACTCGGCGGCGCGCATGCCGGAGCCGGTGATGACGAAGGCCAAGTCGTTGCCGGGCAGCCAATCGGAGCGGGCAACGATCTCCTGCACGAGGCCGGTGAGGTCCGGCGTGCGCTGAGCCAAGCCAATCTCACCGGCCTTGGTCCAGGCGAGCGGCGCCCAGGCGGCCGAGGCATCCGTGAGGGTACGCAGCGACACGTTGTTCTTGGAGTTCATAAAAGCGGCGGCATCGCCGGTATCGTCAGCCCGGATCGTGAGGGAGGTCGCGGCCGTGCTCGCCCGGTCGGCCTGGAACTGGATGTAGGCGCTGGTAATGACGGCACCGACCGGGATGTCTAGGCCGGTGAATCGGATCCCGACCTTCTGGCCGATGCGGCTGCTGCCGTCGTCAACGAGTTCAAGGTCGTTGCTGGTGAGGGACATCAAGCCAGTCGCACTCTGCTCGACATCGTCGCCGCCGGACACAACCCTCTTCTCGAGAATGAACGTGTCACTCATGCAAGTCTCCCTCTGTTAGGAGCGACGGGCAAGCCGGATCAGCGAAGGACACGCGTTGACGACGAACCTGGATGCATCCATGAGGGCTTGACCAACTCTGATGACCAGAGTTGCAGCCTGGGTTGGTTATAGAGACAGAGCTACGCCGCTTCAGCCGACGAGGCTCAAAGCGTCATTAGGCCCAAGATAGGCCCAAGATCACTGTGCTGAAACGCAAGTTCGGAAATCGAGACTAGCGAGAAACGGTAACCTGCATCATAGTATGAGCTATCACGAGGCCACGTCTTTCACCCATGTTAAGCGCGGCCGCAGATTTTTCGCTGACTGCTCTTCAAAATCCCGCCAGTATTCGCGCGAGCCGCGGACGGCTCGGGAGGGCAGTTCAGACTGTATCTCTACTCGGCTGGTGTCCGCTCTTGATCGGAAGTCTTCCGAATACGCTGAGACGACACAGGATCCAGTTCCATAAAGGCGCTTGCGCGCAATTCGCGGTTTCGCTTGAACAGAACAAGATCTCATCCGTTGACCTGTATCACCAGCCGACGATCCCGTAGGCGCTGGTGGCTGAGAGTGACGCGTGCTCCCGCCTGCAAGGCTCAAGGAGCGCCGCCATGGCCGACCCTCTCAAAACACCGATGACGTGTGCCGAATACGAGGCCCAGCTGGTCCAAGCCTCGCTGGCGGCGGTGACGCGATCGCGCGAGCTCCTCGCCAAGCCCATTTACCCGTACGACTTTGTGCCGCCGGACGATCCGTTCGATTTCAGCGGATTAAAGATCAAAGAGTAGGCCGTGGCTGCGCTCTCTGCTTGGGTTCCATACACCGCCTTATCGGAATTACGTGGACTATCTTCTCGCCTACGCGGTGGTGTGTTAGACCTCGCGTGCGGATAGAATGAAATCAGAAAACTTCAATCAACAGGACGCAGAAACACAGCTCCGGGAGCTCGATGCTCAACTCGCCAAGGTCAGGAGAGCGGGTCGCATAACTTTGGCTTTGACACTGCTGCTTCTGATCATCGTGATGGTCCTGATCATCAGCCTCGTTTCGGCGTTATAAAGGGGGCATCGGAAATCCGACGATCGCCCCACGCACGAGGCCGAACCCTAAGCTCAGAAGGCGAGTTGAGCCAGCGCGATACCCCAGAACGCCACGATGATCAGCACAGTGACGATTAAAGCAAGGTCAAGAGGGCGAACTCGCCACATCATCGCCTCCACGGGCCTGAATGAGCGAGGCTAACACGTATCAGTTGGCGGCCTGGAGCAATTCGGGAGGAGACTGACGGGAACGTCGCGCCTAGACAAGCAATGACGCCTTCACAACATCGGCCCTCTCAAAAAAGGGGCTTACCCGCAATTGGCATCCGTCACCTGCCGGTCCTTACTTCAAAAGAACCGCTTGGCTGGAACTGTTCTCCATCATCGGCAAAGCAAATCCGTCCTATTCTGTCCCTGTGGAAGGGCTGGTCGGGTAGCACGGGAGATTGCTATGCGTGTGAGATTTTTCGGAATAGGGGTACTGGTTCTTGCCCTTTCACCCTTTGCACAGGCAGCGGCCCAGCAAACAGCACCAGCTCAATCTATGGACGAGCACAAGATCATCAGGCCCGATGACGTGAAATGGGCAGCCGCTCCGCCCCTATTCGAAAAGGGGGCTGAGCTCGCTGTTCTGTATGGCGACCCTTCCAAGGAGGGACCATTCGCGATGCGGTTCAAGATGCCGGAGGGGTATGTGATTGCTCCCCACACCCATCCAGACCTGAGATCGTAACTGTCATATCCGGCGCTGTTCGGGCTGGCATGGGTGAGACTGTAGACCCGAGCAAAGCGCAGGGCGTGCCAGCAGGTGGGCTTTATACGTTCTCGCCGGGAATGGCGCATTTCGTTACGGCGGACGATGACACCATCATTCAAATTAACACTGGTGGGCCGTGGGTATTCAGCTACGTGAACCCGAAGGATGATCCACGCCAGAAGTAGCGTGGTTGTTGCTCTAGGCCGACAAAAGGGCGGTTCAATCCGCCCCTTTCTCGGACGCGAAGCGCGGCCCACAAGAACTCATCCCATCGTTCCATAAACAGCCTTCCAGGAAATTCTCGCCCGGAAAAGCGAAGGCCCCGGACAGGGAACATCCGGGGCCTTGCTTGTGGGAGTATCGCGAGTGGCCACCAGCGACCCTTCGACCACAGATCTTGATCCTGCGCCTGGAGTGGTAAGGCGTCAACGGCAGACGAAAACGAACGCCCTGGCCGAAGGCTCTTCCTTTCCTCGACCGGGGCGTCTTTCATGTGTTCGGGGCATCCGAGCAGTCGGGCTATACGCAACATGCCCGTTGCAAGAACAATCAGACGGACACGGTAAACGTCCCGTTCGTTATACATGTCGCGATAGCCCTGCCGCCGCTTCGCCCGGGCGACCTCTTCGTGTCATCACTATGGGGGCATCGACGAATGCGCGGTCGAGCTGCGCAGTCTCACTGGTAGGGCTAAGGGCCTGCCCCCGGCCTAACTGGCGGGAGCCTTATGCATTTCACGAGGCGCGTGAGGAACTGGCGCTCCGGATGCTGAACCTGGCGAAGGTGCTCACCTACAACATCACCATTGCGCTGCTGACACGATCCTTCGTCAGGACAAGCCAATCATCATGCCATCAGGCAACGTGATCCCATTCGAAACTTGCTTCAAGGCCGAGCTGCTGCCAGCTTCCGCGCGCGAGGCTTGGGGGGCTTCAGGGCTGCTCCTCGACAACTGCCTGCTCCTCCAGGTCCTGGGCGGCTTGGAGCAGATGCAACTTAGCCTCGAGGAGCGGGATCTGTGCAGCAATCATGCGGATCTTCCTGGCTTGCTGGCGATACTCGGTCGCCTCGCCGGGGCGGAATGCGGACATGGCTCATCACCTCCGATGGCACTTCTCGCCTAACAACGGCCAACAAAGTCCGTGGTTCGCTGCTGGACAATTGGTCTTCGATGATGAAGCACAATGGAATAGCACCCGGCGCGGAATCCGCGGATTGCGCCGTGTTTGATTCGTCTCGCGACGGGTGGCCTCGATGGCCTTAGGTCTCCAAAGCGTGTCCTCTAGGTCGTCCACTGCGGCGACCCCTCGCAGCCAGCTACCAGTAATTTGGATCAGATCCTGGGTTCAATCCGTGCAGAGTGCTTTGCTGATTCTGAGAGCGAGGTCGAGATTTTCCCGCCTTAACATCAGGCCAAACTCGTAATTCTTCTTCACTGTTTGTTGCATTTCGGGGAAGTTACTCAGCTCAGCCAGAGACTTCAGTAGATCTTTGGATGCGTCAATCTCGTCTTTACGGAACTGCTCAAGCTGTACATCAACGCATCGTTGGTATACGAGGGGCTCGGCTTTGCTCTCTGCACTGTAGATGGTGCTCAGGGCCAAGAGGAAAACGTGAAAGTACCGCATCGGTGTACTCTGGGTGCTGGTCGATCGAACCGTTGCTGCCCAAAAAGCCGCGCGGTGTGCCCACGGCCAAACCTCGTTCACGGCGACTTGGATCAATGCGCTCCTGGTACGCTGCCTGAGGCCCTGCCCTTGGGAGCATCGCCGACCATCAGGAGCCGCGGCCCCTCGATCACAAGGTTCAAGTCTGCGCCTTGCGCGGCCGGTAATCAACCGTCCGTTCGCGTATCCTCTTTAGGAGCATACAGGCTCGAAATAGGAACGCCCCAGCCTCGGGACTCGAGACCCCCGGCCGGGGCGTCGGCTGCGTTCAGCAGAACACAGCGATGAGCTGATACACAACGCGCCCACTCGCCCGCAAGAGGCGACCGCCAAGGTCAACGACCTGCCATGGCCTTTCCTGGAATTATTCGGCGTCGCGCGAGGGTTTGGGGGGCGGGACTTCAACCGGAAGAGGATCGTGCGGAAATGCGCTTTAACCCGTGCGTCTTGCGCTTCCTTGACCAGGGCTTCGACGCTACTCCGAGGATCAGGTGGACTGCGGTCCTTCTTTTTCATGGCGGCTGGTCTGGGTCTGAACTGACGAACCAACAGTAGCGCCAGGAAGAAAAGCCACAATTTATCCTAAGTGTTAGGACTGCAGTCTGGGGGCGCTGCTTGCCGCTCTACAGCAATGGGCCCTGCATTGGACTATGATTCGCCACAGGAAATGGTGTCGAATCAAAAAGATGGTGGCAATGCGCTGGCTTCGTCAGAAGCGCCATTGCTCTAGCAGATGAGGCAGAAAGTACCGCGCGTGACTTCCCGTTAGCGTCACCAGAAACAGCGGGCATGGCGGCTCCATGGCCATAACCGCATTCGAGCTGGAGTGGCTGTCCAGATTGGCCGAACGGACAAAGTGGCCGTGCCACGGCCACTTACTTTTTGGTTGCTGGTGGAATGGGGCTTGTTACGACAGACGTTCTCCCAGCCACATCAGTTTTCCGATGAGCTCCCTCCGGTGCGCCTGTGAGACCGGTTTGAGAGGATATCGGAAACGCTGCCTTGGGAAGGCTTGGTGGTTTCCGCCCTTCCTCAAAAGTCCGGCGTGCTTCCTCTGCTCTTTCATCAATCGCGTCGGATCGTCTCTCAAGGGCTTTTAGGAAGCTCATCATATGCGCTTCGATGGTGTCAACGCGCGCCTCCAATCCCGAAAGGGCTTGCCAAAGCTGACGTTCCTGCAGCCCGAATAAGGCCATGATCAGAGCTGCTGCGAACGAAACAATCGCCAGCGGGCCTGCTGAGTTGGAACCCTGCCCTGTGGCGAGGAGGGCCAGACAAGCCGTGTTCAGGACCGCCGCCGAAGCAATCGTGGCCCACCTCCGCGTGAGCAGCGAGATAAAGGTAGGGACAAAGAGAATTCCGATTGCAATCCAAAAGGGCAGAGCATCCAAAATCTCCAGCAGAGTCTGGAACGCCCCTTGGGTTCTGAGTGCTAGATCGGCCATGCCTCCCTCCTGAGCAATCAGCTACCGAAGAAACGCCGGCGGAGTGCAAACTGGTCCATGTGGCGAGCCATCCCTGCCCAAAGCCTTTCCGCTTGGACAGTCGATCCGGACCGGGTCATTGCCCCTGGAAGGTATGGGGACCAAGCCTTAGACCTATTATCTCAACCCCGCGGAATCAGTCTCCACCCCCGGATCTGCTGATCCGTGCAAAAGCGCGGGGGCTCTCCAAAGAGCTTCCAATAGCTGACACCGGCCTGAGGGCTGCTCATGAGATCAACAGTGATTCGGAATGGGAGGATGGCAGGAACTACGAATCGCCCCTAGCTGCTACGGCGGCAAGAGCCAGATCATCTGGTGCATTGGGCGCGACAACGACTAGGACGTCTTTGTGGGTAGGCTTGTGCGCTAAATGGGCTTTGGTAGAAAAAACTAAATCACTTCAATAACTTAAGTAAGAGGATGGCGGAGACGGAGGGATTCGAACCCTCGATACCCTTTTGGGGTATGCTCATTTAGCAAACGAGTGCCTTCAGCCGCTCGGCCACGTCTCCGGTGGCGCAGTAATTAGGCTGTCAGGGTTCAAGGGTCAATCCCGTTTTCGGTTCGAGGCAAGCCGAAATCGGGAGGGTATGAGAAGGAAATCATGGCCCCCCAAGCTGGGGTTGGGCTCAAACCTCTATTACATTGAGCTCCCCCGGGACGCCTTTGCGGGCCGGGGGAGCCATGGCCGGTCGGCGGGCTTGGCGCTTCTTTCTCAGCGCAAAGTGAAGCGGAGCGGCACGACGAAGGTGAGCTGCTGCTGCGGCACCGCATCTGGCGCTGCCGGGAGGCTGCTTCCGGGCGCAGCGGCGGCCAGAGCGGCCTGGTCCAGGACGCCGTGACCGGCGCTGCGCACCACGGTGGCACTGAGGATCTGGCCCGAGCGCTGCATGGTGAAACGGACGGTCGTGACGCCAGTCAGCCCTTGCGCCCGCGCCGCTTCCGGATAGCGCAGGCGGCCGCGCAGGGCCGCCGCCAGCTGGGCGGCGTAGCGGTTGAACGCATTCGGGTCCGCCGCGGCCGCCGCGCCGCCGGTGTTCTCCCGCGACGAGGAGGCCTGCCCCTCCCGGGGAAGGGACGGGGCGGAGCGCCGTTCCGCGACGGCCTCGCGCGGAGCCGGGCGCGGCTTCGGGGGCGGCTTCTTGGGCGCGGGCTTCGCCTCAAGCTCCTTGGCGACGACCGTCTCCTGGGGAGGGGGCAGGGCGGCCAGCACCTCGGGCTCTGCGGCGGTGGGTGCTTCCGCCGACACGGCATCGACGGGAACCGCCTCCACGGGCTCGGTGGCCGTGACGGGCTCGACGGCTTCAGGTGGCTGCGCCTCGAGGATTTCGGCCGCCTCTTCCGGAGGCGCCGCTTCAGTCACGACCGGCTCCGGCGGCTCGGCCTCCTTTGCCTCGGCCAGAACCTCGGCAGGCGCCGAGGCCGCAGCGGCGGTTACCGCTTCGGCCTGCTCCATGGCAGGCGCAAGATCGATCGTGATCTCCTGCTCGCCCGGCGGGTTCCGGTCCTCTCGGGAGGGCCAGAAAGCGATCGCCGTCAGGGCGCCCACATGCAGGGCGAGCGCGACCAGGAAAGCCGCGCCCAGGCGAGCCTGCTCCTTCTCGGTATCGGGACGATGGATCGCGTTCAGCATGGAAGGGACGCTATCGGGCCACTGCGCCACCCGGCGCCTGCGCGATCAATGAAACCTTGCCGAAGCCGGCGGCGCTGACCTGGCCCATGATCTCGATGATGCGGCCGTAGGGGACGCTCCGGTCGCCGCGCACGAGCACCACCTGGCTCGGGTCCTGTGCGGCCAGTTCCTTCAGGCGGGGCACCATCGTGTCCTCGGACAGCGGCTCCTTGTCGAGGAAAGGCTGGCCGGTCTCGTCGATGCTGACGACGATCGGCTGCTTGGGCTGCGTGACCTTTGGGGCGGCCGTCTTCGGCAGCTGCACCGGCACGCCGACGGTCATGAGGGGAGCCGCCACCATGAAGATGATGAGCAGCACCAGCATCACGTCGACGAGCGGCGTGACGTTGATCTCGGAAAGCGGCGCCGCGCCGAACTCGTCGTCCGGCTCGCCCGTGCGGATCGGACCCATGCCCATTATTCGGCGGCCTCCGCGCGGATGTGGTGTTTGCGATCGCGCGCAAGACGGTCGCCGAGCGCCGTGATGCCGGCCACGAAGGATTGCTGCACACGGCCGAGGTCCGTGGTCAGCTTGTTGTAGGCGATGACGGCCGGAATGGCCGCCACGAGACCGATCGCCGTGGCGAACAGCGCCTCGGCGATGCCAGGCGCCACGACCGAGAGGCTGATATCCTGGCTCTTCGCGATGGCCGAGAACGAGTTCATGATGCCCCACACGGTGCCGAAGAGGCCGATGAACGGCGCCGCCGATCCGATCGTGGCGAGGAACGGAAGGCCCGGCTGGAGCCGGCGCATGTCGATCGCGAGTGCGGCCCGCATGGCGCGCTCAATGCGCTCGCGCCGCTCCGCGCGAGTCTCGGAGGGATCCTGGTCGCGCCAGGCCTCGTGCCCGGCGCCCACGATGCGGCCCGCCGGCCCCGGCATCTGCTGATGCAGCCTCTCGCCGGAACGGGCGGCCGTCTCGAAGGCGCGCGCCTGCCGCCGCATGGCAGCCAGGCGCAAAAGCTTGTCGATGATGATCGTCCAGCAACCGAGCGATGCCAGGACGAGCAGGATCATGACGCCTTTGACGATGGGGTCGGCCTGCAGGAAGAGGCCGAGGAACGACATGTCGTGTGCGGCCGCGGGTGCGATCTCGTTCATCGGTTTCGCCTCACTTGGCAAAGGGGACGGTGGCGACCTTCGAGGCCGTTTCGATGGCGGACAGGCAGGCTTCGCGGGTGTCGGCTGAGCCCTCGCAGGCCATCACGTCGTTGAGGAGCACCCGGCCCAGGCGCGGGCAGGCGAGGCCCGTGAAATCGAACAGCTTGATGAGGGTCTTATTCGCCGGCACGGGACCCACCTCGACCGCCAGGCGCTTGGCCGCAATCCCGTCCGTGTCGAGGGCGAAGAGGTCGAGCTTGAGGGAGCGCCAGCTCTGGCCCTTCTGGTTGTCGATCAGGAAATAGGCGCGGCAGTTCTCGCCGCTGCTCTCCAGGCGGTTGAGCTCCACGCGCAGCGCCTGGGGTGCTGCGGCCTCCTGCGCGAGGGCGGGGCCGCCCGTCGCGAGAGCGAACGTCCCGAGGCTAGCGGCAAGGCCGCGGGAGAAGAGGCGGAGCACGTCCGTAAGTCGATGAGAAGCTCGCATGAGACCCGTCGTTTCCTCTATTCTGTGACCCGATCCGCTTGCGCCGCAGAGGGCGCGCCTGCCGTCCCGCGCGGTGCCGTCGGAAGGGATTGGCCGGTTGATCGATCTGAGACGAAGCACGCCAAGTGCCGAGAGGTCAGATATTCAGAAGAAGCTATTTCGATCAAGGGCTTAGGAGAAAATCAGAGCGGTTCTAAAACAGCCGCTAGACGGTTGAGATCGGGGAGAAATCGGCCTCTTTGAAATGCCTCCAAGGTGTTTTTTCTCGGCCCGGAGGCGGATTTCCCCGCCGGGAGCGAGCCCGTCCGAACCTTGGCCGGAACAGGGGCGGTCACGTGGCGTTGCCCTTCCAAGGAGTGAGACATGCCGACACAACTTCCGAACGAGAGACCGCTTCGCGATCCCGGCTCTATGGAACTCGATCCCTCGGGCGAGGGCGTCGCCATCGATGAGACCCGCCGCCTCATCGCGTCGAGCAAGGTCGAGGGCACGCCGGTGTTCGACCGCGCCGGCGAGCAGCTCGGGACCGTCTACAACTTCATGGTCGACAAGGTCTCGGGACAGGTCGCCTATGTGGTGATGAGCTTCGGCGGGTTCCTGGGCATCGGCGAGAGCTATCATCCTCTGCCGTGGCGGGCCCTGACCTACGACACGCGGCTCGGCGGCTACGTGGTCGACATCGACAAGGACCGGCTCGCCGATGCGCCGCGCTACGGCGCCGACGAGGACCCCTTCATGGACGACGAGTACGGCGCGAAGGTCGACGCCTATTACAAGACCGCCCCGACCGCCTGACGCGCGGCCGCTATTTCCCGGCGTGCCCGAATCGTGCTCCTGAAGCCGACGCGCGGCCGCGAGACGGCCGAAGGTCATGAAGGAGAGACCAATGAAGGCGCGGGTGAAATACGTCGACGGGATGATGTTCGTCGGCGAGTCCGGAAGCGGCCATGCGGTGGTGATGGACGGTGCGCCGGAATATGGCGGCCGCAACCTCGGCATCCGCCCCATGGAGATGCTTCTCCTCGGGCTGGGCGGCTGCACCGCCTTTGACGTGATCCAGATCCTGCGCAAGGGCAGGGAGGATGTGACCGACTGCGAGGTGGACGTGACCGCCGAGCGCGCCGAGACCGACCCGAAGGTCTTCACGAAGATCCACATCGACTACAAGGTCAGCGGCCGCAACCTCGCTCCGGCGAAGGTGGAGCGGGCGATCCAGCTCTCCAAGGAAAAGTACTGCTCCGCCTCGATCATGCTCGGCGCGGTCGCGACGATCACCCATTCGTGGACGGTGGTGGAGGAGGTGGCCTGAACAGGCTTCAGGTCCATCTTACCCGCCCAACGCCCGCTCCCAATAGCCGAGGCTCTGCCGGTTGATCGGGGAGCCTGCCGCCTCGTGGCGGGTCATGACGGCTTGGTGGAAATCCCTCGCATCATTATCCCCCGCCAGGAGCCTCAGGCTCTGGAGGATGCGGCTGATGCGCAGGTGGTTGTGGTCGTGCGGGCTCAGCCAGTCGTCCGTCCGGTCGTAGAACAGGCGTATCCGTTCCGCGGCCCGCCGGAGGTTGGCGACGGCCCGCTCGTCCTCCCGGATGGCGGCGATCTCGTCGGAGGTGAGGACCGGCGCGCCCGGCTGGGCCATGCTGCGGGTCGGGAGCGGGAAGAGCCACTGGATGTAGTCGTGGATCCGCTCCAGCGCCTCGTCGGGCAGGGCAAGAACGTCCTCGATGGTCCGGCCGCGGCCGTCGGGTCCTTCGCCGGCCAGGTAGGCGTGAAGCGGGGAGTGGTGCTGGCTGGCGTTCATTCGGGTTCCTCCCGGTCGAGCATTCGTCTCGTCTTCGAGCAGAAGCCCCGCGCAGGGGCGGGGCTTCGCGATCATGACCCGGATGCGGGCAGGAATTGCAGCGGGCTATTTGGCCGGCGCCGCTTCCCGCGAAGGAGCCGGGGCCGGGCTCTCCTTCGTGGCACCCTCACGGGCGTCGCGGAGCAGGGTCTCGACCGTCTCCGTTCGTTTCGTCTCTTTCCGTTTGGATTGCTCCATATCGGCCGCCTTGCGGCTGTCGGATGCGAATGACCGTCTATCGTAGCACATGGTGCCCTCCGTCATTGCCAATCAAGTCAACGCGGGATGGACGGGAGCCGTTCCGAAAGCGGCCGAGAGCGGCACGAATCCTGCGGCGGACCGGCTGATTGACAACTTGGCAGGCCGGGAGGATCATCAATCGGCGCCGTGCTGCAGGTGGAGACGGCTGCGGTTTCAGCGCATGGTCTGTGTCGGACGAAGCCGGTCGTAGGGCGGCCGGAGCAGGAGGCGCTGTCATGGCCGGCCTTCGCAGGATCTGTCGCGGCGACAAGGATGGCTCCTCGGGAGTCCTCTTCACCCTCACGACGTGCGATGTGACGGACGCTGCCGCAGGGCAGGCGCTGGCGCTTGTGATCTGGCTGAGACGCCGCCCGGTCGAACGCAGGCCCGAAGAGGAGACGGAAACGCCTGCAGGACCCTGATCCGCCACCTCCAGAGGCAAGGATGACACGGGATGGCTGTCGCGCTCGCCTTGGTAATGATCGCACTGGGCTCGGTGCTGTTTCACCTCGTGAGCCCCTGGTGGTGGACGCCGATCGCCTCGAACTGGAAGTACATCGACGACACCATCATCGTCACCTTCTGGATCACCGGAATAGTCTTCGTGGCTGTGGTCCTGTTCGTCGCCTATTGCATCTACCGCTTCCGCCACCAGCCGGGCCGGCAGGCGCATTACGAGCCTGAGAACACGCGGCTCGAGGTGGTGCTGACCTCCGTGACGGGATTGGGCGTCATCGCCATGCTCACGCCCGGCCTCTTCGTCTGGAACCACTTCATCACGGTACCGGAGGATGCCACCGCGATCGAGATCGTCGGGCAGCAATGGCAGTGGAGCTATCGCCTCCCCGGGCCCGACGGGAAGCTCGGCTCCTCCGATACCCGCAACGTGAGCGCCGACAATCCTCTCGGCATCAACAAGGACGATCCGGCGAGCCAGGACGACGTCGTCGTCGAGGGCGCGGAGCTGCGGCTGCCGGTGGGCAAGCCCGTGAAGGCGCTGCTGCGCTCCATCGACGTGCTGCACGACTTCTACGTACCCGAGTTCCGCGCCAAGATGGATCTGGTGCCGGGGCAGGTCTCCTATTTCTGGCTCACGCCGACGCGGACCGGGACCTTCGAGATCCTGTGCGCGGAACTCTGCGGCGTCGGCCATCCGCAGATGCGCGGCACCGTGATGGTCCAGACCGAGGCGGATTACCAGGCATGGCTCGACGGGCAGTCGCACCGGAGCTTCGCGCGCCTGACGGCGCCTGCGAACTGACGGAACCAACCGTCAGGCGAAAGGACAGGAGGGGGCGAGGAGGGTCAGGTCGATGGTCGATGTCCCGCTGGGACCCGCCGGTGCCGTTCCGCCGGCAGACATAGAGGACATGTCGCTCTATCACCCGCACAGCTGGGTGACCAAATATGTCTTCAGCCAGGACGCGAAGGTCATCGCGATCCAGTACTCCGCTACCGCGCTGAGCGTCGGCCTGATCGCGCTCGTGCTGTCGTGGCTGATGCGGCTCCAGCTCGGCTTTCCGGGCGTGTTCTCCTTCATCGACGCCAACGCCTATTACCAGTTCATCACCATGCACGGCATGATGATGGTGGTGTACGTGCTCACCGCGCTCTTCCTCGGCGGCTTCGGCAACTATCTCATCCCGCTCATGGTCGGCGCCCGGGACATGGTGTTTCCCTATGCCAACATGCTGAGCTTCTGGTTCTACCTCCTGGCCGTGCTCGTGCTGGTCGCGAGCTTCTTCGCGCCCGGCGGTCCCACCGGCGCAGGCTGGACGCTCTATCCGCCGCAGGCCATCACGTCCGGCACGCCCGGTGGACAGGACTGGGGCATCATCCTCATGCTCGTGTCGCTGATGATCTTCATCATCGGCTTCACCATGGGCGGCCTCAACTACGTGGTCACGGTGCTGCAGGCGCGCACGAAGGGCATGACGCTGATGCGCATGCCGCTCACGGTCTGGGGCATCTTCACGGCGAGCTTCATGGCCCTTCTGGCCTTTCCGGCCCTGTTCGTCGGCTGCGTGATGATGCTGTTCGACCGGACGCTCGGCACCAGCTTCTTCGTGCCGGCCATCGTCGAGATGGGGCAGCCGCTGGAGCGCAGCGGCGGCTCGCCGCTGCTGTTCCAGCACCTGTTCTGGTTCTTCGGGCATCCGGAGGTCTACATCGT
>JAFAAP010000146.1 GCA_023426505.1 Pseudomonadota bacterium
CGCGGCGGTGGCGCACATAGGCGTCGATGCGGGCGGCATCGGGCCAGTCGGCCTCCACGGCCACGATGTTGAAGCCGTGCTCCTCGATCAGCCGCCGCGTGATCGCGGCCCTGGCCCGGTAGAATTCCGACGTGCCGTGCGTGGCCTCGCCGAGCAGCACGACCTTGGCGTCGGCGAAGCGGTCGAACATCGCCCCGAAAGCCTGGGCGTCGGAGATGGGCGGCAGCTCCTCGCCGTGCTCGCCCACGATGCGGACGGCTTCTCGGATGCCCGCATCGTTTTCCTTCTGCTTCCACGACAGACCGGCCATTGCTGCACCTCGCGACGCTTGGAACCACGTATCGACGGTGCTTGACTAACGGCAGGCCCTGCCGGCTGTTCCGGCCTCAGAGTCCGCGGACGAGACCTCCGTCGACCATGATGTTCTGGCCAGTGATGTAGCCGGCGTCGTCCGACAGGAGGAACCCGACGGTCTTCGCAACCTCGGCCACCGTGCCGTAGCGCCCCATCGGGATGCGCGCCGTGCGCTCAGCCTTCTCCGGCAGGCTGTCGATGAAGCCGGGCAGCACGTTGTTCATGCGGATTCCGGCCTTAGCGTAGCGGTCGGCATAGAGCTTGGTGAAGGACGCGAGCGCCGTCCGCAAGGCGGCGGAGACCGGAAAGTCCGGATCCGGCTCGAAGGCCGCGAAGCTCGAGATGTTGACGATCGCGCCGCGTCCGGCCTTCTCCATCACGGGCGTGACGAGGCGCGCCATGCGCACCACGTTCATGAGAACCACGTCGAGGCCCGTGTGCCAGTCCTGATCCGGTATGGCGAGCAGATCTCCCTTGGGCGGGTGCCCGGTGTGGTTCACCACCGCGTCGATGCGCCCGTAGCGGTCGAGGGTCTCCCGCACGAGGCGCTCGAGGTCGGCGGGCTCCGTCACCGAGCCCCGCACGGCAAGGGCATCGGTTTCGCGCGCAACCTCCTGCACCCCCTCCGAACGGGCCAGGAGGGCGAGGCTGTAGCCGCGCCCGTGCAGTTCCCGAGCGATGGCGGCGCCCATGCCTTTGCTGGCGGCCGTGACGATGGCGACGGGGCTCATGGCATCTCCCATTCTCTGTCAGGGTGAGAGGCGCGGAAAGCATCCGCGCCGTTCGGCCGATAGGATCAGACCTGCGGCGAAACGCCAAGCCGGAATCGTCAGACGGAGGGGACCAGCATCTCCTCGGGCACGGTCGCCATCAGGGCCGCGAAGGCCGCTTCGGCGGCGATCACCGTGGTCATCTGGACCGTATGGGCGAAGCGGTAGGCGTCCCCGTAGATCGTCTCGTCCGGGAACTCGGTGATGAGCGTGAGCGGCGTCGGATAGCGCTCGTCCGCCGTCAGCAGGCACGGGATGTCGTTGATGATCTCGTAGGGCGTGCCGCCCGAGTGGATCGCGCAGATCTCGATCTGGCGCCGGTTGAACTCGGGCAGGCCCGGCACGGCCGAGAGGCCCTTCGTCACCGCCTCGACGAGGATGCGCGCCTGCTCGGCCCAGGCGGGCTTGTGGCGCATGACCAGGAAGAACCCCTTCGGGATCGACCACAGCTCGAATCCGCGCGGCAGGTACCCCGTGAAGGGCCGCGTCCATTCGTGAGCCGGGTAGCCGTGGAGATTGACGTGGAGCCTCGCGCCCGACATCTGCAGCGCCTGGATGCGCGCGCCCTTCTCGTAGGTCGGGTTGCCGCGGTCGTATTCGAGGTCGTTGCCGAGGGAGGTGTAGCGCGCCGCATGGTGCATGTGGCGGGGATTGCCCTCGCAGAGACGCCCGTGCAGGGCATAGCCGTCCGGGTTCTCGACCGGGATGAAAGCGATGTTCGCGTCCGGGTCGGCCAGCAGCCGGCGCACGGCTCGCAGAGCGCCCACCGGGGCGGAGGTCTCGTTGGCGTGCTGCCCGCCGGTGACGAGCACGGCGGGACGCGAGCCCGGCCGGTAGAGCCCGCGCACCGGCCGCCCTTCCCGCGAGAGTCCTTCGAAGGTCTCGCCCGGCAGCGCCGCGAGCTCGCGGTGGATCTGCGCGAGGCCGGGCGCCGCGTCGGCGGTCTCGATGTCCTGCTCCGGCCGCGCGGGATCCTGCGGCGCCCCGAAGGAGCGCAGCTCCACGCGCACCTGCGCGTCGCCCTCGCCTGCCCTGATATCGGGCACAATCTGGCCCGGCTGCAGGCTGCGGTCCTCCGGCGGACGGCCGGACTTGTGCTTGAAGAACTCGAGCAGCGAGAAATAGAAATCCTCGTGCAAGGCCTCCCGCGTGCTTATGACCTCGTCGTCGTAACCGAGCGGCCGCTCGATGCCGGAGATCGTCACGTCGATGGCCAGCGTCTCCGCATAGGGCTCCTCGGCCGGCCACTCCTGGGCCGCGATCGCCTGCATGACCGCGTGGAAGACCTGCTCGGCTTCGGTATCGAGGTTCTCGTCCACGTCCTGGGCGCCGTCGGGGCGGCCCGTCACCTTGAGCCAGCCGGTCGTGGCGAGATCTTTCTGCGCGAGATGGTTGGTGCGCAGGCGGTTCGGCGCGAAGACCGTATGCTCCTCCGTGCGCCCGTCCTCGTATTCTGCCGTCACCTTGTAGGTAAGGTCGGCCTCTCCCGGCTCGAACGCCGTCTCGATGCCGTCGAGCAGGGCCGCCAACGGATAGGCTTCCGACAGGAAGCGCTTCGGATCAGCTTCCTCGTGAACGGGATAGCGGACCGTGATGCGTTTGACGCCCGCGAGGTCGATCTCCTCCAGGAAGGCGTGCACGAGCGGCTTGTAGGCGCTGCGCAGCCGCGCTGTGACGCCCGCGCGGGACAGCGCCAATTCACCCTCCCGTCGCGCCGCCTCGTCCTCGAACAGCCAGGCCTCGAGAGATGCACCCCTGTTGGCCTCGCCGGCCCAATCGCGCAGCAGGACGTCGAGGGTGCGGGGAATGCGCGTGTCGAGCAGAATGGTCATTTCGAAGTCTGTCCCGTTGGATCCAGGAGGTCGCGCAGCCAGTCGCCCAGGAGGTTGAGGCCGAGCACGGTGAACATGATGGCAAGGCCCGGGAAGACGCTGACCCACCAGGCGGATTGCAGGTAGGTGCGCCCGTCGGCCAGCATGCCGCCCCAGCTCGGGATGAGCGGATCGACGCCGAGCCCTAAGAAGGTCAGACTGCTCTCGAGCAGGATGTTGTTGGCGACGTTGAGCGTCATGAGGATGACGATCGGGCCCAGCACGTTGGGCAGGATGTGCGTGAAGATGATGCGCCCGTTGCCGACCCCGATGGCGCGGGCCGACAGGATGAACTCCCGGTCGCGCAGGGCCAGCACCGAGCCGCGCACGAGGCGGGCATACTGCACCCATTGGGCGACGATCATGAAGAAGATCACCTTGTCGACGCCGGTGCCGAGGATCGCCAGGAACATGATGGCGATGAGGATGAAGGGCAGCGCGAGCTGGATGTCGGCGAAGCGCATCAGCACCACCTCGGCGATGCCGCGGTAATAACCCGCAATCAGGCCGACCAGCGTGCCGACCACGACCGCGCCGAGCACCGACAGGATGCCGACCGTTAGCGAGATCTTGCCGCCCACGATGACGCGGGCCAGCACGTCGCGGCCGAGCGGATCGGTGCCGAGGATGTGTGCCGGGTTCTGGAACGGCGGGATGAGACGAGCCATCAGGTCCATGCTCTCGCCGCCGTCCGGGAACAGCACGCCGGAGAAGAGCACGGCGAGGCACATGCCGCCGGTGAGGATGATGCCGAGCGCGAATTCGAGCGAGCGGAAGCGCCGGCGGCTCGGGGATGGAACGGCCTGAGTTCCTGCCATCGGCGTCACTCCGTCCGGATGCGCGGATCGATCAGCCCGTAGGCGATGTCGACCAGCAGGTTGATGAGAACGATGAAGAGCGCCAGCACCGTGATCGTGCCCTGCAGCACCGGGTAGTCGCGGCCCGAGATGGCGTCGAAGGCGAGCGTGCCCATGCCGGGCCAGTTGAACACGCGCTCGACGATCACAATGCCGCCGATCAGGCTGCCGAACTGGAGGCCGATATAGGTCACGAGCGGAATGGCCGAGTTGCGCAGGGCGTGCTTGTAGAGCACAACCCGGTCGGCCAACCCCTTGGAGCGGGCCACCATGATGTATTGCTGCGAGAGCGTCTCCAGCATCGAGGTGCGCACGAGGCGCACGTTCGTGGCCGTGAGGATGATCGCCATGGTGAGCGCCGGCATGACGAAGCTCTCGGGCCCCTCCATGCCACTCGGCGGCAGGATGCCGAGCACGATGGAGAAGAGCAGCACCATCATGATCGCGAGCCAGAAGTTCGGGAACGACAGGCCCACGAGCGACTGGATTCGGAGGAGCTGATCCGGCCAGCGCCCGCGGTTGAGTGCTGCATAGACGCCGAGCGGCACCGACAGGGCGATGGAGACGAGAAGCGACGTGAAGGCCAGGAGCAGGGTCGAGGGAAGCGCGTGGGCGATGAGCGTCGACACGGGCGTTCCGCCCATGAAGCTGCGGCCGAAATCGCCGACCAGGATTCCTTCCAGGAAGCTGAGATACTGGACGTAGAACGGCCGTTCGAGGCCGAGCGCTTGGCGGATGTTCTGGAGATCCTGCTCGGTGACGTTGCCACCGCCGCCCATGAGCATCACCGCCGGGTCGCCCGACAGCCGGATCGCGAAGGAGACGATCAGCGTCACGGCGAGGACCACGAAGATGGCCTGCAGCAATCGTTTGAGGATGAAGCCCGCCATGCGGTGATCCTTCCTGGGCCTTTGGAAAAACGGCCCCGCGCGCGCGGGGCCCCGTCGGTTGCGGTGGATCTGGGCGCCTCGGGGCGCCCGGATCGAAGCGTTACTCGACGCTCGTTTCCTGGAAGCGGAAGCGGCGGTCCGACGGGGCGTCGAAGTTCTTCACCCGCTTGTTCACCCCGTAGAGGGTGTTCTGGTTGTAGAGCGGGATCTCGAGCGCCCGGTCGGCCACGTAGCGGGCGATTTCCTGCAGGAGCTTCTCGCGCTCCTTCACGTCGTAGATCGTGCGCTGCTTCTCGAGCATCTCGTTGAGCTTCGGATCGTTGTCGTACGGGTTCCACTTCTCGCCCGAGTGGTACATCAGGTAGGCGGTGTTGTCGTAGTCGAAGGTCCAGCCGCCCCAGGCCTGGTGCCAGGCCTCGCCCGTCTTGCCGTTCGGAATGATGTCGTTGAGCAGCACCGGCGGCTCGTAGGGCTGCAGCGAGGGCTTGAGGCCCAGCGCCTGCAGGTAGCCCGCCGCCGCCTGCGCCACTTCGCGGAAGGTCGCGTCATTGCCGCGGAAGTCGATCTTCACCGGAGAGCCCGCCGGAACCTTGGCCTGCTGCAGCATCTGCTTGGCCTTGGCCAGGTCGAAGGGCAGCGGCTTCAGGGCCGGGTCGTTGCCGAAGGACAGCTCGGACTGGAAGCTCGCGATGGGCTTGCCGTGACCGAGGAGCACCGCCTTGATGATCGCATCGCGGTCGATTCCCATGATCAGCGCCTTGCGGACGTTCTCGTCCTTGGTGATGCCGTTCTTGGTGTTGAGACGCAGCGACACGACCGTGGGGCCGGTGATGCTCAAGAGCTCGAGATTCGCGCTCTTCTCGACCGTCGGCGCGAGACCGAACGGAATCAGCGTCGCCACGTCGATGCGGCCCGCCTGGAGCTCGGCGACCTGCGTGTTCGCCTCGGAGATGAAGCGCGTCACGACCTTGTCGAGCTTCGGCGCGCCGCCCCAGTGCTCGGAGAACGCCTCAAGCGTGAGGCTGACCTTGGGGCTGTACTCGACGAACTTGAACGGGCCCGTCCCGACCGGATGGGTGTTGAAGTAGTCCTCGCCCTTCTCCTGGATGTATTTGGGCGGCACGATCATGGCGCCGTAGCCCGCGAGCTTCGTCAGCAGGACGGGATCGGGCTGCTTCATGACGAAGTCGACCGTGTTGTCGTCGACGACCTCGACCCGGTCGATCGTGTTGTAGTTCGACTGCTGCGGGCCCTTCTTGCCCTCCTCGCCGAGCAGGCGGTCGAAGGTGAACTTCACGGCGGCCGCGTTGAAGGGCTCGCCGTTGTGGAACTTAACGTTCTCGCGCAGCTTGAAGCGGATGCGGCTGTTGTCGTCGAGCATCTCCCAGCTCGTCGCAAGGCCTGGCTTCAGCTTCATGTCGGCGCCGCGGGCGGTCAGGCCGTCGAACATGTTGTTGGCGGCGGACGACCAGTCGACCAGGAAGGTGTCGATCGGGTCCCAGCTGCCGGGGTCGATGGCGACCGCCACCGTGATCGTGCCGGCGGCCTGCGCGTTCGCGGCCATCAGCGGCGCCAGCGCCGTTGCGACCGTGAAGCCCAGCGCCTTCAAGGTTCGTGAAAATCTCATCTGTCGTCTCCCAATGAACTGAGTTCAGGCTGCCCCACGGAGCTGGTCGGCCTCGATCGCCACCCAGTGGCCGGGCTCGACCTCGCGCATGCGGTGAATGGCGGGCTCCTGTCCGACCGGCCGGACCGGACTCGGGATCTCGCCCTCGATGCGGGTCTTGGCGCGCTCGCGCTGCGGATCCGCGATGGGAACCGCCGACAAGAGCTTGCGGGTATAGGAATGCTGCGGGTTCTCAAACACCGCCTGGCGCGTGCCAATCTCGACGATCTGGCCGAGATACATCACGGCGACGCGATGGCTGATCTTCTCCACGACCGCCATGTCGTGGGTGATGAAGAGATAGGACAGGCGCCGGCGCTCCTGAAGCTCCATGAGCAGGTTCACGATCTGCGCCTGGATCGACACGTCGAGGGCCGAAACGGACTCGTCCGCGATGATGAGCTTCGGGTCGCTCGCCAGCGCACGGGCGATGCAGACGCGTTGGCGCTGGCCGCCGGAGAACTCGTGCGGGTAGCGCTTGGCGTGCTGCGGCTGCAGGCCGACCTGCTCGAGCAGCTCCTGCACACGCCGATCGATGGCCTTGCGGTCCTTGATCAGCCCGTGGACGATGATCGGCTCGGCAATGCTGTAGCCGACCGTGTGGCGCGGATCGAGGGACGCGAACGGATCCTGGAAGATGTACTGGATCTCCTGCCGCAAGCGGCGCCGCTCTCCCTGGCTCATGGCAGCCATGTCGCGCCCGTCGAAGCGCACCGTGCCGCCCGTGGGCTCGATGAGCTGCTGGAGCGTACGGCCGATGGTGGACTTTCCGCTGCCGGATTCGCCCACCAGCGCCAGGGTCTCGCCGGGGAAGATGTCGAAGCTCACCTCCTCGACCGCGTGTACACGGTGCGTCACGCGCCCGAAGAAGGTCTTGCCCACATCGAAACGGGTCGTGAGCTTGTCGACCT
Source organism: Pseudomonadota bacterium (assembly GCA_023426505.1). Lineage (GTDB taxonomy): Bacteria > Pseudomonadota > Alphaproteobacteria > Rhizobiales > Beijerinckiaceae > Microvirga. The sequence goes on from JAFAAP010000146.1 coordinate 7,320, forward strand.
GGAGGATGGGCTTCGTGTAGTCGGCCGTGTTCTGGACATGGGTCTCGCCGACCTGCTTCGGCACGCCGCCATCCATCACGATGACGGGCGTGCGCTTCGGCAGGGGCTGGCCCTTGAGGCTGCCCAGCCGCGGCACGGCCGAGAGCAGCGCGCGCGTATAGGGATGCTGCGGCGCTGCGAAGATCTCGCGCACCGGCCCCTGCTCGACCTTGTCGCCCTTCCACATCACCACCACGTCGTCCGCCATCTCGGCGACAACGCCCATGTCGTGGGTGATGAAGATCACGGCCGTGCCCATCTCGGCTTGCAGGTCGCGGATGATGTTGAGGATCTGCGCCTGGATCGTCACGTCGAGAGCGGTGGTCGGCTCGTCGGCGATGAGGAGCTTGGGATTGCAGGCGCGCGCCATGGCGATCATCACGCGCTGGCGCATGCCGCCGGAGAGCTGGTGCGGATAGCGGTCGAGAAGCTTGTCGGCGTCGGGAAGCCGTACCTTCTGCAGCAGCTCTTTCGCCCGCAGGCGCGCATCACGGGCGTTCAGGCCCTCGTGCAGCGTGAGCGTTTCCGAAATCTGGTTGCCGACGGTGAAGACCGGGTTGAGCGACGTCATCGGCTCCTGGAAGATCATCGCGATGTCGTTGCCGCGGATTTCCCGGAGCGTGGCGTCGGAGGCCTTCACGAGGTCGAGCGTCTCCTGCTCGGAGCGGCGGAACAGCACCTCGCCGCCGGCGATGCGGCCGCCCGTGTAGTCGGTGAGCCGCATGATCGCGAGCGACGTGACGGATTTGCCCGATCCGGATTCACCCACCACCGCGAGCGTGCGCCCGGGCATCACGTCGAAGCTGACCTCCTTCACGGCCCGGAAGGCGCTCTCGCGGCTGCCGAACTCGACGGAGAGGGAGCGCACGGACAGGAGGGGCGCGTGAACGGATGCTGGCTTGGCTGCGGTGTCCGACATCAATCAATGACTCATGATAAATCGCTGCCCTGACGCGATGCCAGGGCAGGACCTCTTTAATACCTGTGACAAAACACAGGCAGAAGGGGCCGGCGTCAAGCCCCGTTTACATGTCGTTAATGCATTGGGGCACTGCGAAGTTAGCAGCTATGCTGTTGCCTCTCGGCGCATTGTTACGCAGTTACCCACTCGCCCTTGCGCATGAGCGGCTCGGCTTCGCCCGATGCCGTGATGCCGTCGACGTCGATCTGATCCGAGCCGATCATCCAGTCGATATGGATCAGGCTGCGGTTCGATCCGCGCCCCGCGAGTTCCTCCTCGCTCATCGCGCCGCCGCCGCGAATGCATTTGCTGTAGGCTTGGCCGAGAGCGATGTGGCTGGAGGCGTTCTCGTCGAAGAGGGTGTTGTAGAACAGGAGACCACTCTGCGAGATCGGCGAGGAATACGGCACGAGCGCCACCTCGCCGAGGCGGCGTGCGCCCTCGTCTGTCTCGAGGACCTTGGCGAGCACGGCCTCACCGGTGCGGGCCTTGCTCTCGACGATGTGGCCGCCTTCGAAGGTCACCTGAATGTCCTGGATCAAGGTGCCCTGATAGGAGAGCGGCTTGGTGCTGGTCACGTAGCCCTCGACGCGGTCCTTGTGCGGAGTCGTGAACACCTCCTCGGTCGGGATGTTCGCGTTGCAGACCACGCCGTTCTTTGCCGTGGTCGAGCCGCCGTTCCACTCGTGCCCATCCGCCAGTCCGACCCGCAGGTCCGTGCCGGGGCCGCGGAAATGGAGGGCCGCATAGCTCTTCTCGTTGAGCATGCGCGTGCGCGCCTGAAGGTTGGCGTTGTGCGCGGCCCAGTTCGCGATCGGGTCCGGCGTGTCGGCGCGGGACGCCGCGAAGATCGCGCTCCACAGCTTGGCGACCGCCACATCCTCCGGATCGTTCGGGAACACGGTCTTGGCCCAGGCGGGGGTGGCGGCTGACACGATCGTCCAGTTGGTGTCGAAGCCCGCGATCAGGTTCAGGGCCGGCATGTAGGCCTTCGAGCGCGCCCGGTTGGCGCGGGAGACCTTCTCCGGATCTTCGTTGGCAAGCAGGGACGGATCCTCGCCGACAATGGCGAGGCGCGCGGCGCCGTTCTTGAAGGCGGCGGCCATGCCGTCGTAGAGCCACGCCGCAGCCGTGTCGAAGCTTTCGTCGCGCCCGTGGCGGAAGCGCAGGAGCGTCGCCTCCTCGTCGGAGAACAGGGTCGTGACGAGAGAGGCCCCGGCCCTGTAGGCATGCTCCGTGATGCGGCGCGCGAGCGGCACCGCATCGAGAGGCGCCGTCATGACGACCTCCTGCCCCGGTTTCAGCCCCAGCCCCACGCGCACGGTCACCTCGGCCAGACGGTCGAGGAGCGCCTCGTGGGAGGTCGCCTGGGACGGGTTCCGGAATTGATCGTTCATGATCCTGCCTCTGGAAAGAAAATCGGGGGTCAAGCTACACGCCGGGTCCCGTCGCGCAAGCCCTGGGAAGACTGTCTCATAAGTCGTCCGCAGGCGGCATCCGGGCAAGGGCCTCCTGGTCGAACGCGACGCTCTTGATGATGGCGTGAACCGGGAGCCCGGGCATGAGGCCAAGCGTCTTCACCGATTTGCGGGTGAGCCGCGCCACGAGGGCATCGCCCGCGCAGTCGAGCGCCACGTCCACGCCGGCCCCGTCCGGCTCGTCGATGGCCACGACCATCGCCGGCAGCGCATTCAGGGCGCTCAGGCCTTCGGGCGCATGCAGGGACAGGATGATGTCGCGGGCGCGCAGGCGCAGGCGCAGATGCGCTCCCGTCGGGAGCGGAAGGCGCGGCACGGTCAGGATGCCGCCCCTCGCTTCGAGATAGGTCAGGTCGTAGGCGGCATCGTGGCCCGCGACCCGGGTCTCGACCAGTGCGCCCGCCTCGCCCCGATCCGGCTGCGGCAGAAGGTTGCCGTGCATCAGGATCTCGGCAGCCGGCCCGGAGGCCCTCACCCGCCCTTCCGACAGGACCACGATGGAGGTCGCAAGCCGGGCGATCTCCGCCACCGAGTGGCTGACGAGCACGATCGGAACTCCGCCCTCGTCCCTGAGCCGTTCGAGATAGGGATAGATCTCAGCCTTGCGAGCCTCGTCCAGGGATGCCAACGGCTCGTCCATGAGCAGGAGCTGCGGGTCGGCCAGGAGCGCTCGGCCGATGGCGACCCGCTGCTTCTCTCCGCCGGACAGCGTGGCCGGACGGCGGGTCAGGAGATGTCCGATCCCGAGCAGATCGACGATGGCGTCGAAGCTCGCCTTGCGCTGGTCCCGGGGCGTGAACCAGCGTCCGAACAGCAGGTTCCGCCGCACACTCAGATGCGGAAAGAGGCGCCCTTCCTGAAACACGTAGCCGATCCGCCTGCGGTGCTTGGGAACGAAGATCCCGCGCCGAGTGTCGACGAGAACCCGGCCGTTCACCTCGATCCGTCCTGAAGACGGGCGGATCAGGCCTCCGATGGCGTTCACCAGGGTCGTCTTACCGGAGCCCGACGGGCCGAACAGGGCCGTGAGGCGGCCCTCGGAGCGAAACGCGGCACGGAGCGCGAAGTCGCCCTGATCGTGCCGGATATCGACGTCGAGGCCCATCAGGCGGCAAGCCTCCGCCGGACGCGGCGAGCCATCCATTCCGACGCGAGGAGCGCCGCGACCGAGACCGCGACGGACACGAGGGTGAGCCTCAGGGCGCCCGCTTCGCCGCCCGGAACCTGCGTGAAAGTGTAGATCGCCGACGGCAGGGTCTGGGTCTCGCCGGGAATGTTCGACACGAAGGTGATGGTGGCGCCGAACTCGCCCATGGCCTTGGCGAAGGACAACACCATGCCGGCGAGGATTCCCGGCAGGATCAGAGGCAGGGTGACGGCGAAGAAGACGAAGACCGGGTGAGCTCCAAGGGTCCCGGCCGCATCCTCCAGCTTGCGGTCGACCACTTCGATGGAGAGCCGGATGGCGCGCACGAGCAGCGGGAATCCCATGATGGCGCAGGCGAGCGCCGCGCCGGTCCAGCGGAACGAGAACACGATCCCGAACTGCTCGGCCAGGAAAGCGCCGATGGGCCCGCGCCGTCCGAAGCCGAGCAGGAGGAAATAACCGACGACCACCGGCGGCAGCACCAGCGGCAGATGAATCAGGACGTCGATCACCTGCCGTCCCCAGAAGCGCCCGCGCTCCAAGAGCAGCGCCACCGCGATGCCCGGCAGGACGCTCGCCGCCATGGCCGTCAGCGCAACCTTCAGGCTCAGGCCGACCGCGGTCCATTCTTCGGGAGAGAGCCAGTCGCTCACGAACCGGTCGCCGGCTTGTCGACGAAGGTGAAGCCCTGCTTCTCGAACAAGGCCCTTGCGGGCTTGGAGCGCAGGAAATCGAGGAAGGGCTGCGCGTCGGGATTATCGGATGTCCTGAGGCGCGCGACCGGATAGATGATCGGCGGGTAGGTGTCGGCGGGAAACTCCGCCACGACCTTCACGTTGGGGTCGGAGGCCGCATCGGTCTTGTAGACGATGCCGAGCGGGGCCTCCCCGCGCGACACGAAGAGGAGCGCCGTCCGTACGTTCTCGGCCTGCGCGACCTTGTCCTTCACACCCTCCCAGACGCCGAGTTTTTCCAGCGCCGCCTTGCCGTACCTGCCCGCCGGCACCGCATCCACGTTACCCATGGCGAGCCGGCCGGAGCCGAGCGCGGCCGCGAGATCGACGCCGGGGCGGATCGCCACCGCAGGGGCGGAATCCTTCGGGGCGACGAGCACGAGCGCATTGCCGAGGAGGTTCACCCGCGTGTCGGGCCGGACAAGGTTCTTCGATGCCGCGTAGTCCATCCAGCCGAGATCGGCCGAAACGAAGATGTCGGCGGGCGCGCCCGCTTCCAGCTGCTTGGCGAGGGCGTTGCTGCCCGCATAGGAGATCGTGACCTTCCGGCCCGACTCGCGGGTCCAGGCCGCGCCGATCTCGTCGAAGGCGTTCTTCAGGCTCGCGGCCGCGAAGACCAGAACCGGCTTCGTCTGCGCCGCCGCGCCCTGGGCCGAGACGGCGAGCACGAGAGACACGGCGATCGCCCGGATTGCCGACGTCCAGAGCTGGCGCAGTCGATGCATGTGGTCTCTCCGTCCGATGCCGCTGTGGCCAAGGCGGCATCCTAGCGGAGCCGCCCCGCGCTTCAAGCAGGACGCCGCCTCGGGGACGCCTTCTTCGCAAGCGAACGGACGAGCCGGTAGCCGAGAAGCGCGAGGACGATGGCCGTGTAGACCAGGGGCTCCGGCGGCCAGGACTTCACCACCAGCAGGAAATGCAGGGCCGCCCCGATGGCCGCCACATAGACGAGACGGTGCAGGCGCGCCCAGGCCTGCCCGCCGAGCCGCCGGATCGCGGCATTGTTCGAGGTCGCCGCCAGCGGGATGAGGATGACGAAGGTCGCCATGCCGATGGTGATGTAGGGCCGCTTCACGATGTCGGCCCAGATCGCCGCAAAGTCCAGGCCTTGGTCGAGCACGAGATAGGTCACGAGATGCAGGGCCGCATAGTAGAAGGCGAGCAGCCCCAGCGCCCGGCGGTAGCGCAGCAGGTTGACGCCGGTAAGCTGCCGCAGCGGCGTGACCGTCAGGCTGGCGATGAGAAAGCGCAGGGCCCATAGCCCGAGCGCCTGCTCCAGATACCGCATCGGGTCTGCCCCGAGGCGGTCGTTGACGCCCTCGTAGAAGAGCCAGACGGCCGGGATGAAGCCGACGACGTAGACGGCGATTTTCGGGACCTGAGGCACGGCGAAGCCGCGCTTGGCCCCCTGCGCAGAAACAGGTCCGGCCATCAGTAGAACTTCTTCAGGTCCATGCCCGCATAGAGCTGCGCCACCTGGTCGGCATAGCCGTTGAAGGGCAGCGTCGGGCGCCGCTTCACGAACAGCCCGCCCTCCCCGATCCGGCGCTCCGTCGCCTGGCTCCAGCGCGGGTGGTCCACCTTCGGGTTCACGTTGGCGTAGAAGCCGTATTCTTCGGGCGCCTGCTTGTTCCAGGCGGTTTCCGGCTGCTTCTCGACGAAGCTGATGCGGGTGATCGACTTGATGCCCTTGAACCCGTATTTCCACGGTACCACGAGCCGGATCGGCGCGCCGTTCTGGTTCGGCAGGGTCTCGCCGTAGAGGCCGACCGCCAGGATGGTCAGCGGATGCATCGCCTCGTCCATCCGCAGGCCTTCCACGTAGGGCCAGTCGAGGACCGGGAAGATCGTGTCGGTGCCGGGCATCTCGTCGGGCCGGTAGGCGGTCTCGAAGGCGATGTACTTGGCGCTGCCGAGGGGCTCGACGCGCTTGATCAGGTCGGCCAGCGGGAAGCCGACCCACGGAATGACCATCGACCATCCCTCGACGCAGCGCATGCGGTAGATCCGCTCCTCCAGCGTCACCGGCTTGAGGATGTCCTCCAGGGCGTAATCGGCCGGTTTCGCGACCAAACCGTCGACCTTGACGGTCCAGGGCGAGGTCTTGAGCGACTTGGCCTTGGCGGCGGGAGACGCCTTGTCGGTGCCGAACTCGTAGTAGTTGTTGTAGGTGGTGATGTCCTCGCGGCTCGTCAGCTTCTCGTCTGTGGCCGAAAGCGGGCTCTTCACCGCGTTGAGGGCCGCGGCCCGCGAGGGCTTCGGCAGGCCGGCCGCCAGGGCGAGGCCGGCCGCGCCTGCGAGCAAACGGCGGCGATTGATATAAACGTCCCGCGGCGTGATCTTGGACGGGAGGATGTCGGAAGGGCGGCGGATCAACACGGCAGCACCTCGATTGGAAAAAGCTTCCAGATGGGTACACCCGAGCAGGCCGGGGGTGCCTTCACGTTTGTGTTATAACCTGCCTCGTCTCTCCGCCCAAGCGCCTGCCTGCCTTTAAATCGTCGCCACCCGCCGCCCGGCCTCGTCGAAGAGGTGGGCCTGATGGGAAACAGGCTTGAGCGCGACGGCCTCGCCCGGCCGCAGGTCGCAGCGCTCCCGCAGCAGCACCGTGAGGTTCCCGCCCTCGGCCTTGACGATGAGCGTGGTGTCCGACCCGGTCGGCTCGACGACGGCCACGGTCGCCGGGATGGCGCCCGGGGTGCCCGCCGGGGCGATCTGGAGGTGTTCGGGCCGGATCCCGTAGGTGAGCTTCGATCCCGCCGCGACCGGGGGCGTCCGGTCCAGAGGCAGGACCGCACCGCTCGACAGGACGAGGCCCGACGCGTCCAGCCGCCCGTCGATGAAGTTCATGGCCGGAGAACCGATGAAGCCGGCCACGAAGAGGTTGGCCGGACGGTCGTAGAGTTCCAGCGGCGCGCCGACCTGCTCCACGACGCCATCGTGCATGACCACGATCTTGTCGGCCATGGTCATGGCCTCGATCTGGTCGTGGGTGACGTAGACCGTGGTGGTCTTGAGGCGCTGGTGGAGCTCCTTGATCTCGGCCCGCATGGCGACGCGCAGCTTGGCGTCGAGGTTGGAGAGCGGCTCGTCGAACAGGAAGACCTGCGGGTCGCGCACGATGGCCCGGCCCATGGCGACGCGCTGGCGCTGCCCGCCCGAGAGCTGGCGCGGATACCGGTCGAGGAGCGGCGTGAGGCCGAGCGACGCCGCCGCATCCTGCACGCGCTTAGCCTGCTCGGCCTTCGGAATTCCCTTGAGCCGCAGCGAGAAGGCCATGTTCTCGGCCACCGTCATGTGCGGGTAGAGCGCATAGGACTGGAACACCATGGCGATGTCGCGGTCCTTCGGCGGCACGTCGTTCACCACCCGCGGGCCGATGCGGATCTCGCCGTCGGTGATGTCCTCGAGCCCCGCGATCATGCGCAGGAGGGTCGATTTCCCGCAGCCCGAGGGACCGACCAGGATGACGAACTCGCCGTCCCGGATGTCGATGTCGACGCCCTTGATGATCGACACCGTCCCGAAGGACTTGCGGACATCGCGGATCGATACGTTTGCCATCTCAAGCTCCGTCCTGTGACAGATGCGCCCCCGGTCGGGAGGCGGCTATGGTCCGTTGCCGGTCCGGGCTTCGATGGCCCGGACGAACTTCTTCGTGATCTCGCGCGGATTGGTGATCGCCGTTCCGACCACGACCGCGTGGGCGCCGCGTGCCAGCGCCTCCGCCACGAGATCGGGCGTGTCGAAGCGGCCCTCGGCCACGACCGGCACCGACACCGCTTCGACCAGCGCGGACAGGAGGTCGAAATCCGGCCCCACGGATTTGCGCGGCGCAGTCTCCTCCGTGTAGCCGGAAAGCGTCGTCGCCACATAGGTGGCGCCCCAGGCGGCGGCCGCCCTGCCCTCCTCCAGCGTCGAGATGTCGGCAAAGACCTCCCGGCCGAGTTCGTGGCGGATCCGGGCGATCAGGCGCTCGACCGGCTCGCCGTTGCGCGGGCGCGGAGTCGCATCGATGCCGATGATGTCGGCGCCGGCTTCGGCGACCCTGGCGGCGCTGTCGAAGTCCGGCGTGATGTAGACCGGGAAGCGATCGTCCCACACTTTCGATATGCCGATGATCGGCAGCTTCGTGACGGCGCGGATGGCCGCCACGTCCTCCGCTCCGTTGGCCCGGATGCCCTTCGCGCCGCCGGCCTCGGCCGCGAGCGCCATGGCGGCCATGTAGACGGGGCCGTGCAGCGCGTTGTCGGCGCGGGCCTGGCAGGAGACGACGAGGGTGCCCTTCGGGATCAGCACGGTCATCCCCTATTTCACCGCGCCGGCCGTCATGCCCTGGATGAACTGGCGCGACAGGGCGATGTAGAGCAGCGTGATGGGCGCGGCCGCGATGGTGAGGCCGGCGAACAGCATGCCCCAGTCCGTCGTGTACTCGCCCATGAAGGTGGTCAGGCCCTGCGGCAGGGTCTTGTAGGCGTCGGTCTGGATGAACACGAGCGGGAAGAAGAAGTCGTTCCAGATCGGCACCGCGTTCTGGATCGCCGCGATCGCCATGGGCGGGCGCGCGAGCGGCAGCATGACCGACCACATGATGCGCGGCTCCGACGCCCCGTCGATGCGGGCCGCATCCTCGAGCTCCGAGGGCAGCGAGCGCAGGAAGCCTGCCATGATGAACACCGCGGACGGCAGCCCGATCGCCGTGTAGGTGACGATCAGGCTCCAACGGGTGTCGAGCAGGCCCAGGTCGCGCAGCAGGATGAAGAGCGGGATGACCGCGAGCTTCAGGGGCAGCATGAGTCCCGCGAGAAAGAACAGCAGGATGAAGGTGTTGGTGCGGGACTCGTAGCGAGCGACGGCATAGCCGGCCATCGTGCCGAGCACGAGGATCAGGAGGATCGACACGCCCGTCACGATGATCGAGTTCACGAAGTAGGTCGGCATCGAGGTCTCGCCGAGTACTCGGGTGAAGTTCTGCACCTGCGTGAAGTCGGGGAGCGCGAAGGGATGCTCGAAGATCTCGCCGGTTGTCTTGAAGGCGGAAAGCACCATCACGACGACGGGATAGAGCATGATGAACGAATTCATGATCAGAATGATCTGAGCCAGGAACGCGAACGAGATGGACCGCGGCTGAGCCGCGCCGTGCAGGGTTTCGGCCTCGGTTTTCAAAACTGGATCTCCCGACGGCGCAGCCACAGGGTGAGCATCGACGCGAACACCACGATGAACAGGAAGATCAGCGTGGCGAGCGCGGAGCCCTGGCCGAAGTTCTGGATGCTGGCGCTCTGGTTACCGAAGGCGGTGCGGTAGAAGACGAGCCCCAGCACGTCGGTCGAGCCGAAGGGCGAGCCGTCGAGCCCTGCCATTACGTAAGGTATCTCGAACCAGTTGAAGGCGCCGATGAAGAGAAGCGTGAACAGGATCGTGGTGCTGGGCGCGACCAGAGGCCAGACGACGTTCTTGAGGAGCTGCCACTCGGTGGTGCCGTCGAGGCGGGCCGCCTCGATGATCTCGGAGGGGATGCGCTGCATGCCCGCGAGATAGACGAGCGTCGGGAAGCCCACGAAGTGCCACGCATTGGCGAGGATCAGCGCGCCGAGCGCCGTCGAGGAATCACCGAGCCAGGGCTTCGCCAGGGAATCGAGCCCGACCGTGTAGAGCGCCTGGTTGACGAGGCCCAAATTCGGATTGAGAAAGAGCTTCCAGAGGAAGCCGACGATGATCGTCGAGAGCACGACGGGGACGAAGACCGCGACCCGGTGGAAGCGGAAGCCGAAAGGCTCCTTGTAGAGGAGCCACGCCAGGAAGAAGCCGCCGCCGTTCTGGATAATCATGAGCGCAATCAGCGCGTAGACGTTATGCAGGAACGCGTTCCATACCACCGGCGCCATGGTGGGCCCGAACAGAACCTCCCTGAAGTTCGCAAGGCCCACGAATTCGCCTCGCGCCAGTCCCCGCCACTCGTAGAAGGCGTAGGCGAAGGCCGACAGGATCGGGTAGACCACGAACAGCGTCATGAAGACGGCCGGCGGGACGATGAGAAACGCCACCCAGCTGCGGTGCTTCCATGTGCGGGCCTGTTTGGGCGAGACGGGCATGGGCTCAAACCTTCGTCAAAAAGGGCGGCGGACATGGCAGACCGCCGCCCCGTGCAGAAGCGTTACTTCTGGAACGGCTTGTAGTAGGTCGCGATGCCCTTGTTGATCTCGGCCGCGGCCTGCTCGGGGGTCTGCTGGCCGGCGAGCATCTTCTGCACGTTCGACTGCAGCAGCACCGAGCCGCTCGGCTCCTGATAGCGGAAGCGCACGAGCATCAGGTAGGACATGGCGTTCTCGGTGAGCTTCGCCACTTCCTGGGTGATCGGATCCTCGATCTTGATGCCCTTGATCGGCGACAGGTTCTTGAGCGTGTTGGTGAAGGCGGTGCCGTATTCCGGCGTCGCTAGGAAGCGCACGAATTTGAGCGCCGCGTCCTTCTTCTCCGTCTTGGCGTTCACCGCGTAGCCGCCGTCATAATAGGTGGCTATCAGAGCCTGGTCGCCCGCCTTCAGGACGGGAGCCGGGAACACGCCGAGGTCGAGCGTGGGGTTCTGGTTCTTGAAGTTCGCCACCTCGTAGGAGCCGCCCGCGAACATGGCCGCACGGCCCGCCACGAAGAGCTGCTGCGAGGACGGATAATCCACGCCGATGAAGTTCGGCGCGAAGTACTGGCTGATGTCCTTCAGCTTGGCGAGCGCATTGACGAAGCGCGGATCGGTGAAGTTCGCCTTGCCGGAGACGATGTCGGCCTCGAACTCCTTGCCGAGCATGGAGGAGAGCAGGCCGCCGACGATGGTTTCGTTCTGCCAGGCCGTTGCCGTGCCGTTGGAGAACGGATTGATGTTCTTGGCCTTCAGGGCCTGGGCCAGAGCCATCATCTCATCCCAGGTCTTCGGCGGATTCAAGCCGTTATCCTTGAAGATCTTCTTGTTGTAGACGACGAGCTGGGCCTGCATGGCGAAGGGCACCGCATAGACCTTGCCGTCCGAGCGCAGGGTCTCGGCGGCGAGCGCCGGCTCCGGGAAGTTCGCCAGCTCCGGCACGTTCTGCTTGTCGAGGGCGAGCAGGTAGCCGGGGGTCGCGATGGTCTCGAGGTTGCCGTAGGCACGGACCTGGATCACGTCCGGGCCACGGCCGGCGGCGAGCGCGGTGGACAGGATGGTCTGGTAGTTCTCGGGCGCGTAGGTCTCGAACTTCACCGTGATCCCGGGCTCCTTGGCCTGGAACTGCTTGATGATGTCCTGGTAGAAGGCCTTGTCCTCCTGGCGCCAACTCCAGAAGGTCAGCTCGGTCTGCGCCATGGCGGCGGTGCCTGAAAGCAGGAAGCTGCCCGCGGCGGCTCCCATCAGAATGCGTCGGGTCAGTTTCATTGTCAGTTCCCTCATTGTTGAAGTCCTTGTCCTCCCACCGCAGGGCGTGATCTTCGGCCACGCCCTGCGGAATGCCTTCAGCCATACGGCTCCGCGGCGATGACGAGAAACGTCGCATCGTCGTGGGTTTTAACACGGGGATAAGCGCCCGCCATAAGGTCGCTTTGCTCCCTTTTCCGCAATTCCTGCATCAGATCGGCTCCCCCGCCGGCAGCGAGGCGGGCATGAAGGGTGCTGTCCGAGCAAGCTCCGAACACGTCCACGAGCCGCATGAAACCATCGGTCGCGAGCACGATGGGCTCGCCCGGCCTCACCAAGGCTTCGAACCGCAGCTCATGCCCGGCCCAAGGCCGGAGCGGGTTCACGACCCAGTAGCCGTCCGGCCGGTTGAGCCTGGTGCGGTTCTCGAGAATCTGGCGCCTGACGGCTTCGGGGATGGAGCCCGGCGCGTGCTTCTGGCCCCCCAGGGCGGCCAGCGTCCGTTTCTCGAACGGCTTGGCCCGCTCGTCCGTCCACCGGACGATCCCGTCTTCCGTCGGCACGAGGGCCACCACATCGCCCAGGAAACGCCCTTGAACCCTGACCTCTCCGGCCTCCCCCGGCTCGGCCGCGATCAGGCCGAGGCAGGCGGAAGGGGCGTGGTGATCGTCAATGAACTGGACATGGGCCGTGGTCTCGCGAAAGACGGCGCCGATATCCGCTTCGAGGCGGGCCAGTACGGAGCCGGCCTCCCCTTGAGCGGCAAGCTCCATCAGCCGGTCGCCTACAAGGCCTGCGAGCCAGGCGGCGTCGCTGCCCCCGGAGGTCAGCTGCTCGTCGGACAGCCCGGTCGCCCCATCGATCACCCAGGCAAAAGGCCCATGCAGGCCGATCCCGTCCTCATTGACACGGGAGCCCGGCAGGGACATTCGGTCCAAAGACCTGAATTGGGGGATAAGGCCAGTCGCGTTCACGCGTTAACTGGTCTCATATTGGTCGCCTCGTGTCCATACTGGTCTTAAGGACTTTTCACACCCTTGCTGAAGGCCCGAAAGCTTGAGAGTGTTCAGGTTGATCGAATTTCGCACCTAGGCGTTAGTGCTTTGACGAACCTGCAGGCGAAGGAAGAGCCATGGTCACCCTGGAAATAGACGGCAAGGCGGTCGCCGTGACGAACGCGGATGAGGGGCAAGCCCAAGAACTCTTTCTCAGCGAGAGCTTTAAAGATGACTTAAAGTCGTTTAAGAGCGAGGGCCGCTCCCTATGGGACGGCTCAGCTGCCTTGACGACACGGCCGGCGTCGGAACACGAAATCGATGCCTTCTATGAAGCCCTGGACGAAGAGGACGAGGTCGACGAAGACGACGAAGACTATGACGACGACCTCGACATCGATGTCGTGTTCCTGGTGTCCATCGACGAAATAGACGACGCCGCTGCCTCCGGCTGATCATTCTTACTGGAGCCCTCGGGGCTCCCCAGACACGGTTCAGCCTTATTCACATGCCTTTTCCAAAATCCAATCCCAGCCTCGAACGCGCCCTTGCCGAGCGAGGCTACAACGATCCGACCCCCGTCCAGGCGGCCGTTCTGCAATCGGACGCCCTTGACCGCGACCTCCTGGTCTCCGCCCAGACCGGCTCAGGCAAGACCGTGGCCTACGGCCTCGCCATGGCCTCCACCCTGCTGGGCGATGCCGAGCGCTTCGACGCGCCGCGCGAGCCGCTGGCCCTGATCATCGCGCCGACCCGCGAGCTCGCCCTCCAGGTCAACCGGGAACTCATCTGGCTCTACGGTCCGGCCGGAGCGCGCGTCGTCTCCTGCGTCGGCGGCATGGATGTGCGCCGGGAGCAGCGGGCCCTCGCCGATGGCTGCCACATCGTGGTCGGCACGCCCGGCCGCCTGCGCGACCACCTCGAGCGCGGCCGCCTCGACACCTCGAAAATGCGCGTCGTGGTGCTCGACGAGGCGGACGAGATGCTCGATCTCGGCTTCCGAGAGGACCTGGAGTTCATCCTAGATGCGACCCCGGAGGAGCGCCGCACGCTTCTGTTCTCCGCGACCCTGCCGAGAAACATCGTCACCCTGGCGCGCCGCTACCAGCGCGAGGCCCACCGCATCGACACGCTGGTCGAGAACGAGCCGCATGGCGATATCGAGTATCGGGCGCTCAGGATTGCGCCGAACGAGGTCGAGCATGCCGTCGTCAACGTGCTGCGGTTCTACGAGAGCCGCGGCGCCATGGTCTTCTGCCATACCCGCGAGGCAGTGCGGCACCTGCATGCCAGCCTGATCGAGCGCGGCTTCGCGGCCGTCGCCATCTCCGGCGAGCTGACGCAGAACGAGCGCAGCAATGCCCTCCAGTCTCTGCGTGACGGGCGAGCCCGGGTCTGCGTGGCGACCGACGTGGCCGCCCGTGGCATCGACCTCCCCGATCTCGGCCTCGTGATCCATTTTGACCTGCCGAACGACCACGAGACGCTCCTGCACCGCAGCGGGCGCACGGGCCGAGCCGGGCGCAAGGGAACCTGCGTGATGCTCGTGCCCTACACGCGCCGCCGCAAGGCCGAGAGGCTGATCGACATGGCCGGCGTCGACGTGACCTGGGCCGGCCCGCCCTCGGCAGAGGAGATCCGCCTGCGCGACCGCGAGCGGCTGATGCAGGACCCGATCTTCTCGGAAGAGGTCACGGAAGAGGATCTCGCCATAGCGCGGGCGCTCCTGGCCCAGCGCTCGGCCGAGGAGATCGCCAATGCCCTGGTGCGCTTTCACCGCGCCCAGCTCCCGGAACCGGAAGAGATCATCGATGCGGGCGCGGAGCGCGAGCCGCGGCAGCGCAAGGACAAGCGCGAGCGGCAGGAGGAGCGGCAGCGCGGCTTCAAGGATAAGGGTCGGGATCGGTCCGAGGGTGGCTTCGAGCGGCCGTCCGAGGACATGGTGTGGTTCCGCATGAGCGTCGGGCGGCGCAACAATGCCGATCCCCGCTGGCTCCTGCCGATCATCTGCCGCCTCGGCCATGTGACAAAGAAGGAGATCGGATCGATCAAGATCTTCGACCGCGAGACGAAATTCGAGATCGCGAAGTCCCACGCGCCCAAATTCGCCGCGGCCGCACGCAAGGCCAATGACGAGGACATCCGCATCGAGCCGGCCGATGCCGGCCCCGGCAAATCCCATGACATGAAGGCTCGTGACGGAAAGCCGTGGGACAGGCCTAAGGGCAAGGGCCCGAAGGAGAGAAGCGGCCCTCCCCCGCACAAGAAGAAGGACAGCAAGGGTCCGAAGGACCACAAGAAGCGTTCGTCCGACAAGCGCCCCTGACAAGGGCGACAGGCCGGGGCATTGCCATGCCCCGGCCCGAACGTACCTGCCCCGCCCGCCGAAGAGGGCTCTATTCCTGCTTCTTCAAGCCCTTGATGACGGCTCCCGCCAGCGGCACGAGCAGGCTCGGCAGAACCGAGTCGAACGGGTGGCGCACGAACCCGACCACCGCCTCCCTGACCCCGCGAACCTCGTCACGGAACTCCGAAAGCTGCTGCTGCAGGGCCTGTGCATCCGCCTCGAGAGCCTGCAGGGCGCTGTTTCGCACCTCCACGGCCAGTTCCATCTCCCGTCCCGGCTTCGACCGCTGAGCGACGATCAGCAGCACGAGGGCCAGCAGAAGGTTCGCAATCGCGATCGCAGCCGCCGCCCAGACCGGTCCCCAGGTTTGCTGCAAGGCAAAGAACAGGGAAAGATTGGCCATCAGAAAGGCGAAAGCAGCCAGCAGCGCCGCAACGCCCCTCAGGGAGGAGCGGGTCATCATCTGCCGGACCCGAATATCCGCAATGATCGATTCGGCGCGCCACAGGACGCGAAGATTGCGGGCAACGTTGTCCATCATGGCTTCAGCCTCTCCCCAGCAGGCGCCCGACCGCTACGCCCAGCACGAATGCCGCCAGCATCGATGCCAGTTGATGTTCCTTCACGAAATCCTCGATGCTTCCCGTATATTCGGACAGCACCTCTCCCAACTCGCTCAACTGCTCTTCGAGTTCGGATTTGCCCCCCGGTCCCGTCGTTGCCCCGTCGGCGGCTTCCTGCTGAGCCGACTCGGTCGCGGCCGGGGCCCGTTTGCCTCCCGGGGGCTTGTGAAGATCGCCCCGCAAGGCATCGAGCTCTGCGCGGAGGCTCGCGTCACCCCGCATGATCAGAGCGCCTTACGGACCTTGGCAAAGGCATCCTTGAGCTCGGATGCCAGGATCTTGACCGCGTCGCCCACGTCGCGGGCGCTCTTGTCGAGTTCGGCCCTGCTCTCGAAGCTCCTCCAGCGTTGCTCGAGTTCGGACCATTCGTCCTGAATGTCCTTCGATCCAAGATGAATCTTGAGCTTGATCTCGTCACGGGTCTGCTTGAGCTCTTCGACGAGTCCTGCGAAATCCGGCATGGTCCTGGTCCTTGCTAAGG
Organism: Pseudomonadota bacterium; assembly: GCA_023426505.1. Classification (GTDB taxonomy): domain Bacteria; phylum Pseudomonadota; class Alphaproteobacteria; order Rhizobiales; family Beijerinckiaceae; genus Microvirga. Next base: position 23,512 of record JAFAAP010000146.1, read on the forward strand.
CGTCTCACCCGACGGGCGGTATGAGGTACGGTTATCCAGCAC